>DAIPLK010000047.1:0-17595 GCA_036769285.1 Gemmatimonadales bacterium | reverse complement strand
TGGGGCTGGTACTCCTACGACCCCGACCTCGACCTGATGTACTACGGGTCGGGCAACCCGGGCAGCTGGAACCCCGACCAGCGGCCGGGCGACAACAAGTGGTCGATGACCATCTGGGCGCGTAACCCGGACAACGGGAAAGTGAAGTGGGCCTACCAGATGACCCCGCACGACGAGTGGGATTACGACGGCATCAACGAAATGCTGCTGTTCGAGAGCGGCGGCAAGAAGCTGCTCGCCCACTTCGACCGTAACGGCATCGGCTACACGCTCGACCGCACCAACGGCAAGGTCCTCGTCGCCAACGCCTTCGGCCCGATCAACTGGGCCAAGAACGGCGGCACGGGTACCCCCGTCGAGGGCATCGTCGAGACCGGCGTCCCGGTCAAGGATCCGAAGTACGGCACCTCCTCGAAGAAGAACGGCGAGGGCATCTGCCCGGCCGCCATCGGCTTCAAGGATCAGCAGCCGACCGCCTTCTCGCCGCAGACGGGCCTCATCTACGTCCCGGCGAACCACATCTGCATGGACTATGAAGGCGTCGAGGTGAAGTACTCCGTCGGTCAGCCGTACGTCGGCGCGATCGTGCGGATGTTCCCGGGCCCCGGCGGCCACCGTGGCCGGTTCATCGCCTGGGATCCGATGAAGGGCAAGGTCGTGTGGGAGATCAAGGAGAACCTCGCGGCGTACGGCGGCGCGCTCGCCACGGCCGGTGGTGTCGTGTTCTACGGCACCATGGAAGGCTGGCTGAAGGGCGTCGACGCCAAGACCGGCAAGCTTCTCTGGCAGTACAAGACCCCGTCGGGCATCATCGGTAACCCGATGACCTACTCCGCTCCGGACGGGTCGCAGAACGTCGCCGTGCTCTCGGGCATCGGCGGCTGGGCCGGTATCGGCGTCGCCGCCGGCATCGGTGCCGAGGATCCGACCGCCGGTCTCGGCGCGCTCGGCGCCTTCGCTGACGTGGGCAGCTTCTCGACCCAGGGCGGCGTCCTGACCGTCTTCGGGCTGAAGAACGCGGCCGTGAAGTAAGCCGGACCACCCGGCCGGCCGGAGGGGATACCCTCCGGTCGCCCCGGGAGTACATTACAGCACGAGCACGGCGCCGGGGCGCGGTCAGCTCCGGCGCCGTTCGTTTCACGGAAACCGTCCCCCGGTGACCCCCACTGGCCGGCGGCTCCCCAGCAGGGTCCGATGGTCATGATGCGCTCCCGTTCGACAGCCGGGCTCACTGCCGTCGCGCTCGCGGCGTGCGTTCTCCCGGTCGCCCAGGCCCACGCGCAGCTCCGCCCGCAGGTCCCCACGTCCGGCATCCTCCGCGTCTGCGCCGACCCCGACAACATGCCCCTCTCCAACGACAAGGGGGAGGGATTCGAGCAGAAGATCGCCGAGTTGATCGCTCGCGAATGGAACTCCCAGGTCGTGTATGCCTGGTGGCCGGTCCGCCGCGGCTACTTCGCCCGAGCGCTCAACGGCCGCTACTGCGACGTGGCGATGGAGGCGCCGAGTGGGCTCGACATAGCCGGCGTCACCAAGCCCTACTTCCGGTCCGGCTACTTCTTCGTCACCCGGAAGGACAGTGGGCTCGACATCACCTCGCTCGCCGACCCCCGGCTCAAGACGCTCAGGATCGGGGTCAACATCCTCAACTCCGACGCCGAGAACCCGCCGCCGGTCATGGTGCTGAGCCGCTACGGCGTGGTGGGCAACCTCACGGGATACGCCACCTTCTTCTCCGACCAGGTCCGGCCCGAGGACATCATCAACGGGGTCGTCAACAAGGACGTGGACATCGCCATCGTCTGGGGCCCCTTGGCGGGCTACTTCGCCAAGAAGTCCCCGGTCCCCCTCCAGCTCACACCCCTGGCCGAGCGCGATTCCTTGAGCGATTTTCCCTTCCGGTTCGACATCGGTCTGGGCGTCCGGCGCCGCGACCGCGTGCTGCGGGACAGCCTGCAGACCGTGCTCGAGCGCAAGCGCCCGGAGATCGAGGCCATCCTGAAGGAGTACAGCGTTCCGATGTTCCCCCTTGGAGAGGGGAGCCAGGAGAAGCCGACTGGCGCCACGACCGCTCCCGCGGCCGATACCGGCAAGCGGGCGGGACCGAGCTGAAACCCGTCGGGCATGGCGGTTGCGTAGGTAGCTGCCCCGGAACCGTTGCCCGCTAATATGGTATGAGAGTTCGAGAACCAGTTTGTTGATTCGCCGGTCGCCGCTGACGCCGCGGCTGGACGCGGGTTTCCGATCCCTCTTCCGTCCGAAAGGAACGTCCTCGAGCATGCGCACGCCCCTCATAACCGTGCTCCGCCGGATCGTGCTGGGCGTCGGCGTCCTGCTGGCGGCGTCGACAATCACGACTCGAGCCGTCGCCCAGGACCTCCGTGACGAATACCACAAGGCCCCCCGGGACACGGTGTCCCAGGAAGTGTACGACGGCTGGAAGCACTACAACCTGGACTGCGCCCGGTGTCATGGGGAGGACGCGCTCGGAACGACGATCGCACCCCACCTCATCCTCTCCCTCAAGCCGGACGGGCCCATCAATACGAAGGAGCTATTCATGCAGGTGGTGTGCGCCGGCCGCCCCGAGAAGGGTATGCCCTCGTGGTGCGCGTTGGGCATGGAAATCCCGACGATCGACAAGATCTACAGCTACGTGAAGGCACGGAGCGACGCGAAGATGTCGCCGGGACGACCGGCCTTGAAACGCGAAGGCTGACCCCGCTCCCCGGGGTCGCGAATCGGGATCACGAGCGGGACCGCGACGTGGCGGTCCCGCTCACGTTCGGGGACCGGCCCGGTTTCGGCCGGGTACCAGCGAATAGCCATCCGGGCAGTCTCCGGATACTTTCACCAAGGAAGAGCATGATCCTATCCCCTCTGGTGGCCGCGTTCCTGGCCACGACAACCTTCTCCGCAGCGGAGCCACACTCCCGTGTCGCGGTCGATACGCCCGTGGTCCGGCTGGACCTCGAGCAGCTGAAGGCGCGCCTCGCGACGGGCACCGGCAACACGCCCCCCGATCTCTCCAACGTGGACCTGAGCGGGCTCGACCTTCGCGGGCTGGACTTCAGGCGCGCCACCCTGACCGGTGCCAGGCTGAGTGACGCGAAGCTCGGCGGCGCCAACCTCTTCTCCTGCGACCTGACCGACGCGGTCGCCACCGGCGCCGACCTCAGCCGCGCCAACCTCGACGGAAGTGTCCTGCGTAGGGCCGACCTTCGCCGGGCGAACCTCGAGGGGGCGAGCCTCTTCGCCACCATCATCGAGGCGGCGGACCTGAGCGGCGCCAACCTCTCGGGCACGCGCATCATCGGCTACCTGCGCGGTGCCAAGCTCGTCGGCGCCGTGCTCACCAACGCCAACATCGGCGCCGATCCCGGGAACCAGTCGATGGGCGTCATGCGCGCCACCTTCGTGAGCGCCGACCTGTCCGGCGCCGACCTGTCCGGCGCCAACCTCTTCAAGGCCGACTTCTCCCATGCCACACTTGCCGGTGCACGTCTCGTGCGCGCCGACCTCAGAAACGCCGAGCTGGTGCAGACCGACCTCACCGGGGCCGACCTCACCGGCGCCAAGCTCACCACGGCGAACATCGATGGCGCGGATTTCCGCTCCACCGTCGGTGTCGACCGGATCGAGGGACTCGATCAGACCCGCAACCGCGACAAGGCGATCTTCGATGCGAAATGATCTTTCCCTGCTCACCGTCATCGCGCTGCTTGCCGCATGCACGCGGGGTGAGGCCCCCGCCCGGGCGAGCGGCGATACCGCGTCCGCCGGCGTCGCGCCTGCCGAAGCCGGCCTCCTTGCCTACGCGACCAACGAGGACTCGCAGGAGCTGACGGTGATCGACACCCGCACCGACAGCGCGGTGGCCTCGATCCCCGTCGGCACGAGGCCCCGCGGGGTGCGGGTCAGTGCGGACGGCAAGACGATCTTCGTGGCGCTGAGCGGCTCGCCCAAGTGCCCGCCCTCGATGCCCGATGAGGAGTGTGCAAAGCTGAAGGCGGACAAGTCCAAGGACGGGATTGCCGTGGTGGATGCCGCGAGCCGCAAGGTGACGCGGATTCTCCCCGGCGGCTCCGATCCGGAGACGTTCGACATCAGTCGCGACGGCACGACACTGTTCGTCTCCAACGAGGATGCGGGGACGGCGTCCATCGTGGACATCGCGAGCGGCAAGATCCGCACAACGGTCACCGTCGGAAAGGAGCCCGAGGGCGTCCGGCTGCACCCCGACGGCAACACGGTGTGGATCAGCGGCGAAACCGCCCACAACGTGACCCTGGTGGACACCAAGACCGGCAAGGTCGTCGGACAGATCGAGGTAGGGAAACGGCCGCGTTCGCTCGTCTTCACGCCCGACGGGGCGCGCGCGTACGTGACCTCCGAGATCGATCACACGGTCTGGGTGATCGACGTGGCCAGCCGCAAGCGGCTCAAGGTGATCCCGATGCCCGAGGGCGCCCTGCCCATGGGCGCCGAGGCGTCGGCCGACGGCAAGCGAATCTACGTGTCCAACGGACGCGGGGGCACGATCTCGGTCATCGACGTCGCCACGGACTCAGTGACCGGGTCGGTGCCGGTCGGCCAGCGGCCCTGGGGAATGGCCCTCACGCCGGACGGCCGGAAGCTCTACACCGCCAACGGGCCGTCCAACGACGTCACCGTAGTGGACACCGACCGGCTGACCGTGATCAAGAAGATCCCCGTCGGGAAGATCCCGTGGGGGGTTGCGATCGGCCGGGCGCCGTGACCACCCGGCTGGTGCTCGCGGTCGTCGCGGCCGCCACGCTCTCGACCGGCGCGGGCCGGGCGGCCGCGCAGGCCGACAGCGCCGAGCACCAGCCCGCGCCGGCCTTTCGGTTCAGCGGGGAAGCTGGCCTTGCCCTCCGGGCGCTGTGGGAGCAGAGCGTGGCGGCCAAGGAGGAGCGGGTGGCCTGCCTCGGGGCCTCCGTCCGCAACGACACCGTCTTCGTGAGCCGGATCCTCGCCCTCGGCCCCCAGGAGGCCGACTCGATGAGCATCTCGGCCGAAACATCCATCGACCGGTGCGGGCCGCCCGAGTGGTCGGGAACGGTGCATACGCACGTCGCGCTCTACACCGCCGAGCTCCCCTCGACCCGCTTCTCCGCCCAGGACCGCGGGGTCATGCGCCGGTGGTACGAGCGGTGGCACGCCGACGGCGTCTTCTGCGTCGCCTACAGCCCTCGGAACGCCCACTGCGAGGCCGACGGCGTGGCGGGCGGCATGCGGTCACCTCCGACCATCACCCACTGATCCGGGCGTGCCCGCCTTCCTGCTTCTCGTCTCGGCGCTGCTCCTCGGTCCGCCACCAGCCGTCCATCACCGCGATGACCGTCCGTTCTGGATCGGGCGTCCGACGCCCGCGGAATTCGATCGCAGGGTCGACCTCCGGCTGGCACGGGCACGGCAGCTCTGGGACGGGCTGCTGGCGGTCCGGGGCTCGCGGACGGTCGCCAACACGTTGGTGCTCTACGACCGGATCCAGCGGGAGCTCGAGGGCGCGGCGAACCAGACACAGCTGATCGGGGCCGTCCACCCGGATTCCGGAATGCGGGCCACCGCCGAAGCCGACGGCCAGCGGGCCGCCGCGCTCGCTACGGAGATCTCGCTCGACCGGCGGGTGTATGACGCGCTCCGCGGGATGGACCTGACCGGCGCCGATGAAACGACCCGGTTCTATGTCGAGCGAACCTTGCTCGCGTTCCGGCTCGCGGGCGTGGACAAGGACGAGGCCACCCGAAAACGCGTCAGCGCTCTGCGGGAAGAGCAGGTCCGGATCGGCCAGGAATTCAATCGGAACATCCGCGAGGGCACCAAGGAGGTAGCGGTCGATTCGGCCGGCGAGCTGGCCGGGCTTCCGGAGGACTACATCGCCGCGCACAGGCCTGGGCCGGACGGGCGGATCGTGCTCACAACCAAATACCCGGACGCGCTGCCCGTCCTGACGTATGCCCGCAGCGATGATCTCCGCCGCCGGATGCGCATCGCGTTCGACACCCGCGCCTATCCGGCGAACATGGACGTGCTCGACCGGATGCTCGCTCGCCGGGACGAGCTGGCGCATGTCCTCGGCTTCGCGTCGTGGGCCGATTACGCCACCGCCGACAAGATGGTCGGGTCGGCCGCGAACGCATCGGCATTCATCGACCGGATCGTGGAGGCCTCGGGCCCGGCGGCCGAGGCCGAATACCGGATGCTGCTGGATCGAAAGCGCCAGGATGACCCGGCGGCCGTGGTCATCAACCGGTGGGAGACCGGATACCTCCGTGAGCAGGTCCGCCGGTCGTCGTTCGATTTCGACTCCCGAACGGTCCGGCCGTACTTCCCCTACGACGCGGTGAAGCGGGGCGCGCTCGACATCTCCAGCCGGCTGTTCGGGGTGAGCTTCCGGCAGGTCAGCGGTACTCCGGCGTGGGATCCGTCGGTCGAGGTGTGGGAGATGTTCGAGAAAGGCCGGCGCGTCGGGCGGTTCTATCTCGATATGCACCCGCGGCCCGGGAAGTATGAGCATGCCGCCCAATTCCCGATCCGTAGCGGGGTCACCGGCGAAGACCTGCCCGAAGGCGCTCTCGTCTGCAACTTCCCCGGCGGGGCTCCCGGCGACCCTGGACTCATGTCGCACGACGACGTCGAGACCTTCTTCCATGAGTTCGGTCACCTGCTCCATTCCCAGCTCGGGGGACGCCAACGCTGGGTCGGACAGAGCGGCGTGAAGACGGAGTGGGACTTCGTCGAGGCCCCCTCGCAGATGCTGGAGGAGTGGGTCCGGGACCCTGCGGTACTCGCCACGTTCGCCAGGCACTATCAGACCGGGGAGCCGATTCCGGCCGAGTTGGTGCGGCAGATGAACCGGGCCGCCGCATTCGGCCGCGCGCTCGACGTGCGGGCCCAGATGGCGCTCGCGCGGATCTCTCTCGCACTGTACGATCGGCCGCCCGCCCAGGTGAACACCGACTCGATCGTGCAGGCGGTCCTCACCGCGTACACCCCGTTTCCGCCGGTACCAGATACGCACTTCCAGGCGGCGTTCGGCCACCTCGACGGCTATTCGGCGATCTACTACACGTACATGTGGTCCCTCGTGATCGCGAAGGATCTGTTCGGCGGCTTCGACCGGCGGGACCTGCTCGCCCCTGGCCCGGCTCGGCGCTATCGCGAGGCGATCCTCGCGCCAGGCGGGTCGGCGCCGGCGGCGATGCTAGTGGAGCGGTTCCTGGGGCGGCCCTTTGGCTTCGAGGCGTGGCGGCGATGGCTAGAGACGGGGGAGTAGCGGTAGGGAGGAAGTGAGTCACCCTGAACGGAGTGAAGGGGGCATGATTCCGGTCATGCCCCCTTCGCTTTGCTCAGGGTGACTCGGGGGCGGCCTTCTGCAGCCTCCGCTCAGGAGAACGGCCGCCGGGCGAAGATCGATTTCGGCTTCGCACTCCACAGCCGGGCGTCGAGCCCCCATGTTCGACCAGCGCGGGCGAAGAAGAACGCGATCATCAGGGCCGCGAGCACGAGGTGGAAGCCCTGCTGCCCCGGGGACATCCATTGTGTGGCGAGTCCGTAGTTGGTGACCAGCGCGAGCCCTGTCAGTGAGGCGACCCCGGTCAGCAATCCGAGCGTGAGCCCAAGGCCCGTGATCGTTTCTCCCCAAGCCGTCAGGTGGGCGAATGTCCCGGGGTGGGTCAACACCGTATTCTCGAGGAACTGCTTGTAGAACAGGACTGGATTCTCCGACGCCTGCTTCGCCACGATCTTGGGCATGGTGGTGACCCAGCGCTCTGACACACCCGGTAGCGGGAGCACGCCACCGACCATGACGAAGCCGAGCTTGGTGATGACGGCTTTGGCGAAGTAGAGGCCCACGATGATGCGCAGCACTGCCAACCACCGATCAGGGCGGGACATGCTGACGACAGGGCGCGACGAATAGGCCATGACAGCGTGCTCCTCGGTTCGGTGTCGGTCCTAAACCTCGACCCCCACCTCGGAAAACACAAACGTCCAGATGTCGGTCAGCTCGTCGAGCACCTTGGAGAGCGGCTTCCCCGCCCCGTGTCCCGCCCGGGCCTCGAGCCGGAGCAGCACGGGCCGTGACGATGAGGTCGCGGCCTGGAGGCGGGCCGCCATCTTCCGCGCATGCATCGGATCCACCCGGGTATCGCTCTCGGCGGTGGCGAGGAGCACCGAGGGGTACGCCGTCCCCACCCGGACGTGGTGGTACGGCGAGTAGGCACGGAGCCACGCGAACTCCCCCGGCTCGTCTGGCGAGCCGTACTCCGGAATCCACAGGCGCGCGATGAGGAACCGGTGATAGCGGAGCATGTCGAGCAGCGGCACCTGCACGACGACCGCGCGGAAGAGCTCCGGCCGTTGGGTCAACACCGCCCCCATGAGCAACCCGCCGTTCGAGCCGCCGGCCACCGCCAGCCGCTCGGGCCGGGTGTAGCGCTCCCGGATGAGCCACTCCGCGGCCGCAAGGAAATCGTCGAAGCTGTTCTGCTTCCGCCCCAGCATCCCGCCTTGGTGCCATGCCTCCCCGTACTCGCCGCCGCCCCGGATGTTCGGAATGGCCACCAGGCCGCCGTGTTCCAGCCAGAGGAGCAGCGAGCGGGAGAACGCCGGCGTCATGCTGATGTTGAAGCCCCCGTAGCCCGTGAGGTACGTCGGCGTGTCGCCCGTGCGCGCGAGACCCCGCGGGTGGACGAGAAACATCGTCACCGGGGTGCCGTCGCGGGACACGAAGCTCACCTGCCGCACCTCGAACCGCTCGGGATCCACGTCCGCCTCGACCCGGCGCCAGAGCGTCTGCTCGCCAGTCGCGAGATCGATCCGGTAAACCGTCGGCGGGACCGTGTAGGAGGAGAACCCGAAGAAGAGCTCCCGGCCGTCCCACTCCGCCCCGAGGCCGAACAGGCTGCCGAGCATCGGCAGCTCGACCTCGCGCCTCAGGCCGCCGTCGAGGTCGGCCAGCCGGAGACGGGAGGAGGCGCGCTCCAGATAACACAGGGCAAGCCGATCGCCGGTCACGCGCACGCCCTCGAGCACGGCGTCGGGACGCGGCGGGACGAGCTCGCGCCAGCGGCCTCGCTCCGGCCGCTCGGGGTCGACTTCGTACAGCCGGTAGGTGGGTGCCTCGAGATTGGTGCGCAGGAACAGCCGTCCGTGGACGACCTCGCCCTCGAATGAAGCCGGCAGGCCTTCCGCCACCGCCACGAGCGGGGGCGTCGTCACCTCGCCTGCGGGGCCGCGCCGGTCGCCCAGGTAGAGATCGGTCTGGTCGAAAGTCCGGGCCACGCCGATGAGCAGCCAGCGACCGTCCGGCGAGAGGCCCACGCCGGGCCAGTATTCCTTGCGCGCAGGCTGGCAGACCAGGGCATCCTCGGTTGGGTCGGCGCCGAGGACGTGAAAGTACACGGCCCGGTGGTAGTGCTCTTCGCCTTCCGGGACGGTGCCGGGCGCGGGATAGCGCGTGTAGTAGAAGCCGGAGCCGTCCGGCAGCCAGGCGAGGTCGGCCGACCGTGTGCGGGAGATACGGTCGGGAAGGTTGGTCCCCCGCGCCACCTCGAGCACGTGGAGCACGCTTTGCTCGCTCCCGTCCTGAGAGAGCCCGTAGGCGAGGAGCCGGCCGTCGTCGCTCGGGTAGTACCAGTCGAGGGCGGTGGTGCCGGCGGGATCGAGCGCGTTGGGATCCAGGACCACGCGGTCCTCGCCGTCCACCCCTTCCCGAACGTACAGGACAGGCTGGTTCTGCCGGCCGTCGCGCCGCTGGTAGAAGTAGCGGCCGTGGGCCGGGGTCGGCACGCTCAGCGCACCGATGGCCAGCAGATCGTCGAGGCGGCGGCGGAGTTTCTCGCGCCCGGGGACGCCGGCGAGGTAGCTCTCCGTCAGCGCATTCTGACGCTCGGTCCACGCACGCGTCTCGCCGTCCTCGCCGTCCTCCAACCAGCGGTACGGGTCCGGAATCGTCTCGCCGTGCAGCACCTCCACCGCGTCGACCGTGCGCGTGGGCGGGTATGCGAACTCAGTCACCTAGGCTGATTCCCAGATCGCGCGCGGTCCGAACGGTGTCGGAGTCGAGCGGCACGTTCTTGGCCCGCCCGACCACATTCTCCAGCGGCACGCGAGTAATGTCCGGCCCATTGAGGCCAACCATCGTACCGAACGCGCGGTCCGCGATCGCCCGCACCGCCGCCGCACCGAAGCGGAGGGCGAGCAGGCGGTCGTACGTCGTCGGTGTGCCACCGCGCTGCAGATGCCCCAGCACCAGCGTACGGGTCTCCTTCCCCGTATGATGCTCGATCGTGCGGGCGACCTTGCTCCCGATCCCACCGAGGCGGTCCATCGTTCCCACGCCCCGCCGCTCGACCATCTCGACCGTTCCGTCCCGGGGCCGCGCTCCCTCCGCCACGACGACGATGCTGAAATGGCGCCCCGCCGCCTCACGGCGCCGGATCTTCTCGCAGACCTTCTCGATGTCGAACGGTATCTCCGGCAGCAGGATGACGTCCGCGCTCCCCGAGAGCCCGCTGTACAGCGCGATCCACCCCGCATAGCGGCCCATCAACTCGACCACCATGACCCGATCGTGGCTTTCGGCCGTGGAGTGCAGCTTGTCCAGGGCATCGGTGGCCGTGCTGACGGCGGTGTCGAAGCCGAAGGTGCGCTGCGTTCCGCTCACGTCGTTGTCGATGGTCTTGGGCACGCATACGACCGGCAGCCCCTTGCGCCAGAGGTCGTGCGAGATCTGGAGACTCCCGTCGCCGCCGATCGACACCAGCGCGTCGAACCCGCTCGCCTGGAAGGCGGCCACGAGATCATCCGAGCGGTCGCGCTCGTACTCCTCGCCCTGCTCATTCCGCATGACGTAGCGGAACGGATTGCCCCGGATGGTGGTGCCCAGGATGGTGCCGCCCAGGTGGGTGATCCCGCGGACCTCCGCGGGGCCGAGCGGGATCACGCCGTTGAACGAGAGCAAACCTTCGTAGCCGCGCTGGATGCCGTACGACCGCCAGCCTCGGCCGTGGGCCGAGAGGACTACGGCGCGGATGACCGCGTTCAGGCCCGGGGCGTCACCGCCGCCGGTGGAGATGGCGATACGCATGTCAGCTCGGCCGCCGGATCAGTTGCACGATTTCCCCCGGCTCCGCGTGGCGCCGCAAGGCCTTCTTGGAGAACACCAGGTTGCCATCCACGGTCACCTCGAAAACCCCGCCGGACGACGGAACCAGCCGGACGTCGGCGTCGGGCACTTCGCGCTTCAGCTCAGCCGCCAAACTGGTGGCTCGGGGCTCGTAGTTTCAGACGACGCAGTACTCGATGATCACGCGCATGCGGACCTCCTCTGGCTGGGGGCAAGCGCCGTGGCGAATCGTAGCGGTCCCTTGAGGCGAAGCCAAGGGTGGCCCTCCCAAGGTGACGGGGCTCCTTGTCAGGCTCTCGCGGAGGCCGTATCTATTTGACCCATGCCAACCTACCCACACCCCACCGGGGAGCGGCCCCGTGGCGGGCTTCGACTCCTGGTCGGCCTCGCGCTCCTCGCGGTCTGCACGCGGCCCGGCACGGCCCAGCAGCGGAAATACCTCGTCGAACTCGGGGCCGCCGGAGCCTATCAGTCGTTCGACAACGCTACGGACTTGGGTGGGGCGGTCGGGGGAATAGGCCGCCTCGGGGTGTGGCTGCCGCTCAACTTCTCGCTCGAGGTCGAGGGGGGCTTCACCTCCCCCAAGACCCAGACCGGCAGCCAGAGCGTGAGCGTCAAGACATTCGGCGCGGCCGCCTTGTACAACATCCTGATCGGGTCGTCCAGCTCGTTCTATCTCAAGGCCGGAGCCGGAACGACCAAGTACGGGAGCAGTTGCCCAGCCGTCGCGAGCGTGGGCGACCCGATTTGCGGCAGCAGCGGCGCCCTGCTGGCCGGCGCAGGCTTCCGGGTGGGCGTCGCCCCCACGCTGATGGTGCGGGTCGAGGGACTCTACAATCGGAACCAGAGCAAGCCCAGGCCGCCGGCGACTTCCGTCTCCCTGTCCAACTTCGGCGCAAGCGTGGGGATGAGCCTGATGCTCGGTAGCAAGCCGATCAGCGATACCGACGGCGACGGCATTCTCGACAACCGCGACCGCTGCCCGGACACGCCCAGGGGGGCCAGCGTAGACGCCCGGGGCTGTCCGAGCGACGAGGACGGGGACGGGGTGCCCGACGGAGTGGACCGTTGTCCGGCGACGGTGGCGGGTGCGGCGGTGGATGCCCGGGGCTGCTCGCGGGACTCGGATGCCGACAACATTCCCGACGGCCTGGACCGCTGCCCGGATACTCCGGCCGGCGTGCTGGTGGATCCTCAGGGCTGCCCGAAGGACAGCGACGGGGATCAGATTCCCGACGGCCTCGACCGGTGCTCCGACACGCCGCGTGGCGCCACGGTGGACGCGCTGGGCTGCCCAGGCGACGAGGACGCCGACGGCGTGCTCGACGGCCTCGACCGCTGCCCACGGACCCCGGCAGGGGCCACAGTGAACGCCAGCGGCTGCTCCCAGGAACAGGCGCCGGGCCGGCCGGCACCAGCCAAGCCAGCCGCACCCGCCCCCCAACCCGGCGCGGCGCAGCCCAACGCGCCACGGCCAGACGCGGCCAAACCGCCGCCCCGAGTGCAGCCCGACACGCTGGGCCGACCACTGCAGCGTCCGAACGTGACGGTCCCCTCGGCAGCGCCGAGCCCGGCCGTCACGGCTGGGGTCATCCCCGGGGTCGCGTTCATCGCCGGAACGGCACGGCTGGACGCGTCGTCATACGTCGCGCTCGACTCGGTGGCCGACCTGCTGCGGGGCAATCCGACCGCACGCGTGGAGATCGGCGCGCACACCGACAACTCCGGTTCGGCCGCCGAGAACCTGCGCATCACGACGCTCCAGGCCGAGGCGGTGCGCGACTACCTCATCGTCAAAGGCGTCAACTACGAGCAGGTCGTGCCGCGTGGCTACGGCTCCTCGGTACCCCTCACCCCGGACACCACACCGCGTGGCCGCGCGGCCAACCGTCGGGTCGAGATTCGACCGGTGAAACCCGGCCCCTGATTTGCGGGGCACGATGGAGGAGCGTCTCGCGCGCTCCTCCATCACCTTACCCCGCAATCATCTGGGTCCGATGCGCCGCTCCCTCGTCTCCGGTGTTCTGGCGGTCGTGCTGCACATTGCGGCGCTCTCCGCCCAGCAGGCGCCGGGTTGGGGCGACGAACTGCCTCCGGCCCCCGCCCCACCCGATTCTCTCTTCGCGATCCCCACGATCGAACTCCCCGTCCACTGGCCCGCACCGCCGCTCACGCAGGCGCCGAGCCCGGTGCGGGCGATCTACCTGAACGCCTGGGCATTCGGTGGCCGGCGCTTCCATGATCTGGTCAAGCTCGCCGACCGGACGGAGATCAACACCTTCGTCCTGGACGTGAAGGACGACACCGGCTACCTGACATACCGCAGCGAGGTGCCGACGGCCATCGAGATCGGCGCCAACACCCAGCTCCGGGCCCGAGATGTGCGCGAGCGCCTCAGAGTGATGCGAGAGCACGGGATCCATCCGATCGCCCGGATCGTGGTGGCCAAGGACCCGCTGCTCGCGTCCCGGAAGCCCGCCTGGTCGGTCCGGCACGTGAACGGGGGTCTCTGGCGCGACCGGCTCGACTTCGCGTGGGTGGACGCGTTCAACGACTCGGTGTGGGTGTACGCGGCACAGCTTGCCGCCGAGGCGGTGCGGCTCGGGTTCGCGGAGGTGCAATACGACTACGTGCGCTTCCCCGACGAACCCGAGAGCCGTCTGGCGAGCGCGGTGTTTGCCGGGCGCCGCACAGGCGAGACCAAGCGCCAGGGGGTGACCCGGAACCTGCGGCTGCTCCGGGATCGCACCAGGAAGCTGGGCGTGCCGTTCACCATCGACGTCTTCGGACTCACGACCAGCGCCCCGACCGACATGGGAATCGGCCAGCTGTGGGAGGACCTCGTCACGACTGCCGACGTCGTGCTGCCGATGGTGTATCCCAGTCACTACTTCCGGGGCTACTACAGCCTCAAGCATCCGAACAGCGAGCCGTACAAGGTCATCCGGCGGGCCTTGCAGGACGCGCTCAGGCGGTCGGAACCGCTGGGGAAGACGGCCGAGATCCGGCCGTATCTGCAGGCGTTCACCCTCGGTCAGCCACGCTACACGCCGGCCCACGTCCGCGACCAGATCCGCGCGGCCGAGGAGTTGGGAATCAGGTCTTGGGTGCTATGGAACCCCCGTAGCGCTTACGACCCTGCGATCTTCCGGCCCCGGGGGTCGACCACCAATGAGGCCGCGGTCATGGCCCCGCGTCCGGTCGAGGGGACGAACTAGGGCCCGATCGGCGATTGGCTCCGCCAGCGGCATCATCACAAGACCTTTTCCTCAAACAACTTGGGCCGGACCGATCGATTCGGTCCGGCCTTTGCCTCTTCCCCACCTTGACCGCCCCTGCCGGGGCAGTATTCTCTATATAGTCAGCTGGTATACGACGCCACACTACGGGAGCCACGATGGACATCCGGACTCGCCTCGGCCTATTGCTTTCGTTCGCCGTCCTGCTGGGGGCTCGCTCCGCCGCGGCTCAAAGCTCCGCCCCCGTCACGCCGGCGGTCATCGCGAAGGGCGACACCATCTTTCACACCAAGGGCAACTGTTACGCGTGCCACGGCGCCAAGGCCGTGGGGGCCGCCGTTGGCCCGAATCTCACCGACGCGGAATGGATCCACAGTGACGGCTCCTATGACGCGATCGTCAAGCAGGTCCTCGCCGGCGTCACCAAGGAGCAGGCCAAGAGCGGCATCCCGATGCCGCCCAAGGGCGGCGCGACGATCGCCGACGACGAGGTCAAGGCGGTGGCCGCGTACGTGTACTCGTTGAGCCACACAAAGCCGGGATCCTGAGTCCGGGGCTTCCCCGTACCGAGTCGGCGTACCATCAGGGCGCACGTCCGTGCGCCCTTTTCGCTACCTTACCACCGGTGACCACGAACCGCCTCGCCGCGTCCACCTCGGCCTACCTCCGCTCCGCCGCCCACCAGCCGATCCACTGGTATCCCTGGGGCGACGACGCGTTCGCGGCCGCCCGGGCGCAGGACCGGCCGGTGCTGCTGGACATCGGCGCGGTCTGGTGCCACTGGTGCCACGTCATGGACGGCGAGTCCTACGAGAACCCCGAGCTCGCCCGCTTCCTCAACGAGCAGTTCATCTGCATCAAGGTCGATCGGGACGAGCGTCCCGACGTGGATGCCCGCTACCAGCGCGCGGTCCAGGCGCTCACCCGGCAGGGCGGCTGGCCGCTGACGGCGTTCCTGACACCGGCGGGCGAGGTGTTCTACGGCGGCACCTACTTCCCTCCCGACGGCGCGCACGGGCGGCCGGGGTTTCGGACCGTGCTCGAGAGCGTGCTCGAGGCGTACCGGTCCCGGCGCGGACAGGTCCAGTCGCAGGCGGCGGCGGTGCGCCGCGTCGTGGGCGACGACTTGAACGAAGCGGCGCCCGGCGAGCCGTCGCTCCAGATGCTGGACGACGCGGTGGCGCAGATGACACGCGTGTTCGACACGGTCAACGGCGGGTTCGGTCGGGCGCCAAAGTTTCCCCACCCCGGGGCCATGACGCTGCTGCTGCACCGCTGGTTCGACCGGCCAGGCGAGCCCGTGCGCACCATCCTCGACCGCACGCTCCACGGGATGGCGCGGGGAGGCGTGTACGACCACCTCGGCGGAGGATTCCACCGGTACAGCGTGGACGCCGAGTGGATCGTGCCGCATTTCGAGAAGATGTCGTACGACAACTCCGAGCTGCTCAAGGCATATCTCGACGCCTACGCGCTGTTCGGGGCCGAGGAGTACGCGGCGGCCGCGCGGGGGATCGTGCGGTGGGTACGCGAGGTGGCTTCGGACCCCGAGGGGGGCTACGCGGCCAGCCAGGACGCGGACGTGGGCCTGGAGGATGACGGCGACTACTTCACCTGGACGCGCGACGAGGCGGCAGCCGTGCTCGCGCCCGACGAGCTGGAGGTGGCGGCGGCGTATTACGACATCGGGACGGCCGGCGAGATGCACCACAACCCCTCGAAGAACGTCTTGTTCGTCGCCGCCACGGTGTCCACCATCGCGGCGCAGACGGGGCGTTCCGAGGACGAAGTGCGCGGGGCGCTCGAGCGCGCGAAGGGCAAGCTCCGCGATGCGCGTGCCGCGCGGCCGGCCCCGTTCGTGGACCGCACCCGCTACACCAACTGGAACGCGATGATGGCCTCCGCCATGCTCCGCGCGGGAGCGGTCCTGGACGATGACGATGCGCGCCGGCATGCCCTCCTCACGATGAAGCGGCTTTACGCCGAGCGGGTGGCGGAGGACGCGGTGGCCCACACGCCCGGCGGCGTCACCGGGCTGCTCGATGATCAGGTGCAGGTGGCGGCCGCCGCGCTCGACACCCACGAGACGACCGGCGAGGCCGAGTGGCTGGCGTGGGCGGAGCGGCTGATGGACCGGGTATGGGCGGACTACTGGGACGGGAGGAGCGCCGGCCTGTTCGACACGGCGCGCGGACGGGGAGACACGCTCGGGCTGCTCCCGGAGCGCGCCAAGCCGGTGCAGGACACCCCGACCCCATCGCCCAACGGCGTGGCGGGTATTGTATGCGCGCGCCTGCACGAGCTCACCGGCGACGCGCGGTGGCGTGAGCGGGGTCTCGCACTGGTGCGGGCCTTCGCGGGCCGCGCGGGCGAGCTCGGCCTGTACGCGGCGACCTACCTCCTGGCGCTGGACTGGCACCTTTCGCCCGCAACCCACCTGGTGATCGTCGGCGCCCCCGGCAACCCGGTGGCCGAGCGGATGCACGCCGACGCGCTCGCGACCTTCGTCCCGCGCCGGGTGGTGCGCCGCATCAGTCCGGACGACTCCCGCGCGAGCCCGCTGCCTGCGGCGATGGCCGGCATGGTGGCCGCCGGCCGCGCCCCTCATGGATATGCCTGCAGCGGCACCAGCTGCCGGGCACCGGCCGGGACGGCGGAGCAATGGCGGGACGTCCTGGCGGCATTGCTGCCGGCGGCGGACTGAGCCGACCGGATGTTAGATTAGGACACTCTTCTCTCTTCGACCGAGGCACAGCGTGGCCAAGACCGCGACCATCGAAACCAGCAAGGGCACCATCGTCGCCGACCTGTTTGACACGGAGACGCCCACCACCGTCGCCAACTTCGAGAAGCTCGCCAACAGCGAGTTCTACGACGGCACCCGCTTCCACCGGGTCATCAACAACTTCATGATCCAGGGCGGTGACCCCCTCTCGAAGGACCCGGCCAATCCCCGCGTCGGCACCGGCGGCCCCGGCTACAAGATCAATTGCGAGACCCATCTCAACACCCACAAGCACGTCGCCGGCACGCTCTCCATGGCCCACGCGGGGAAGGACACCGGCGGCAGCCAGTTCTTCATCTGCCACTCGCCGCAGCCCCATCTGGACCATGTGCACACCGTCTTCGGCCAGGTGCGCCAGGGGATGGACGTCGTGAACAGCATCAAGCAGAACGACGTCGTCACCTCCATCCGGG
>DAIPLK010000046.1:0-17917 GCA_036769285.1 Gemmatimonadales bacterium | reverse complement strand
CTGTTCGAGCCGTTCTTCACCACCAAGGAGCTGGGGCGGGGCACCGGCCTCGGCCTCGCCACGGTGTACGGCATCGTGCGGCAGAGCGGAGGACAGATTCAGGTCGCCTCCCGGCCGAACGAGGGGAGCACCTTCACGGTGTACTTCCCCAGGGCGGATTCGCCGGGGCAGTCGGCCGCCCTGCTCATGCCGGCCCCCGATCCGGTGCCGGGTGGATCCGAGACCGTGCTGGTCGTCGAGGACGAGGAGGTCGTGCGCCACCTCGTCTGCCGGGTGCTTCGCGCCAAGGGATACCGGGTGCTCGAGGCGCCGCACGCGGAGGCGGCGCTCGCGCTCGCCGACGGCGCCAGCGAGCCGATCCACCTGCTCGTGACGGACATGGTGATGCCCGGACTCGGCGGCCCCGCGCTCGCCGCCCGGCTGGCCGCACACCGGCCCGGGCTCCGGGTGTTGTTCATCACCGGGTATGCGGCGGAGGCGGTCGAGCGCCGGGGCGAGCTGGCCGATACGAGCGGCCTCCTGGAAAAGCCGTTCAGCGCCGACCAGCTCGCCTGCAAGGTCCGTGAGGTGCTCGCCGGCTCCGCGTGAGGCTCGCGCGCCGCCGCCGCGCGGCGTTACCTTCCCGCCCCATGCTTCCCTCCCAGGTTGCCATCACGCCGCCCGGTGCACTCGACCTCACCGGCGAGGCCGCCCGTCGCCGCCGGCTGCTCCAGCACGCGGCGATGCAGGTGCTCGAGCGGGCGGGCTACGAGGAGCTGATCCCGCCCACCCTCGAGTACCAGGAGACGTTCCTCCGGGCGGGGGGACCCGGCGTCGCCGAGCGGCTCATCCGCTTCCCCGACCGCGACGGCCGCATCCTGGCGCTCCGGTACGACTTCACCGCCAGCCTGGCGCGCGTGGCCGCCACCACCTTCGCCGGAACCAGCCAGCCGCTCCGGCTGTGCTACTCGGGCACCGTCTACCGGCAAGAGCCGGAGCGCGGCGGCCGCCCGCGCGAGATGCTGCAGGTCGGCGCCGAGCTGCTCGGGCAGGCCGACCTGGCGGCCGACGTCGAGGTCGTGCGCCTCACCATCGCCCTCGTCCGCTCCGCCGGCCTGCACGATTTCCAGGTGAACCTCGGCCACGCCGGCGTGCTGGCGCCCGGCATCGCGGCGCTGGACAGCGAGCTGCGCGGCGAAGTGCGCCGCTGGATCGACCGGAAGGACCGTGGCAGCCTCCGCCGCGCGCTTGCGGGGGCCAGCGGCGACGCGGCGACGCTGACGGTGCTGCCGTTCGTCATCGGTCGCCGCGACGCGCTCGAGCGCGCGCTCGGCCTGGCGCCGCGCGCGGCCGCCCCCGGCCTCGAGCATCTGCTGGCGCTCGACGCGGCACTCACCGCCGACGAGCGGGCTCATATGGTCTATGACCTCGGCGAGGTGCGTGGCCTTGACTACTACACGGGGGTCCACTTCGAGGTGTACGTCGCGGGGACCGGGCGCGCCGCCGGCGCGGGCGGCCGGTACGACGAGCTGATGGAGCGGTTCGGACGGCCGATGCCGGCGGTGGGCGTCTCCCTCGATCTCGACACGATCGCCGAGGTGCCGCAGTGAGCCGCCTGCGCGTCGCCCTCGCGAAGGGCCGGCTCTATGAGCCGTCGGTCGAGCGCTTCCGGCGCGCCGGCGCCGCCCCCGCGCCCGACGCGGGCCGGCGCCTGCTCATCCCATCGAGCGATCCCGGCATCGAGTTCCTGGTGGTGAAGCCGGGCGACGTGCCCGTCTACGTCGAGTCCGGCGCCGCCGACCTGGGCGTCACCGGTACCGACGTCCTCCGTGAGAGCGGCGCCGACGTGCTCGAGCCGCTGGAGCTGGGCTTCGGATTCTGCCGGCTTGTCGTCGCCACGCCGGCCGTCGCCCCCTACCCGGCGCTGCCGGGCGGCATCACCGCGCGCGTGGCCACCAAGTACCCGCGCCTGGCGCAGGCCCACTTCGGCGCCGCCGGGCGTCCGGTGGACATCATTCAGGTGAACGGTTCCGTCGAGGTGGCGCCGTTGCTCAACCTGGCGCACTGGATCGTGGACTTGGTGGACACGGGGAACACGCTGCGGGCCAACGGGCTGGTGGAGCGGGAGACGGTGCTGCAATGCGGGGCGATTCTGGTGGCCAATCGCGCGTCGCAGAAGCTCAAACTCGATGCCTATCTGGACCTGATGGAGCGGCTGGAGCGGGCCGGGCAGGCGAGCCCCGAGTCACCCTGAGCGGAGCGAGGGGGCCAGGCGTTGGGGTATGCCCCCTTCACTTCGTTCAGGGTGACTCACGGGGCCGACGACCATGGCCACGCGGTCAGACTTGCCGATGGCCGCCCAGCCGCACAGCCAGCTCGATCGCCGCCCGCATGCTCGACGGATCCGCCCGCCCCGTCCCGGCGATGTCGAGCGCCGTTCCGTGATCCGGAGACGTGCGCGGGAACGGCAGCCCCAGCGTGACGTTCACCGCCCGCCCGAACGACGCCACCTTGATGGCCGTCATCCCCACGTCGTGATACGGCGCCAGCACGGCATCGAACTCGCCCCGCAGCGCCCGCACGAACACCGTGTCCGCCGGCAGCGGCCCCACCGCCCCGAGCGCCTCGGCGGCCGGCCGCAGCACCCGCTCCTCCTCGTCGCCGAACAGCCCGCTCTCGCCGGCGTGGGGGTTTAGCGCACACAGCGCCAACCTGGGCGCCGCGATGCCGAACCATTCTCGCAGCGCTCGCGCGGTGATACGCCCCGTGCGCGTCACGCGGTCCAGGGTCAACAGCGCCGGCACGTCCCGGAAGGGCACGTGCGTGGTCACCAGGACCACCCGCAGCTCGGGCGACGCCAGCATCATCGCCACGTCCACGTCGCCCGCCAGCTTCGCGAGCCACTCGGTGTGCCCGGGATACGGGAAGCCGGCCAGGTGGAGCGCGTGCTTGTGGACGGGCGCGGTCACGATCGCGTCCACCTCGCCCTGCAGTGCCAGCCTCACCGCCGTCTCCACCGCGTGTCCCGCGAGCCGGCCGGCACGAATCACTCGCGTTCGGTCCTCCGCCCGCTCACCGCTGCCCAGCCCCCACGTGCCCACCCCGACCCGCTTCGCCGCCGGGAGCCCGGCGATCTGGTCCTCGGCCCCGACGATCGTGATCTCCGCTCCCACCGGCTCCGCGAGCGCGCGCGCCGCGATCTCGGGGCCGATGCCGCGCGGATCGCCCAGCGTGACCGCCAGTCGGGGCCTCACGCCGTCTCGCTCCATCCTTTCCGTCTTCTCCGTCCTCTCCGCCTTATGATCTCACATCCACGTACGTCGATCGCCGCAATCGATCGATGTACCGGCGGATGGCGAGCTGCTGGCCGAGCTGGTCCCGGAGGCGGTCGCGGATGTCCTCGTAGCGGATGTCACCCTGCGGGCGCCGGCCGGTCACCTGGACCACGACGAACTGCTCGCGGGTACCGGCGCCGGGCAGATTGAACACCGGCGCCACCGCCCCCGAGTCGGCCTCGCCGACCACCTTGGCGTAGGCCTCGGGCATCTTGTCCACGGGCACGTTGTCCGCCTGGCGCTCGGCGGACGGATCGTGCAGCGCGCGCTGGAGCGAGTCGAACGATGCGCCGCGCACGATCAGCCGGCGCACCGAGTCGGCGAGGGCGCGGGCGCTGTCCACGTGCACCGAGTCGATCTCCGGGATGAGCAGGATGTGCCGCGCCTGCACCTCGCCCGGCTGCACCCGCTCCACCTGGATGATGTGGTAGCCGAACGGTGACTCCACCGGGTCCGACACGACCCCCGGGCGGAGAGTGAAGGCGACGCGCTCGAACTCCGGTACCATCACGCCGCGCCGGAACCAGTTGAGCGAGCCGCCCTGGTCCTTGGACCCCGGGTCCTGCGAGAAGCGCTTGGCGGCGGTGGCGAAGTCGGCACCCTTCCTGAGCTCGAGGACGAGCGAGTCGGCCTGCGTGAGGGTGCGCGCCTTGGCCTCCGGCGAGGGCCGCGGCGCGATCACGATCTGGCGGAACGAGATCGTCGCGGGCCGGGCGCCGAGCGCTCCCTTCTGCTCCTCGAAGTACGCCCGCATCTCCGGCTCGGTCGGCGGCACGGGCTTGAGCTTGCCGTCCTGGCGCAGCTTGTCGATGAGCCGGTTCTGGAACGCGGCCCGCCGCTGCTGTTCGGTCAGCCAGCGCCGGTACTCCTCCGGGGTCTGGAACCCGGCCTTCTTGAGCTCGTTCCGGTAGTCCAATTCCGACTGGAAGTTGCCGCGGACCTTCCGCACCTGCTGCTCGACCCCGTCGGCGATCTCCTCGTCGGTGATCTTGATGCTGGTGTCGCGCTGCGCCTGCTGGACCAGCAGCTCTTCGTCGATGATCGAGGAAATGATGTGCTGGCGAACGGCGCTGAGCGAGTCGGGGTCGTCCGGAAGACGCTGCCCCTGCGACTGTCGGGAGAAGACTTCCTCGTCCACCTGGGACGCGAGCACCGGGCGGTTGCCCACTACCGCCACCACCCGGTCCACCACCACAGCCGAGTCCTGCGCGGCGACCCCGGCGCCGGTCAGCAGCCCGATCAGGGCCACCAGCGCGAGCGCTGAGGCGCCGCGAGTCCCGCCGTGGCTCATCGCTTCTTCTCTGGCTGCGGGGGGGCCGGCGCCGGTGGGGTCGGTGCCGTCGGCGCGGAACCCGGGGCAGGCTGCATCCCCGGCACCGGCGGCGGTCCCGGCGCCCGCTGCATCCCGCCCTTCGGCGCAGCCGAGTCCGCCTTGGCCTTCTGCTCGGTGGCGAGCTCGATGGCGCGGTTGATTCCGGCGTCGTGAATGGTGTACGGCAGCCGCTCGCGCAGGAGCGTGGCGAGCGCCGAGGGCAGCGGCCGGAGCCGCACCTTGCCCTCGATGAGCTGATCGAAGTATCGCTCCACCTTGAGCCCGGCCACCTTTTCCCGCTCACCGAGGGCGATCGATGAGTCGGTCAGGTCCCCATCCTGCAGTCCCATCTCCGCCTTGAGCGTGTCGAGCTGGGACTGGTACCGGCGCTTGAGCGTCTCCCACTCCAGCGGGGAGATCGTGATCTTGTTCGCATCCGCCTCGCGCAGCAGTAGTACGTTCTGCGTCAGGATCTTGGCGAACCGGGTCAGCATGGTGTCGTTGGCCTCGCGCAGCTGCGCCGTGTACTGCGGCGGCAATGCTCGCACCCAGCGCAGGTAGTCCTTCACGGAGAGCTGGCCACCAGTGTACTTCACGATCGCCTTGTCGGACTTCCGGCTCTGGTCCGGCGACTCGGCCGCCGCCCGCATCGCCGCCGCCGCCCCCGGGAGCACCTCGATCTTGTTGGCCGCGGCCAGGCTGTCCATGTAGAGTGAGTCCAGCCGGACGCCCGCGCGTTCCTCGAGGAAGCCGGTCAAGCGATCCCGCGCCTGGTCGAGCGACGGGCGCTTGATGATATGATAGCCGAATGGCGTCTCCACCAGGCCGCTCACCTGGCCGGGCTGAAGCGACCAACCGGCGCTGTCGAAGGCCGGCACGAACCGCCCCTTCGGGCTCGGGGGCAGGAACCCGCTGTCGGCCTTGCTGCCCGGGTCCTCGGACAGTTCCGCTGCCAGCTTGTCGAAGCTGGCTCCCTTCCGGATCTGCGCCAGGGTGGCCTGCGCCTTCTGTTTCACGGCGGCCCGCTGTGCGGGGTCCGCGTTGGGCCGCGCCCCGAAGAGGATGTGCTGCAGGACGCGGGTGTCGGCCGACTGGTACAGACTGTCCACCGAGGCGTCGCTCACCGTGGCCCGGCGCGCCATCAGGGTATCGTGCCAGTGGGTGCCCTTGAGCTCCGAGAGCTCCGGCCACACTGCTTCCGCGATGCTGGTCGAGTCGAGCGGAAGCTTGCCCTGGGCCACCGCCTGGCCGAGCAGGGCATAATCCACCCAGACGTTCGCGACGAAGTCGCCCGTCTCGCGGTTGATCTTGACCCCCTTCCCGCCCGAGCTCAGGATCTGTGCGAGCCGCTGCGCCGGAAGCTGCTGGCCGCTGGCCTCCGCGGCCACGTCGGCGTGAGCCGAGAAGAGGTCGCGGAAGTTCCCGCAGCCGAGGACGCCGATCGCGAGGACCGCCGCGAGGATCACGTTGCGTCGCATGACTTCTCCAGAAAGGGTTACGGCACCGCCGCCTTGAGCGCACGCACCAGTGCGGGCACGATCGGCTCCCCCCCGAGACGGAGCAGCCGGAGCGACAGCGGCACGGTACGCCGCACCTCGGCGGCCAGCTGCACATCGTCCAGGGCCGAGGTGAGTCCCGCGAGTCGGGGCGTTGTCCCGGACCGGTACGTCAGGCGGGCCTCGTCGCCGCGCACGAGCACGTGCTGAAGGCCGAGCACCGCTCCCAGGACGCGGAGCCGCGCCATGTCGAGCAGCGTCTCGGCCTCCACCGGCAACGGTCCGAAGCGCTCGCGCAGTTCAGCCCGCAGCCCATCAATGTCGCCAGACGACATGGCCCGCGCCAGTCGCCGGTACAAGTCGAGCTTGACGTCGTCGTCGGGCACGAAGCCGTCCGGCAGATGCGCCGGTCGGTCCAGCACCACGTCGGGCGGAGCCGGCTGCTCGGCGACGCCCTGCCCGCGTAGCGCCCTCACGGTCTCCTCCAGCCAGCGCATGTAGAGATCGAATCCGACCGCCTGCGCGTGGCCCGACTGCTCGGCACCCAGCAGGTTCCCCGCCCCACGGAGCTCGAGGTCCTTGAGCGCGATGCGGTAGCCCGCGCCGAGATCGGTATGATGCTCGAGCACCTTCAGCCGTTCCTCGGCATCGAGGTCGATCATGTCGGGCACTAGCAGGTAACAATAGGCACGCCGGTGGCTCCGTCCCACCCGCCCCCGCAGCTGATAGAGCTGGGCCAGCCCGAAGCGGTGTGCATCGTGGACCACCATCGTGTTGGCGTTGGGAACGTCGAGGCCGGATTCCACGATCATGGTGGAGACGAGAATGTCCACCTCCCCCGCCACGAACCCCCGCATCACCGTCTCCAGGGCCTCGGCCGCCATCTGCCCGTGCGCCACCCCGATCCGGGCGCGCGGCGCCAGCGACCGGACCTTCGCCGCAATGGTGTCGATCGTCTCGATCCGGTTGTGCACCATGAACACCTGGCCTCCGCGATCCGTCTCCCGCGCGAACGCCTCCTCGAGCAGCGAATCGTCCCATGGCTCGACGAAGGTGAGGATCGGCGAGCGGTCGCGCGGCGGCGTCTCGATCAGCGTGAGGTCGCGGAGGCCGGCGAGGGAGAGGTGGAGCGTGCGGGGAATCGGGGTGGCGGTGAGCGTCAAGACGTCCACCGAGAGGCGGAGCGCCTTGAGCCGTTCCTTGTGCTTGACGCCGAAGCGGTGCTCCTCGTCCACAATGAGCAGGCCCAGGTCATGGAAGATCACGTCCTTGGACAGCAGCCGGTGGGTGCCGATGACGATGTCGATGCCGCCCCCAGCCAGCCGCTCCAGCGCCGCCTTCTGCTCCTTGGCCGTCCGGAAGCGCGAGAGCACCTCGATCTTCACCGGGAAATCGGCCAGCCGCTCCACGAACGTCCGGCCGTGCTGCTCCGCCAGAATCGTCGTGGGCACGAGCACGGCGACCTGCTTCCCGCCCTGCACCGCCTTGAATGCGGCCCGCACCGCGATCTCGGTCTTGCCGTAGCCGACGTCGCCTACGAGCAGCCGGTCCATCGGCCGCGGCCGCTCCATGTCGGCCTTGACCTCTTCGGTGGCCTTCCGCTGGTCGGGCGTGTCCTCGTAGAGGAAGCTGGACTCGAGCTCCCGCTGCCAGCGGCTGTCGGGGGGGAAGGCGTACCCGCCACTGACGGTTCGCCGCGCATACAGGTCGAGCAGCTCGGCGGCCATCTGTTTGATGGCCTGCCGCGTCTTCTCGCGGACCCGCTGCCAGGAGGAGCCGCCCAACCGGTGCAGGCGCGGGGGCGGCCGGTCGCCGTCCTCCCCCGCCGATCGATACCGCTCCAGCTGGTCCAGCCGGTACAACGGGACGTTGAGCCGGTCACCGCCCTCGTACTCGACGATGGCGACCTCGAGCGTGGACTCACCTGCGGTGATCGTCTCGATCCCGCGGTAGATCCCGATGCCGTGCTCGAGATGCACGACGTAGTCGCCCTGGGTGAGCGCGCCGGTGGCCGCCGACGGGGCGGCCTGGCGATACCGCCGGGGCCGGCGGAGCCGGCGCGCCCGGCGAAAGATCTCGTGGTCCGTGAGCACCCGGAGCGACGGCGTGACGAAGCCGCCGTCCAGCGCACCGATCGCCAGCGTGGCCCGCAGCGTCCCGCGCGCACCCTCGTCCAGCAGCTCCTCGAGCCGCTCGAGCTGTCCTTCGTTGTCACAGAGGATGATGGTGGGCGGCGTGCCGGCGAGGAGCGCCCGCAGCCGGTTCAGGTCGCGGTCGATCCGCTCCGGCGGCAGAAACCCGAACTGCAGCTCCACCCGCTCGTCCCGCAGCAGCAGGCGCGGAAAGGCGGCCAGCCGCGCCACCCACCGCTCCGGCTCCTCGAGGATGTCCTCCCGTCCCGGCACGTCCTCGCCCAGCCGGCGGGCCACGTCGAGGTGATGCTGGGCCTCGTTCCAGGCGCGTCGGACCTCGTCGCGGTCGGGGCCGCCAGATTCCTCGATGACGAGGGTGTCGGCAGGAAGCAGCTCGAGCAGCGTCCGCCGCTCCGACGCTCCCGCCGAGTCACCCTGAGCGGAGCGAAGGGGCCATGCGTCGGGCGAGACCCCCTTCGTGGAGTCTGCCTCGAGCGGAGCGATTGGGCTCGGCCTGACTCCGGACTCGACCTCCTCGGCCGCTTCCCGCACCGCCTGGGTGGTGATCGGGAGCACGGTGACCTCATCGAGCTCCTGCAGCGAGCGCTGCGTCGTGAGGTCGAACCCCCGCACCGAGGAGACGTCGTCGCCCCACCACTCCAGCCGGGCTGGCGACGCCATCCCGAAGCCGTACACATCGAGGATCCCGCCACGGATGCTGAACTCGGCGACCTCGGTGACCGTGGGCACGCGCCGGTACCCCATCCGCTCCAGCGTCCTCGCCACCTCGCCCGGAGGACGCCGCTCTCCGGTGGCGAGCCTGAGCCGCAGCCGCTCCAGCGCCGCCGGCATCAGCGTCCGTTCGGCGGTAGCCCGCGCCGTCGTCACCAGCACACGTAGTCGGCCCTGGAGCAGCGCCTCGATCGCTTCCGCGCGCTCGCCCGCGATCTCGTAGTGCGGTTCGTCCTCGCCCAGCGCCTCCCGCTGTGGATAGAGCGCGATGCCCTCGTCGGTCAGGTGCGCGAGATCGGTGAGCCAGCGCTCCGCGTCGCCGGGTGTCGGAGCCACGATCGCGAGCAGCCGCTGGGGGAACCGAGACGCGAGCCATGCCGCCAGAACGGCACCGCTGGAGCCGGGGAGCCCACCGAGCCGCAGCGCTTCGGCCCGCGTCGGTAGCCGGTCCGCGAGGTCCATGCTCGCGGGCGCGCGCGCGAACGCTTCCAGCACCGGGCGAAGCTTCATCGAGGCTGTCGCCGCCATAGGCTCGCAACCACCGTCTCGGCCAGCGCCAGCAGCAGCGCCGCCCACAGCAGTAGTCCCCGCAGATCGCCCCGCGCCGACGCGCCGAAGACGGCGTCCTCCGCCTCCGCAAGCGGCACGAGGCGGGCGTTCTTCCAGAGCCGGCGGACCTGAGCGTCGGAGGCGGGCGCAAGGAGCGACTCGCGCGCGTCGATGTTGGCCGTGATCGCCCCCACGGTGTCCTCGCCGGCGACGAGGTAGTAGGCACCTGGCTCGTTGGGTCGGAACAGGCCCCCGCCCTCGACCCGCCAGTCGCGCTCCCCCTGTCGGACCTCCGAAACCAGATCCGGCAGCGGCACCGCGTCGCCCGGGGCACCATCGGCAAGCGACACCTCGCCCCGCGCCAGGCGGTTCACCAGCGCGTCCATGAAGGGCATGAAGCCGGCTGAGACGGGGAGGTCGGTCCAGGCCGGATCGAGCCGGCTTCCCAGCAGCACCACGTCGCCGCTTCGGACCAGCCACGGCGCACCGCCCACGGTCGCCAGCACGCCTGTGCGCCCGCTCTGCGCCGACTGCAGCTCGTAGCGCCGGAGCACCCGGACGCGTCCGAGCAGCGCTCCGCTGTCCGTGGCCGCTGGCGCGATCAGCGGGGTGCCGTACCGCCAGGCGACGCCGCGCGCGGCGAGGGCCCGGTTCAGCGCCCCGAGCGCGGCGGGGTCCTCCGGCGGCAGCACAATCGAGCTGCCTCGCGCGAGACGCCCCAGCGTCACCTCGCGCCCGCGGGCTATTCTCCGGTTGGCCTCGAGCACCTCGCACGCGGCGGCCACGAACCGGCTGGCCGAGTCCCAGTCCACGCGCGCGACCGGCGCCACCCGCACCACCCCCACGCGGCGATCGTCGAGCCGGAGCTCGTCGGGGTCGAGCTCCGCCTCGGCGCTCCACCAGCCGGTCGGCATGCCAGGCATGGCGAGCGCGGCCGCACCGCCGGCGTGAGCCAGGGCCTGCCGTACTGGCCGCGTGCCGAGTCGCGCGCTCACCGCCGTGCGGCCGCCCGCGTCGCCGACCAGCGAGACGGTGAGCCGCCCACCGCCCAACCCCCACGGCTGCGGGCCGGTCTCGAGCCGTGCGATCCCCACGTTCGCCGGCGGAGGCGACTCCGGCCGGCCGACGACCAGCGGCACCCGTGACTCGGCGGGGGACACGGCGCTCGCCTGGAGATCGGTGAGCAGGGCGATCTCGCCCGGCCGTGATTCGCTCGCGAGGACCTCCCCGGCCAGACCGAGCGCCGCGCCCAGGTCGAGACGACGCGACGAGACGGTCAGCGCGCCCATCTGGTCGAGCAGCGCCTGACGATCCCCGCGCTGCGGCAGGCCATCGGCGGTGAGCAGCCACAGCGCGTCATCCGGCGTCGCGCGGGCGAGCACCTGGCGGCCTGCGGCCCGGAGCTGCATCAGCCGCGCGGTCCCGGCTACCACCACGCCGCTGCTGGGCGAGTTGTCGAGGATCAGGACCAGCGCGCTCGGCGCATGCCCCGCGAGACCGCTCCGGGCAACGGTCGGCCCCGCCGCCGCCAGCACCAGCGCGATGACCAGGAGCGTGCGCAGCAGCAGCAGCAGCAGGTGCTGCAGCTTGAGCCGGCGCCGGTGCTCGCGGGTCGTGGTGATGAGGTACCGCACCGCCGGAAAGACGACGGTCGGCGGTTCCCGGCGAGCCAGCAGGTGAAGCAAGAGCGGAAGCGCCGCGGCAGCGAGCCCCGCCAAGGCCCACGGATGGAGAAATCCTATCATGCGGCCCGCGACGGCGGGGCGAGCGCCTCGCGAAGCACGACGCCGTAGGGAGTGTCCGTGATCACCCGGTGATACGCGATGCCATGCCGGCGGCAGGCCAGCCGCCATTCGAGCACTACCGTCCGGACCGTTTCGCCGTACGCGCCGGCCCAGTCACGCGGCCGGAGCACGACCGCTGCTCGCGTCTCGGGGTCCTCGAACCGGGCCTCGGCCGGTCCGCCGAGCGTCACCTCCGCCGGGTCCATCAGGTGCAGCACCAGCACCTGATGCCCACGGTGCCGGAGGAACCGCAGGGCCTTGAGGGCGAGGTCGCGGTCGAGCAGGAGGTCGGACACGAACACCACGAGGCCGCGCCGGCGGAGCTGGTTCACGACCCGGCGCAGCGCCGGCTCCGCTGCGGTCCCCTCTCCCGGCTCGAGCGCGCCCAGGACGGCCAACAGTCGGCGCCAGTGACTGAGGCGTGCCTGCGGCGGCAAGACGGTGCGCACATCGTCGTCGAACGTGATCAGGCCGGTCGCGTCGCGCTGACGCAGGAGCACCAGGGAGAGCGCCGCGATGAGGCGCTGGGCATAGGCGAGCTTGGGGAGCGTGGTCTCCGGGTTGCCGCTCCAGGCCATCGAGCGGCTGGCATCGCACACGACCATGGCGCGGAGGTTAGTCTCCTCCTCGAATTGCTTCACATAGAGCCGGTCGTTGCGGCCCAGGATCTTCCAGTCCACATAGCGGAGCTCGTCGCCGGGCTGGTACATCCGGTGCTCCGCGAACTCGACGGAGAATCCTCGGCGAGGCGAGCGGTGAAGCCCGCTCAGGAAGCCCTCGACGACGCCTTCGGTAACGACCTCGAGCCCGCCGAGCTTGGAGACCTCGAACGGGTCGAGCAGATCGAGACGGGGAGCCGCCGGAGCGGCCGGGGGACGGTGCATGCAGGGTCAATCGTAGGGGGGTGGGAGGGCGGAGGCAATTGGACAGCCGCAGGCGCGTCCCGTCCGGACAACCGGACGCTTCGGCCGCCCCCACCGGTCGCGACCAAACTCCAAGGTCATATCCCCGCGTATCTTATACCCATACCCCTTCCTGGCACATCATCTGCTGCCTGACATGCGATACGCTCGGAGTGCCCGGAGGGTTCATGCTCGTCACGCTGGGCTGGATGCTGCTCACCGGCCTCTCGCTCACTCGCCCCACCACCGGCGGCGACGTCGCCACGGCCACCTACCTCACGGCGGCGGGTCGGGTTACGCTCTGGACGGACCGTGATGAGCCGTACGTCCGCGGTCAGGCCGTGCGCGTGTACCTCGGCGTGAACCAGCCCTCGCACCTCGCCGTGTTCCGGGTGGACACCGACGGCCGCATCGAGGTGCTCTTCCCCCGCGAGCCGTGGACCGACACCTACGTCGGCCACGAGCGAGAGTTCGAGCTGATCGGCAGCCACGGCGGCGGCTCGTTCCTGGTGGACGACGACCCGGGAATGGGCTACCTGTTCGCCCTCGCCTCCGAGGAGCCGCTCGACTTTCGCGATATCACCCGTGGCGATTCGTGGGATTACCGCGTCGTTGGCGGCGGTCGCATCAAGGGCGATCCGTATGTCGCGCTGACCGACCTCGCCGCGCGGATCGCGCCCGGCGGGAACTACGACTACGACATCGCCGCGTATTACGTGGACCGGCGGTACGAGTATCCGCGCTTCGTGTGCTACGACTGCCATGCCTACGCCGGCTACACCGACTGGGACCCTTATCGCACCCCATGCACGCGCTACCGGGTCATCATCCACGACGACCCACGCTACTATCCCTACCGCTACGGCGGGGGGAACGTGGTGACTGCACGGCCGGCGCATCCGGGCCCGCGCTTCGTCTTCCGCGACGAGAACGGCGTCGGGCGCACCAGCCAGGACGTGGGGGGCCGCGGCGCGGTGCCGCCGCCCGGCGTGCCGTCCTTTCGCCGCCGGGAAGGCGACGTGGCGCGCCAGCCATCCGCCGCCCACCCGCAAGTTGACGAGCGCCGCCGTCCCGAACGCCGCCGCGAGCAGGCACCGGAGCGCGACGATGCGGCACGGGACGCCCCGGGGGCGGTGCGCCCCACCACGCCCGCACCCCGGAGCACGGGGGAACCCGAGCTTCGCCGCCGGCGCCCCTGAGCGCCGATTCCGCTATACTCCCCTGCCATGTCGTCCGCCCGCGACCCTCTACTCCCGTACCGTTTCCGCATGCGCCGTTTCGCCCTCCTCGGCTTCACTCTCGCCGCGGGGCCGCTCTCGGCCCAGTCGTCGGCCTCCGCCCATCGCGCGGCCGCCACGATCACCGCCTCCGACGTCGCCATGCGCATCGGCATCATTGCAGACGACTCGATGCAGGGCCGCGACACGCCGAGCCGCGGGCTGGACCTGACTGCCCGCTATGTGGCGAGCCAGTTCCGCCGGTTCGGGCTCCGGCCCGGCGGGGACGGCGGCGGCTGGTTCCAGCGCTATCCGATCACGCGGCGCCGGTTCGACGTCGAGAACTCGCGGGTGGTGCTCGCGGCCGGCGGGGTCGAAGCGGTGGCCCGCTTCGACCGGACCGCCCGGTACCTGCAGGGCGTCGTCTCCGGCGCACCTCTCACCGGCCCGGCCGTGCTCGTGGGCGGAAGGATCGAGGCGAACGACGTCAGCCGGATGCAGCTGCGGGACAAGGTGGTGGTGTACATCTCCGATTTCACCGCGCCACCGTCCGATCGGGCGACGCAGGTGGCTCGTGCGATCCGGCTAGCCGCGCCGAGGGCCGTGCTGCTCGTGGCCAACCTCGAGCCGGAGGGATTCGCCGCGCGGGTCCCCAGGACCATGCCGGCGCGCACCACGGTGGATCTCAAATTGGTGAGCCCACCCTACGTCGAGGTGTCCGAAGCTGCGGTGGCTCCCGTTCTGCGGGCAGCGAAGGTCGATCTCCGCGCCGTCAGGGCGGACACGGCGCCCGTCGTGCGCGAGATGCCGGACCTCCGCGTGCGGGTGGAGCTGAAGGACTCGGTGCTGGAATCGCTGACGGCTCCCAACACGGTCGGCATCCTCGAGGGTACCGATGCGGTGCTCAAGCAGGAGTACCTCGTGTATTCGGCCCACATGGACCACATCGGCATCACGCCGGGCCGAGCCGACAGCGTGAACAACGGGGCCGACGACGACGCCTCGGGGACGGCGGGCGTGATCGAGCTGGCCGAGGCGTTCAGCCGGCCCGGGGCCCGGCCCAGACGCTCGATCATCTTCCTGACGGTGAGCGGCGAGGAAAAGGGGCTCTGGGGCAGCCGCTATTTCACCGAGCACCCTGCGGTGCCGATCGACCGGATAGTGGCCGACCTCAACATCGACATGATCGGGCGGAATTGGCGGGACACGATCGTGGCCATCGGGAAGGAGCACTCCGACCTGGGCACCACTCTCGAGCGGGTCAACCGGACCCACCCGGAGCTGGGGATGACCGCGATCGACGACCGTTGGCCGGAGGAGCGATTCTATTTCCGCTCCGACCACTACAACTTCGCCCGGAAAGGCGTGCCGATCCTCTTCTTCTTCAATGGAGTCCATGCCGACTACCACCAGGTGACCGATTCGCCCGACAAGATCGACAGCGAGAAGGAGTCCCGCATCCTCCGGCTGCTCTATTACTTCGGCCGCGAGCTCGGCGACGGGGCCGAGCGGCCGCGATGGAAGCCCGAGAGCTACCAGGCAATCGTGGACGATCCGGCCGGACGCTGATCTCGCAGAGCGCCAGGGTAGCGGAAGGAGGCCCCGCGCTCCGACCCCATTCCTCTACCATTACCATCGCGTCAGGAGCACCCCCGCGATGATCAGCACCGCCCCCACCGCCTGCAGCGGCCGGGCGTGCTCGCCGAGCATCACCCACGCCACGCCCGCGGCCACGAGCGGCGTCATGCACATGTAGATCGCCGTGCGCGTCCCGCCCACCGCCTTCACGCTCCGGTTCCACAGCAGATACGCGACGACCAATGAGAACACCGTCGCGTACGCCAGCGCCCACCATGCGGTGCGCGGGACCGCGCCCCACTGCATGAGGAGGAGCCCCGGCATCCCGGCAAGCACCAGCCCAGGCATCCCGGCGATCGTCGTCACGGTCGTCACGCGCAGCGGGCTGAACCCCCGCGGCAGCCGGCGCAGTCCAACGGTGTACCCCGCCCAGCAGAGCACCGCCACCACCGTGAGCAGGTCACCGCCGAGCGTCCGAGCCGAGAACTCGACCCCACTCGCCGCGATCACCAGGATCACTCCCAGGCTGCCGAGCCCGATCCCCCACCACATCCGCGCGGTGATGCGTTCGAGCCCCATCACGCCGGCGAAGACCGCCACCACCGTCGGCACCGTGGCGAGGATCAGCGAGCTGTTGGTCGCGGTGGTGTGCGCCAGGCCGAGGATGAAGAACAGCTGGTAGCAGGTGTTCCCCACGAGGCCGAGGGCGATGAGACGGCGCAGGTCGGACCGCGCCGCCGGCGCGACCGGGCCCTCGGTAACTCGCAGAATGATCCACAGCAGCAGGCTCGCCAGCGCGAACCGGATGGCGGTGAACGGAAGCGCCGGCATCTGGCCAATGGCGAGCTTCGTGACACTGAAGTTGGCGCCCCAGATGAGGCAGACGAGGAGCATCCCGGCGTCCTGGGCGGACAGGCGGAACGAAGCCGGAGAGGACGCAGAGGACGGAGAAGACGTGGAGGAGAGAACGGCACCTGGTCTGGTCACGCCCAGAAGAGTAACACCCCACGCCAGACCGCCAGCTCTCCGTCCTCTCCGTCCTCCCTTATATTCCCGCCATGTCTCAGGCCCGCATCCGTAACTTCTGTATCGTCGCGCACATCGACCACGGCAAATCCACCCTTGCCGACCGTCTCATCGAGGCCACCGGGGCGGTCGAGAAGCGTCAGATGCGCGAGCAGCTGCTCGACACGATGGACCTCGAGCGGGAGCGCGGGATCACCATCAAGCTCAACGCCGTTCGCATGAGCTATCCGGCGCGCGACGGCGTCACCTACGAGCTCAACCTGATCGACACGCCCGGGCATGTGGACTTCACCTACGAGGTCTCGCGCTCGCTCGCCGCCTGCGAGGGAGCCATCCTGGTGGTGGACGCATCCCAGGGGGTCCAGGCGCAGACGCTGAGCAATCTCTTTCTGGCGATGGATGCCGGGCTCGAGATCATCCCGGTCCTCAACAAGATCGATCTGCCGGGCGCCGAGCCCGAGCGGCGGGCGCAGGAGATCATGGATCTCATCGGGTCCAGGCGCGAGGAGATTCTCGCCGTCTCGGCCAAGGAAGGCACCGGTGTCCCCCAGCTGCTCGAGGCGATCGTGGCCCGCGTCCCTCCACCGCAGGGCCAGGAGGACGCGGCGCTTCGGGCGCTCATCTTCGACTCCTACTACGACCGCTACCGCGGGGCGATCCCCAGCATCCGGGTCGTGGACGGCACGGTGCGCGAGGGGATGGAGATCGCCTTCGGCTCGCATCCCGACGATGTCTACCACGTGGACGAGGTTGGCTACCTCCAGCTCGGCCAGCATCCCGCGCCGGCGCTCGAGGCGGGCGAGGTCGGCTACATCGTCGCCAGCCTCCGCGCGGTGCGCGACGCGCGTGTGGGCGACACCGTGCTCGACGCGCACGACCGCGCCGCCGAGCTGCTCCCAGGCTATCGCGACGTGAAGTCGATGGTCTTCGCCGGCATCTACCCCACGGACTCCGACCAGTACGAGGGGTTGCGCGACGCGCTGGAGAAGCTCGTCCTCAACGACGCGAGCCTCCACTACGAGCCCGAGTCGTCCACCGCGCTCGGCTTCGGCTTCCGCTGCGGCTTCCTCGGGCTGCTGCATATGGAAATCGTGCAGGAGCGGCTGGAGCGGGAATTCGACCTCAGCCTCATCACCACCGTCCCGACGGTCGAGTACCACGTCTACAAGACCGACGGCGCGATGATGCTGCTCGAGAACCCCAGCAAGCTGCCCGATCCTGCCGAGATCGACCGGATCGACGAGCCGTACGTCAAAGCGCGCATCATGGCCCCCGCCGACTACATCGGCGGGATCATGAAGCTGGGACAGGAGCGCCGCGGCGTGTACAACGGGATGCACTATATCGACCCAACGCGGGTGGAGTTCGACTTCGAGTTCCCGCTGGGCGAGATCGTGCTCGACTTCTACGACAAGCTCAAGTCGCTCTCGCGCGGGTACGCCTCGCTCGACTACGAGATGGCGGGCTACCGCGAATCGGACCTCGTCAAGCTCGACATGCTCATCAACGGCGACCCGATCGACGCCTTCAGCGTCATCATCCACCGCGACAAGGCCCAGGAGTACGGCCGCAAGGTGGCGGAGAAGCTCAAGGAACTGATTCCCCGGCAGCTCTACCAGGTGGCCATCCAGGCGGCGATCGGCAACAAGGTCATCGCCCGCGAGACGATCTCGGCGTTCCGGAAGGACGTCCTCGCCAAGTGCTACGGCGGCGACATCACCCGGAAGCGCAAGCTCCTCGAGAAGCAGAAAGAGGGGAAGAAGCGCATGAAGCAGATTGGCGCCGTCGAGATTCCGCAGGAGGCGTTCCTGGCCGTGCTGCAGGTGGACTGATGGACACCCTGATGATCCAGACGGCGTTCCTGGGCGATGTGGT
>DAIPLK010000152.1:0-5632 GCA_036769285.1 Gemmatimonadales bacterium | reverse complement strand
TAGCCATGGTCCAACAGGAATCGATTCTGCGGATCGCGGACAACTCGGGCGCCCGACGGGCGCTGGTGATTCGCGTGCTCGGCGGCAGCAAGCGCCGCTACGCGGGCCTGGGCGACATCGTGGTGGTGGCCATCAAGGACGCCATCCCGACCGGCCAGGTAAAGAAGGGCGACGTGGCCAAGGCGGTCATCGTGCGGACAGCCAAGGAGACCCGCCGCAAAGACGGGTCCTACATCCGGTTCGACGAGAACGCCGCGGTGCTCATCACCGACACGGGCGAGCCCCGGGCCACGCGCATCTTCGGACCGGTGGCCCGCGAGCTCCGCGAGAAGCGCTACATGAAGATCGTCTCGCTGGCGCCGGAGGTCCTGTAGCATGAAGCCGCTCGTCTACAAGAAGGCCAAGCGCGTGCGCCGTCCGGCGCCGGTCCGCCAGCGTCTCCATGTCACCAAGGGTGACACGGTGCAGGTCATGTCCGGCGACGACAAGGGCAAGCGGGGCCGTGTGCTCCGCGTGCATCCGAAGACGGGCCGGGTGACCATCGAAGGCGTGAACATCGTCAAGCGGCACCGCCGCGCGACGCAGACGGCGGAGGCCGGGATCGTGGAGTTCCCGGCGCCAATCCACCATTCGAAGGCGATGCTCATCGACCCCAAGAGCGGGGAGCCCACCCGGGTCCGGCGCCGCAAGGATGCCGACGGGACGGTGGAGCGGATCGCCGTGAAGTCGGATCAGTCGATTCCGAGGAACCGGTAACGATGGCCGAGACCACCGAGAAGACCAAGGCGCCGAAGGACAAGGCTCCCAAGAAGGGCGGCGGGGACGCGCCCGCCAAGGGCAAGGGAAAGGACAAGGCAACCGCCGGCGCGCTGGACCACGCGCCCAAGGCGGCGGAGGGGACCCCGCGGCTGCAGGAGTATTACGAGAAGACGGTTCGGGCCAAGATCCAGAAGGACTTCGGGCTCCCGAATCCGCATCAGGTACCGCGAGTGGAGAAGGTTGTGCTCAATGTCGGCATGGGCGACGCGAGCAAGAACCCGAAGCAGCTCGAGGCGGCGGTCGAGGAGCTGGGACTCATCACCGGCCAGCGGGCGGTGATCACCCGGGCCAAGAAGGCGATCGCGAACTTCGGGCTCCGGGCCGGGATGCCGGTGGGCGTCACGGTGACGCTGCGTGGCGCGCGGATGTACGAGTTCCTGGATCGCTTCATCACCCTGGCGATCCCCCGGATCCGGGACTTCCGCGGGCTCCCGAACCGAAGCTTCGACGGCCGCGGGAACTACACTTTCGGCATCAAGGAGCAGATGATCTTTCCGGAGATCGACTTCGACAAGGTCGAGAAGATCCACGGCATGGACATCACGATCGTGACGTCGACCGCGCGGGACGATCTGGCGATGGCGCTGCTCCGCGAGCTCGGTTGGCCGTTCCGGGGCGAGACACCTCAGAGGGTTGCGTAACATGGCAAAGACTGCCTGGATCGAGAGAGCCAAGCGCACACCGAAGTTCAAGGTGCGCGGCGTGCGCCGCTGCCAACGCTGCGGCCGCAGCCGCGCCGTGCTGCGGAAGTTCGGCCTCTGCCGTATCTGTTTTCGTGAGCTCGCCTTGAAGGGGGAAATCCCGGGCGTGCGCAAGGCCAGCTGGTAAGGGGACATAGGGAATGAGCCTGACAGATCCCGTCGCGGATATGCTGACCCGCATCCGGAACGCCTGCTCGGCGGGCCACCGGCGCGTCGACATGCCGGTGAGCAAGCTGAAGGCCGAGGTGGCCCGGCTGCTGAAAGACAACCACTACATCGCGGACTACAAGCTCCTCGATGACGGCGCGCATGGCGTGCTGCGGTTGTACCTGAAGTATCACAACGAGCTCCCGGTCATCCGCGAGCTCCGGCGCGTCTCGACGCCCGGCCTCCGGCGCTACGTGAAGTGCCGCGAGCTGCCGCGGGTCAAGAACGGCCTCGGCATGGCGATCGTGTCCACCCCGAAGGGGCTGATGACCGATCGTGAGGCGCGAAGCGCGAACCTCGGCGGCGAGCTGCTCGCCGTCGTCTGGTAGGAGGCCCGATGTCGCGTATCGGCAAGAAGCCGGTGACGGTGCCCAAGGGCGTCACCCTCGACCTCGAGGGCCAGGTGGTCGCGGTGAAGGGCCCGAAGGGCGAGCTGCGCCGCTCCCTGCACCCCGAGATGCGGCTGGCCCTGGCCGAGGGGAGCTTCACCGTGTCCCGGCCCAGCGAGGACAAGAAGCACAAGGCGCTGCACGGGCTCACCCGGACCCTGGTCCAGAACATGGTGGACGGGGTGTCGAAGGGGTTCAGCAAGACGCTCGAGATCCAGGGCGTCGGCTACAAGGCCGAGGCCAAGCCCTACGGCGTGAACCTCATCGTCGGGTTCTCGCACCCGGTGAAGTACGAGGCGCCAAAGGGTATCAAGATCTCGGTCGAGAACAACACTACGGTGAAGATCGAGGGCGCCGACAAGGAAGCCGTCGGCCAGGTCGCCTCAGAGTTGCGCGCCGTGCGGCCGCCCGAGCCCTACAAGGGGAAGGGCATCCGCTACCAGGGCGAGCAGGTCCGCCGCAAGGCCGGCAAGACGGGAGCCAAGTAAGCCATGCGCACCATTCACGCGCCGAAGGGCCGCACCCAGCTGCGCTACCGCCGGCACCTGCGGGTTCGCCAGAAGGTGGCCGGGACGGCCGACCGGCCTCGGCTGGTGGTGTTCCGCTCGCTCAAGCACATCTACGCCCAGCTCGTCAACGACGACCTCGGCGTCACCCTGCTCGGCGTGGGCGATACCAGCGAGGGGCTCCAGGTCGAGGGAAGCGGCAAGGTGGCCCGCGGCAAGGCGGTGGGCAAGCTGCTGGCGGAGAAGGCGAAGGCGGCGGGGGTCACTCGGGTCGTGTTCGACCGCGCCGGATACCGTTACCATGGTCGCGTGCAGGCCGTCGCCGACGGCGCCCGCGAAGGCGGATTGGAGTTCTAAATGGCTGACGAGACAGCAGGCACGCAGACCGCCACTCCGACCGACGCGCCTGCGACGGCCGAGCGGCCGAGCGGCACGGACCGGCCGCGCGGGCGTGGGGGCCGCGGCGGAGGCGAGCGCGGCGGCCGGGGCGGGCCCCGCCGCGACCGGGGCGACCGCGAGCATCAAAGCGAGCACGTCGAGAACGTCATCGCCATCAACCGCGTGGCCAAGGTCGTGAAGGGCGGCCGGCGGTTCTCGTTCAATGCCCTCGTGGCCGTCGGCGACGGCAAGACCAAGGTCGGCATCGCCACCGGCAAGGCCAACGAGGTGTCCGAGGCGGTGCGGAAGGCCGTCGACGCCGCCAAGCGCGCGATGGTGGAGGTGCCCAAGACCGGCTCGACCATCCCCCATGAGATCGTGGGCGAGCATGGCGCCGGTCGGGTGCTGCTCAAGCCCGCCGCCACCGGTACCGGGGTCATCGCCGGCGGCCCGGTGCGGGCGGTGCTCGAGTGCGCGGGCATCACGGATATCCTGACCAAGAGCCTGGGCTCCTCGAACGCGCACAACATGGTGCGCGCCACCATGAACGGGCTGAGCCGGCTGGTGAGTGCGCGCCAGGTGGCCCGCGAGCGGGGCGTCGAGCTCGACCAGATCGCGTACAAGCCCCGGCAGGAGGGCTGACATGGGCCGGAATCCCGTGGTGGGCCGCCAGGGCCCCGAGTATCACGCCGCGGTCATCCCGACCGAGCAGGCCGCCGGGATGCTCGCGGTCAAGCAGGTCCGCTCGGAGATCGGGCACTCAGAGACGATGCGCCGGACCCTTCGCGCGCTCGGCCTCCGGCACCACCAGCAGGTGGTGCATCTCAAGAACACGGCATCCGCCCGGGGCATGCTGTACAAGGTGCGCCACCTCGTCGAGGTGGCGCCGGCTGAGGAGAAGTGATGGCCGACAAGACGATCACCCTGTCCAACCTGTCGCCCGCCCGGGGCTCGCACCAGGCGCGCAAGCGGGTCGGCCGCGGTCCCGGCTCGGGGCTCGGCAAGACGGCCGGCAAGGGTCACAAGGGTCACAAGGCGCGGACGGGCGGCGGCACGAACCCGGGCTTCGAGGGCGGCCAGATGCCGATGTACCGGCGGCTGCCGAAGCGCGGGTTCACCAATCCGTTCCGGGTGGAGAACCAACCGGTGAACCTGTCGCAGCTCAAGAAGGTGAGCACGACCGAGGTGAGCCCCGAGACGCTGTACTCGGCGGGCCTCATCGGGAAGCCGGACGTTCCCGTGAAGCTCCTGGGCACCGGTGACGCCGACCGGGCCTACACCGTTCGTGGCGTGTCCCTTTCCGCGTCGGCGCGTGCGAAGATCGAGGCGGCCGGCGGCAAGATCGAGGGGTAAGTGACGGCACCCCGCGTCCCCAATCTGGCCATCGACGAGGAACTGAAGCGCAAGCTGCTGTTCACGCTGCTCGCGCTCGTCATCTACCGGGTCGGCGCCCACATCGCCGCCCCCGGGGTGAACGTCACCGCGCTGGCCGATTTCATCCGGAACTCCGCCGCCGCCGGGTTCTTCGGATTGTACGACGCTCTGGGCGGCGGCCTCTCCCGGGCCACGGTGTTCGCGCTCGGGATCATGCCCTACATCTCGGCCTCCATCATCTTCCAGCTGGCCGGCGGCGTCGCGCCGTCGATCGGCAAGATGCAGAAGGACGAGGAGGGGAAGAAGAAGATCACGCAGTGGACGCGGTACCTCACCGTGTTCATCTCGCTGTCGCAGGCCTACACCTTCGCCCTCTTCACCGAGTCGATTCCGGGCGCCGTCGACACGCCCGGTCTCGCCTCGCGCCTCATCATGGTGGTGACGCTCACGACCGGCGCCATCTTCGTCATGTGGCTGGGCGAGCAGATCACCGAGCGCGGCATCGGGAACGGAATGAGCCTGCTCATCACGTTCTCGATTCTCGAGCGGCTGTGGCCGGGCGCGCTGCATCTGGTCCAGTTCGTCCGGAGCGGTGTGGTGAGCGGGCCGGGCGTGCTGCTCTTCCTCGCCATCCTGGTGGCGGTCATCGCTGCCGTGGTCGCCATGACGATCGCCGCGCGACGCATTCCCATCCAGATCCCCCGCAAGGTCATGGGCCGCGGACGGATCCGCGAAGGCCAGAAGACGTTCATCCCGATCCGGCTCATCACCGCCGGCGTGATGCCGATCATCTTCGCCCAGACGATCATCATTGTCCCCGGGACGATCGCGAGCTTCACCAAGAATCCGGTGCTCACCGAGATCGCCAGCTTCTTCCAGCCGGGCGATCTGCCGTACGATCTCACATTCGCCGTCCTCATCCTGCTGTTCAGCTACTTCTACACGTCGATCATCTTCAACTCGGTCGATTTGGCGGAGAACCTGAAGAAGCAGGGCGGGTTTATCCCCGGCGTGAAGCCCGGGGCGAGCACCGCGGACTACATCGACAGCGTGCTGGCTCGGATCACCCTGCCGGGAGGACTGTTCCTGGCGGGAATCGCGCTGCTGCCGATCCTGGTCTCCAAGGCCCTCGGCATCCCCAACCAGGGGTTCGGCGGCACCTCGGTCCTCATCGTGGTCGGGGTGCTGCTCGACACGATCGCCCAGATCGAGCAGCACCGGACGCTGCGCAAGTACGACGGCTTCATGAAGACCGGCC
>DAIPLK010000045.1:4126-18337 GCA_036769285.1 Gemmatimonadales bacterium | reverse complement strand
GCGAGCTGGCGAGCAGCGCCTTCCAGAGCTCGAGGTTCTCGATCGGCCCCTCCTTGCGTCGCCAGCCCCGAGCGACCCATCCCGGCACCCACTCCCGCATCCCCTTCACCAGATACTGCGAATCGGAGACGATGAGCACCCGGAGCCGCGCGCCCTTCTTGGCCAGCAGCTGGAGTGCGGCGATGGCGCCGCTCAGCGCCATCCGGTTGTTGGTCGTGGCCGGCGAGCTGATGAAGAAGTCCCGGCGCTGAATGCGGCCGTTGCCGCTCCGGGCCTCGATCAGCCCGCCGCCACCGCCCGGGTTCTCGCCCTCGCGGCCGTTGCCGAGGCAGCTCTCGTCCAGGTGAAGCACGGCGATGCCGCTCACCCGATGACCTGCAAGCTGTCGATCTCTTCCAACCGGAAGCTGAGCTCCTCGCCGGTCATCGGCAGCCGGCCGACGAGGACATCGTGCCGGCCCTCGGTCGTAACCCGGAGCGCCACGACGACGAACTCGGTGCCGCGGCGGGAGAGCGCCACTCGCTGCCCGCGGCGCGCGGCGTGCTCGAGCTGATCCATACGGTCGGCGGTCCAGCGGACGGGGGACATCGTCGGCAGGTACTGGCTGGGAGCAGGAGTCACCCTGAGCGGAGCGAAGGGGGCATGCGCTGGGGCATGGCTCTTTCGCTTCGCTCAGGATGACTCGGGGGGAAGGACATGGTCACTGGAGCTGCCGCGTCACGCGAATCCGCCCCACCGGCCCGGCCGTGATCCGCCCGATCACCGCGGCCGCCGGTGTCTCCGCCTCGCGCAGTGCCGCGAGCAGCGCCGCCTCGTTCTCGGGTGGCACCACGAGCAGCAGCCCGCCCGAGGTCTGCGCGTCCACGCAGAGGATCCGGTCGGTCGGTGTCAGATCCTCGGCCCACTCGACCTGCTCGGCGGCGGCCAGGTTGCGCTGGGTTCCGCCGGGGACGATCCCCCGGTTGGCGAGGTTCCACGCGTGCGACAGGATCGGCAGCGCCTCGTAGGCGATCTCCGCCCCGACCTTGCTCGCGGCGAGGATATTCCCCAGGTGCCCGAGCAGTCCGAACCCCGTCACGTCCGTCGCCGCGCTCACGCCGACGGCGAGGGCAGCCCGGGCGGCACCCTCGTTGAGTGTGGTCATCGAGCGGATCGCATCAGCCATCCCCGCCTCGATCAGCGCGTCGCGCTTGAGCGCGGTGGCGAGGATGCCGGTGCCGAGCGGCTTGGTGAGCACCAGGAGGTCTCCCGCGCAGGCGCCCGCGTTGGTGAGGGTGCGGTCGGGATGGACCTCGCCGATCACGACCAGACCGAACAGCGGCTCGAGCACGTCTATGGAATGTCCGCCCAGCATGAGACAGCGCGCGCGCTCGGTGATCTCCACGGCGCCGGCGATGACCTCGCCCAACACTTCGAACGGCACCTTCTCCCGGGGCCAGCCCACGAGGTTGAGCGCGAACAGCGGTGTCCCGCCCATCGCGTAGACGTCGCTCAGCGCGTTGGCGGCGGCGATCGCGCCCCAGGCCCGAGGATCGTCGACGATCGGAGTGAAGAAATCGGTCGTCGCCACTAGCGCCCGGTCGGCGCTCAGCCGGAACACCGCGGCGTCGTCCCGCGTGCCGGCGTCCACCAACACGCGCGGGTCCACTACGCTCGGCACGTGCCGCAGCACCTCGGCGAGATCCACCGAGCCGAGCTTGCAGGCACACCCGGCGCCATGCGAGAGAGCGGTCAGTCGAAGTCTGGGCTGCGGGGCGCCGGTGGTGTCCGTCATGGTCACTTCGGTCAGGGGGTGGACGGTGGTAGGATTCGGGCCATGTGGACCGACGCGATCGCTCTCGGCACGGCCGCAATGCTGGGCTGCCTCCATGCCCTGGAAGTGGACCACATGGTGGCGGTCAGCACCTTCGTGAGTCGGCGCCCGACTTCCGCCGCGGCGGTGCGCTTCGGCCTCCAGTGGGGGTTCGGGCACTCGCTCGCGGTCCTGGCGGCCGGCGGCCTTCTCCTCGCGACCGGGCTCCGCTGGCCCGCCCGGTTCGATGCGTACGGCGAGGGGCTGGTCGGCCTCATGCTCGTCGGGCTCGGCATCTGGGCCCTGATCTCCGCCCGGAAGTTACACCTGCACCCGAGCGAGGAACACGGGGACCACGCACACGTCCACCTGCACGGGAGCGGTCAGCCGCACGCCCATCCGCACGGTCCCTCGACCGCGGCGAATCACCCACACGATCACGGCGGGATCACCCTCGTGGGCCTGCTCCACGGGCTCGCCGGAACGACCGGCGTCGTCGCTCTTGTGCCGGTCAGCATGATGGACCGTGTGGGTCTCGGCCTCGGCTATCTCACCTGCTTCGGCATTGGGGTGACCGTGGCGATGACGCTCTTCGCGCTCTCGGCCGCCGGGGCGATGCGCCGCGCGACTGGGCAGTCCCTCGCCTGGGGACGTCGGACGATCGCGCTGGTGGGGATCTGCGGAGTCGTGGTCGGCGGATGGTGGCTCGTCCGCGCGTCGGGGCTATAGCGCCGTTTCCGCCCAGCGCAGCGCGCGCAGGCCGATGAGCGCACGCTCCTGCTGAGCCACCAGGCCGAAGGTGCCGTCGGGCCGCTGGCCTGACGCCAGCGCAGGCGCTGCGCGCCGCACCGCCGCGTGGGCCGCCGGAAGGCCGGTCGCCGTGAGGGCCTCGAGCGTGGCGAACAGGTCCGCGCTGAGCCACAGACCATCCAGCTTCTGGTGCGCCGCGACCGCCTCCACCACATCGGACACCTCCGGCCGATAGGCGGGCCCACCCAGGGCCAGTGCGTGCAACCCGGCCACGATCACGTCCGGCGCGAAGAATCCGGTCCAGTCGCTCCACCGCGTGGCGAGCGCGCCAAGGCTCTCGAGATGCCGCCCGATGCCGGGCGTCTCCCGCAATCCGGCCCGCAGAGCCGCCCGGACGCCGAGGCAGCTGATCGCGAAGCGCGCGGCCGGCTCGGCGCGGAACACCTTGCCGTTAGGCAGGGTGATCGGCGCGAGTCGCTGCTCCTTAGGCGCCGGCGAGAAGAACCCACCTAGGCAGTGCTGGCAAATGCGCTGCGCGTGCCGGATCTTGTCGCACCCCTCCCCGTAGGCTCCTGACCGCCCCTGCCGATCCAGCAGCCACCCGAGAATGCGCGCCACCGCCGGATCGTCGGGGCGACGGCCGAGGTCCAGCAGCTCGTGGGCGCGCCAGATGGTCGCCAGCGCGCCACCCGCGACCGTGCCATCGGGCCGGACCCCGGCGGCCATCGCCTCGGCGAGTTCGCGGGCCAGCGCATCGTCCGCCACGCCCGGCGCGCCGAGCGCCGCTCTTGCCAGCACACCTTGCCGGGTGCGCAGTCCGCGGACGTACGACGACAGCCGCTCGATCGGTGTGGCGCTCACGTGGGGAGCGTCAACGCGAGCAGGCCGCCGGCCGCGACGATACGCGCGATGCGTGCGGCCCCGGCGGCCGAGCCCACCGGCCATTCCATGAGCGCCCCGAGCAGCAGGAACACGAGCCACCAGGCTCCCGCACCCAGGCTCCCGAACCAGAGCACGGCGAAGAGGGTGAGCAGCAGCGCCTCGCCGCCCAGCAGCCACGCTTCGTTCGGCCGCAGGGCGCCGCCGCCGGTGACGCGCCGCTCGGCCACGGCCCAGATAACCAGCCAGGCTGCTACCACCACGCCGGCCGCTGCGATGCGTCCGAACGCCATCCGGCTACCAGGCCTTTCGAATGGAATCGGCGGAGAGCAGCACGCCACGTGACATCACGCGGTCGATCGCTAGGGTGTTGCGAATGTCGGCGAGCGGGTCGCGGGTGAGCACGACCAGGTCGGCCGCCTTACCGGGGGCGAGGAGGCCGAGCGAGTCCACGCCGAGGATCAGCGCGCCGTTCCGCGTGGCTGCCAGCAACGCCTCCCGCGGTGAAAGCCCGGCCCCCACCAGCAGCTCCATCTCGCGGTGCTCGCTGTAGCCCGGAATCAGCAGCTGGTTCGACGCATCGGTGCCGGTCGCGATGCGGCCGCCGGCCGCCACGAACAGGCGCACGAAGAGGTCCTGCTTCGGGCGTGCCGCGCGGAAGGACAGGTAGTCCGGTGGGGTCCACCCGGCCCTCCGCACCATGTCGGGCACGTTCCATCTGGCCCGCTGCAACTCGGGCACGGCGCGCAGCATCGTATCCTGCAGCACCGCGGGGTCATCGAGGCGGCTGAAGGTCTCGTGCAGCACCAGGGTCGGCACCAGCATCGTCCGCTGGGCGGCCAGCTCGCCCGCCACGCGGCTGAGCGCCGCCGAGTCGAGTGTCCCCCAGCTCCGCTCGAAGGCGGTCCATCCCGGGAAGAAGCTGCGGTAGTGCGCGGCGAACAGCGAGGAGGCGTCGTTCATGCACGCCTCGGGCACGCCGGTCAGGTGCTCGATGGACGAGATCCCCGCGCGGGCGGCGGTGACGGCGTCGGTGAGGCCGAGATGACCGGTGACGCGGAGATTGAAGCTGTGTGCCTCGTCGATCACCGCCCGGAGCAGCGCCGGATCCACGCGCGTGTAGACCTTCACCAGGTCCGCTCCGGCGGTGACCAGGCGATCCACGGCCTTCCTCCCGTCGCGCGAGTTGTTGGCGCCGATCGCGTCGGGGTAGGTGGTCGGGAGGCCGTCGATCATCGCGCCCGCGCTGTAGATCCGGGGGCCGGCAACGGCGCCAAGATTCGCCTGGCCGCGCAGGCGGAGGATCGAGTCGAGCGCACCGTGGAGGTCCCGCACGGTGGTGACGCCCCACCCCAGGTATCTCGGCAGGGCCCACGGCTCGACGTGCGCGTGGGCATCGATCAGGCCGGGGATGATCCAGCGACCCGTCAGGTCCACCCGCACCGTCCGGGCGGGAAGCTCAAACCCCGCACTGGTCCCCACCGATTCGATGCGGCCCCGGCGCACGACGATGGCGGCATCGGGCAGCGCCGGACCTCCGGCGCCGTCGATCAGCGTCGCGCCCACCAGCGCGATGCCGTCCGGCGGCGCCCGGCGGCAGCCCGCCAGCAGGCCGAGCGTCAGGATCGCCGCGTTGACGAGCGCGGTCATGGGACTCAAGCGCATGCGAAGAGGGGAAAGAGGTTCAGGAAGGTGGGCGGGTGATGGAGCCCATGCAAGCTCCTCAGCGGGGTCCCGTTATACTTGGACGATGACCGACGTCAAGCTGGATCCCGCCGCTGACGCGGCCGAGCGCCGGCCCGTTCCGACCCGCCCGTTGACACTCTCGGAGTACGGGCTCATCGGCGACATGCGCACCGCCGCGCTGGTCGGACTCGACGGCGCGATCGACTGGTGCTGCCTCCCGCGCTTCGACAGCGGCAGCGTCTTCGCCGCCCTCCTCGACCCCGAGCGTGGCGGCACCTGGTCCATCCGCCCCCAGGGCGAATGGACCTCCACCCAGCGCTATCTCCCCCGCACCAACATTCTCGAGACCACCTTCCGGACCGCCGCCGGCGTGGTCGTCCTGACGGACTTCATGCCGGTGGACGAGGACGGCCGACCCTCCGGGCCCCACCCCGAGATCCACCGCCACCTGCGTTGCACCCGCGGGCTGGTGGCGATGCAGATGGTGTTCATGCCGCGGTTCGAGTACGGGGCCCGGACGACGCGCCTGGAGCTGCTCCGCGCTGGGGTCTTCGCCACCGATCGCACCGACCAGGTGCTGACGCTCTCGAGCGCCAAGCCGTTCGACTGGATCGTCGAGCAGTCCGCCGCCACGACGAGGTTTCCCATCGAGAAGGGGGAGGCGCGCTGGCTGGTGCTGCGGTACGACGACGACGACATCCACCCGGTGGATCGCTACGAGAGCGGGCGCAAGCTGGACATCACCGCCGCCTTCTGGGCGCGCTGGGCGGCGGGCGTGCGCTACAGCGGCCCATACCGGGGCATGGTCAAGCGCTCCGCGCTGCTGCTCAAGCTCCTGACCCACGCGGAAACCGGCGCGATCATCGCCGCTCCCACGACCTCGCTGCCCGAGACCATCGGCGGCACGCGGAATTGGGACTACCGCTTCGTCTGGCTGCGCGACGCCGCGTTTACCCTGGCCGCCCTCGACGCGGTGGGGCACCGGCGCGAGGCCGACGCCTTCATGCGGTTCCTCAAGAAGGTCTGCCGCCACGAGGGCGGCGGACACCTGCAGATCATGTACGGGATCGACGGCAGGCGAGACTTGGTCGAGCGCCAGCTGGATCACCTCACTGGCTACCAGGGCTCACGTCCCGTCCGCGTGGGGAACGGGGCGGCCGGGCAGCTCCAGCTCGACGTCTACGGGGAAGTGCTCGAGACCGCCGACATCTGGCGGCGCAACCATGAGATGACCGAGGGCACGTGGCGCGTGCTGCGCGGACTGGTCGACTGGGTCGGCAAGAACTGGCAGCGCCCTGATTCGAGCATCTGGGAGGTCCGGGGCGAGTTGAGGCACTACGTGTTCAGCAAGGTGATGAGCTGGGTGGCGCTCGACCGGGGGATCCGGATGGCGGACGAGCTGGGGCTTCCGTCGAACGCCGACGAGTGGCGGGCCGAGCGGGATGCCGTGCACGCCGAGATCATGGAGCGCGGGTGGAGCGAGCGACACCAGTCGTTCACTCAGGCGTATGACGACGACGCACTCGACGCCGCGGTGCTGGCGATCCCGATGGTGCGGTTTCTCCCCTGGAATCACGCGCGGGTGCACGGCACGGTTCGGGCCATCGCGCGCGAGCTCACCAGCGCGGATGGCGAGCTGGTCTATCGGTACCGTCATTCCGACGGGCTGGAGGGCGAGGAGGGGGCGTTCTCGATCTGTACGTTCTGGCTGGCACAGGCCCTGACCATGATCGGCGAGCGCCAGCATGCGGAGCGGGTGTTCCGCAGGATGCTGCGCCACGCCAATCACGTAGGGCTCTACTCCGAGGAGATCGACCCGGTAACCGGGCAGTTCCTCGGCAACTTCCCACAAGCGTTCACTCACATCGCGCTGATCAACTGCGCCGCGGCGCTGGCGCGAACCGAGCCGAGCAGCTAGGCCCGCTCAGCGGCGCCGGCGGGGTTTGGCCTTCTTTCGCGCGGTCCTGCGGGCGGTCTTCTTGGCCGGCTTGCGGGCGGACTTCTTCGGACGCTTCCGCGCGGCCTTCCTGGCGGGACGCCTGGCGGTCTTCTTGGCTGCCTTTCTCGTGGCCTTGCGGGCCGCTTTCTTGGCGGTCCTCTTGGCGGTCTTCTTGGCCGCCTTCTTGGCCTTCTTCTTCGGGGCCTTGCGAACGGCCTTCTTCGCAGCCGGCGGGGTGCTTGCCCGCGCCGGTGATGGGGCGGGCGGCGGGGGCGCGGCCGGGGCGGGAGCGGGGGCCGGCGGGTACTCGATCGGCAGCGGGTCCATCCAACCGGACCCTGACCAGCCCATCTCCATATAGTGAAGCTCGGCCATCTTCGCTTCCTCCGATCGCAGATGCGGCGGAACCCGCCGCCGGTCGTGGGGGCGCACGTGCGCCTGTGCGGGATCGAGATATAACTTGCACATCTTCGAGGCTTCTGCAAGGCTCGAAACCCGCCGGCGCGGAGTCGCCTTCTCCGGGGTTGAAGGCGCGTGAAGGATGCGCCGGGCAGGGGAGCCTGGCCACTTGGTCCATCTGTTTAAGTCGTTATGAGATATATATTTACATCACAATGAATCACTCTCGGCGAAGCGAAGGGGCATGTGGAGGGGCATGCCCCTACGCTTCGCTCAGGGTGACTCACTGTATCCCTCGGCACCCCACTCCTACCCACCACGATGCGACCTCCGAAAGCGTAGGCTATAATTACCCAAGCGCTTTCCCTCTCTCTGGATACAGCTGCCGGTGACATCTCTCCGACATCAAGCGGACCGCACCGCGTTCCGGCGTTCGGTGTGGCCGGCCCGCGGGCTCGCGATTCTCGTCTGGATCGTCATGTGCGCCGTCCCCGCGCATGCCGCGGCACAGACCGCCAACGAAGTGCAGGTAACGCCCGAGACCATGACTCTGGGCGTCGGTCAGCGGCAGCCGCTCTTCGCCGCGGCCTATGACCGGCAGGGCAACCTCATCGCATCGGCCAAGTTCACCTTCTGGAGCTCCGACACCGCCATCGCGCGGGTGTCGCGGGACGGGGTCGTGCAGGGCGTCGCGCCGGGGCTTGCCAAGGTCGAGGCCAGGCTTCAGGGCAAGCGTGCGTCGCTGGCGGTGCTCATCACCGGTGCCGGCGCTGCCCAGGCGGGTGGCGCGGCGACCGGATCCCTCCTCACCCTCGATCCCGCGACCGCGGTGCTGCTGCCCGGCGAGAGTCTGCGGCTGCGCGCGCAGGCGCTTCGCGAAGATGGCTCCGCGCTCGCCGTCGGCCGCGTGATCTGGAAGTCGCTGAAGTCCGAAGTGGCCACGGTGGACACGGCGGGCGTCGTGCTGGGGGTGGCACCGGGAAAGAGCATCGTGCAGGCGAGCACCTCGCCCGGGCTCATGGCCACGGCGCCCGTCGAGGTGGCGCCGGCCGAGATCGCGCTCGCGGGCGCGGTCGAAGTGCTCGGACCCGAAGAGGCAGAGACCCTGCGTGTGCGCGTACCGTCCCAGGGAGACCGCGAGATCGCCGGTCCGATGCAGTGGCGCTCGGCGGACACGATGGTCGCCGTCGTCGGCCCCACCGGGATCGTTGAGGCCAGGGGGCCGGGGCGGACCGAGATCGCCGTACTGGGCTTCGGCCAGGAGCGGCGGACCAGCCTGGTGGTGCACCGGCTGCCTCAGACTCTCGTCGTGTCGCCGAAGCCCGCGGCCGCGGCCATGTCGCTGCCGCTGCGCGCCACACGGAAGTTCACCGTGGTGGCCATGGCCGCCGATTCCACCCCGATTCCCGAAGCGCGCGTCGTCTGGGAGACGAGTGACGCGCGCATCGCCTTCGATCGCGCCACCGGCGTCCTCACCGCCCGCGACACGGGCGCGACCACGCTCACGGCCCGGCTTCGTGGCTTCGAGCCGGTCGTCTGGCCGATCCGAGTGGTACCGGGCGTCCTGAGCCTGGACCGGACCCGGGTGGGGCTCAGTCCCGGGGAGCGCGCCACGCTCCGCGCCAGCCTCCTGGACGACGGAGGCGAGGCCCTCGGGCCCGCGGCCTCCGTCGAGTGGAGCAGCGACCGGCCGGAGGTCGCAGCGGTGACCGCCGGCGAAGTGCGCGGGGCCAGCCCCGGCCACGCCATCGTGACCGCCACTACGCCATGGGGCACGACCGCCAGCGCCGACATCTTCCTGACCGCGGACCTCATCGTCACCTCCGACCGCGGCGGCGGGCTCGGTTTGTACCAGATCTGGCCCGACAGCCCAGGCCCCCAGCTTTTGCCGCTCATGGGCGGTGGCGGCGAGGTTCAGGCGGTGCGCTCACCCGATCGCACCCGGATCGCCTTCAGCTCGAGTCGCTCGGGCAGCTACGACCTGTACGTCATGGACGCCGACGGCGGCAACCCACGCCGCATCACCGTGGACCCCGGTTCCGAGGGCGAGCCGGCATGGACGCCAGACGGAGCACGCCTGGTCTACACCGCGACGCCGCCAGGCGGCATCCCTCAGCTGGTGAGCGTGCGAGCGGACGGCGGCGAACCGCGGCCGCTGACCGCATCGCGCGGCGGCAATCGTGCCCCCGCTGTGTCGCCCGACGGCCGGCGGGTCGCGTTCGTGTCCACCCGCGATGGCAACCCGGAGATCTACGAGGCGGACATCGACGGCGGCGAAGCGCGACGGATCACGAAGACGTCGGAGCGCGAGAGCAGCCCGCGCTACCTGCCGCAGGGCGACCTGATCTTCGTGGTCGAGAAGGGGACCAAGTCCCGCCTGATGCGCCTGCCCTCAGGCAGCGCCGTGCCGGGCCCGCTGCTGGAAGTCGACCAGCCGGTGCTCGCCCTCGACGTGTCTCGTGACGGCGAGCGCATCGCCTACGTGGCGGGGAAGCTCGCCGAAGCCGGGAAGGGGAAGTCGCAGATCACACTGCGTATTCAGCCGCTCGTCGCCGGCGGCACCCCGAAGCTCGTCCCGCTGCGCCCGGGCGAGCGGGTGCTGAGCCCGTCGTTCTGAGCGCCCCCGCCCGGTGAGGGCCCTCGCGCTCGACGCCGTCGGCGGGCTCGAGCATCTGGCAGTGCGGGAGCTCCCTCGGCCCGAGATCGAGTCGCCCGGCGACGTGCGTGTGCGGGTTCGCGTCGCCGCCCTGAACCGTCTCGACCTCTTCGTGGTGGATGGCGTTGCGGGTGTGGACTACACCTTTCCCCACATCGTCGGCTCGGACGGCGCCGGAGTGGTCGATGCGGTCGGTTCCGCTGTGTCGCGGGTGCGGGCGGGCGATCGGGTGATGATCAACCCGGTCGTTTCGTGCGGCCGGTGCCCCGCGTGCCGGGCCGGCGAGGAATCGCTCTGCGCCACCCTGCGGGTTCTGGGGGAGCACTGCGCCGGAACCGCGGCGGAGTACGTCGTCGTGCCCGCCGACAACCTGGCGGCCGTACCGGCGCAGATGCCCTGGGCCGAGGCGGCCGCGTTCTCCCTGGCCACACTCACTGCCTGGCGCATGCTCACGACGCGTGCCGCAATTCACCCGGGGGAGACGGTGCTCATCTGGGGGATCGGCGGCGGGGTGGCGATGGCCGCACTCCAGATCGCGCGCCATCTCGGTGCGCGGACGATCGTGACCAGCGGCTCCGATGCGAAGCTCGAGGCGGGCCGCCGCCTCGGCGCCGATGCGACGGTCAATCACGCCACCGGCGACGTCGTGATGGAGGTCCGCCGGCTCACCGACGGCCGCGGGGCCGACGTCGTGGTTGACAGCGTCGGCCAGTCGAGGTGGCCGGAGTCGCTCCGCGTCCTCCGCCGGGGCGGTCGACTGGTCAGCTGCGGCGCCACGACCGGCCCGATCGTCTCGCTGGACCTGCGGCGGCTCTTCTGGCACCAGTGGAGCATTCTCGGCTCCACGCTCGGAAGCCGGCGCGAGTACCAGCAGATCATCGCCCTGGCCCATCAGAGCCTGTTGTGGCCGGTGGTGGACCGGTCGGTGCCGTTGGAGGAGGGCCCCGCCGCCCTCGCGATGCTGCGACGGGGGGAGCAGGTCGGCAAACTCGTGATCGAGGTGGCGACGTGAACGAACTCTGGGAGCGACTCCGCATCGGCGCCGAGCAGATCGGCACGGTGGTGCCCGCCCTGGTCGGGGCGGCGGTGATTCTGCTGACCGGCTACTTCCTCGCGCGCCAGGTCCAGCGCTGGGCCGACGACACGCTCAAGCGCCTCGACTTCAACCGGATGGCCGCCGCGGGCGGGCTCGACGAAGTCGTGGTCCGCACCGGCTCGCGGCTGGATCCCGTGCGGGCGCTGGCCAAGCTGATCTTCTGGCTGGTGATGCTGGTGGTGATCCTGCTCGCCAGCACGGCGCTCGGACTCGAGAGCATCAATCGGATGTTCGGGACGATGCTGGCATTCATCCCGACGCTGATCGCGGGGATCGTGATCGTCATCCTGGGCATGATAGTGGGCGAGTTCGTGCGGGGGCTGATCCTCGCCTCGGCCGGGACGGTCGCGGGCGTGCCGACGGTGGCCAAGATGGCCAAGGGCGCGGTCGTGGTGATCGCGGTGTTCATGGCGCTGCAGCAGGTGGGCGTCGCCGAGGAGATCGTCACCGCCGCCTTCACGCTCACCCTCGGCGCCGTCGCGCTGGCCGTCGGGCTCGCCTTCGGGCTGGGCAACCGCGATCTGGCGGGCGAGATCACGCGGCGCTGGTACGAGGAGGGCCGCCGCAAGGATCGGCGGCGCACCGACCGGCAGGGGCCCAATACGCCGCCGGGGGACGAGCCGCCAATTCTGGACTAGCCGCGGGTGGGGACCGCACAAGGGGTCATCCTGAGCCCTTCGCTACCGCTCAGGGCAGGCTCCGCGAAGGGGGCATGACCCGACATGGGCCCCTTCACTCCGTTGAGGGTGACTCGCCTCCCGGGTCGAGCAGCGCTACTTCAACGAGAATCTCCCGACCGTCCGCTGCCCGTCCGCTTCCTTGATCGACGCGTACACCGCCCCCTTCGGCCCGAATCCCGCCAGCGACGCCCCCTTGGGGAACTCGATCGACCGCTGCCAATTCCCCTGCCGGCTGAACACTTCATAGGTGAGCGGCGCATCTTCCTGGGCCCGCGGCCGCTGCAGCCAGACTTCGCCGCTCGGCCGGCCCAAAGCGAAATCGAACGGCGGTTTGGTGTCGGCGAATGGATACCGGATCGTCAGGTCCTGCGGCATCCCGAACTGCTTCCCTTGTTCCTTCACCTGGGCCAGCACCCGGTCGCGGTCCGCCTGCGTGACCGGGGATTTGGTGTACTCGTGCGTCTTGCCGCGCGTCCAGGTGCCGTCCGGGGCGCGCCAGTCCACCCGGTTCTGGTGCCCGCGCGCGAGCCAAGCGGTGCCGTTCGGCAGCACGCCGAAGAAATCGTTAGGGGCGAAGACCTTCACGGCCTGCTGCATCTGCTCCCCGAACATCGCCTCGCCGTACTCGGGCGAGGTCAGGTTGGCCACGGTATCCACCTTGCCCGTGCTCAGCACGATGCGGAGCACCGGTACGCTGTCCGGTCTCACCGGGTGGCCCGGCTCCGCGCCGCCCAGCACCGCCTGGTAATCCACCTTGTAGCCGTTCCCCACCGTGTCGTACACAAGCACCGGGGCGGTGCCCGCGACCTCGACGATCGGAAGCACGCCGAGCGACTTGCCCGACTCGTTCCAGAGGGTAGTTCTGAGCCCGCTGAAGTCCACCAGCGCGACGGTGTCACCGCCGAGATGGGCCACCCAGCCCGGGAACTTGTACTGCTCGGCCGGCGCGTTCCTGATCAGCGAGTCCACTCTCGTCCCGAGGGTATCCAGCTTGCCGGTCTGCAGGTCGGCCACGAGAAACAGCTTCGCCCTGGTGTCGGCAAAGACCACCCGGCCGTCGCGCAGCTCGACGACATTGCTCAGCTGGGCGAACGTTACCGGCAGCTTCTTCTCGAGCGTCACCCCGCCCTGGCTTTCGGCGGGAGTGCAGCCGACGGCCAGCAGCGCGAGCGCACAGAACGATGGGGCCAACCTCATGCGGGTACTCCTCGGGGAATCGGATAGACAGCGGGACATCAGGGTGACTCGCTACCCGGCACGGCGAACTGCAGCAGCCGGACGCCGGCCGGCGCCGGCTCCGCGACGAGCACGGCGTCCGGGGCCACGGCAACGATTCGTCCCGGTCCGGGGACGCGGATCTCCTCCCGCAGCCGGCCGTGCTGGTCCACCACATGGTACCGACGGTTCGAGTCGGCCGGTGCCCGGCTCTTCTCCAGCCACACTTCGCCAGCTGGGCTGGTCAGCCCGGCCTCGAACGGCGGCTTGACCGGAGCGAATGGGAGCTGCCGAGCGGTGCCACGGATCTCCGGCGGAAACCGGCGCAGGAACAGCTCGCGATCGTAGCGCGTGACCTCGAGGACCCGGTCAGGCAGCGGCGCGCCGCGGGTCCAGGCGCCCGTCGGACCGCGCCAATCTACCCGGTTCTCGTACACCCGGGCCACCCAGAGCGATCCGTCCGCCAGGACACCCCACTGGTCGGAGCCACTGAACACGCGCCGCTCGTAGCGGCGGCCGGCGTCGCCCGTCACCTCGGCGAGGTCGAGGGGCGCGAGGCGGGCCAGCGTGTCCCCTTGGTCGAGCGCCGGCCCCGTCCGGACCACCGCGGCTGAGTCCCGGTTGCCCCGGCCGTCAGGGCCGGGCCGCGGCGTCAATTCGAGATAGAAACGACCCTCGGCATCGCGCGCGCGGGGCAGCACACCGCGCACCGCGTCGGAGGCCGGCACCGCACCGCCGAACTGCCCGTCGAGCGTCCACCGCGAGGTGCGACGCAGCCCCCAGTCGCCCACGTAAATCGAGTCGCCCGCGCGGAACAGGGTCGAGGGATTGCGCAGCTCCTTGTCCGGCCCCGCCCCGAGCGGGGTAACCTGTCGGGTTCCGAGGTCCGCGAGGACCACCCGCTCGTCGGGCGCAGCTAGGAGGGCCCACCGCGTCCCACCGAGCCAGGTGCCCGCCGTCACCTCCGAGAGCGTCGTCGGCACGGTATCGGCCGCCGGGCCGAGTGTCACGATCGGCGGGGGCGCCCGCCTCTCACCGCACGCCGCCGCGAGGAGCGCGGCGGCGGCGACGATGGCATGGGGATGGGACCACATTCGCGGAATGTAATGAGGTGGAGGA
>DAIPLK010000045.1:0-4026 GCA_036769285.1 Gemmatimonadales bacterium | reverse complement strand
CCTGGACTCTCGCGCTGCTCCTTCTCCCGACAGTTGCCGTTGCCGCCTGTGGCGCCGCCGGCACCCCTGGAACGCCGACGCCGTCCGGCCGGACCGTGCCGGCGATCACCGCGGCCGACCTCAAGATCCGCAGCTACATCTTTGCCGACGACTCGATGCAGGGACGTCGCACGGGCACGCCGGGCAACGTCCGGGGCAACGCCTACATCGCCGACGAACTGGCGCGGCTGGGACTGCGCCCGGCCGGGGACGACGGGGGATACTTGCAGCGCATCCCACTCGCGAGCTACGCCGTCGATACGGCGCGGGCCACGCTTCGGGCCGGCTCGGCGGCGCTGGCAGCGTTTCGCGACTATTACCCCTATCAACCCAGCTTCGCGGTCCCCGTGCGCCCGGTCGACGGCGCGCAGATCGTCTTCCTCGGGACGCGGGCCGACTCGGCGGCGCTGCCCGCTCGCGAGGCTCTCGAGGGCAAGCTGGTCGTCTTCCGCGGCCAGGTTGCCGGCCACTCGCTCGGCGTGCCGGACCTCGGTCCGCAGGGGCGGCTGGGGCTCATCGCCGGGATTGCGATCACCGAAATCGATCCGCTGCTCGCACAGTTCGGGGACCAGCTCAAGGCAGCGCGCGTCGAGCTGAAGGATCACGGCCAGGTGCCACCAGGGGTGACCCAGCCGCGCATGATCTTTCTGCCGACGGCATCGGTGGACAAGCTGTTCGGCAAGCCGCTGGACGCGCTCCGCCCGGGCGAGGCCGGTCCAACGGTGCAGGGTGACGTGAACTTCGAGAGCACGGACCTCCCGGCCACGAACGTGGTGGCGATCCTCGAGGGGTCAGACCCGGCGCTTCGTGGCGAATACGTGGCCCTCGGCGCGCACAACGACGCCATCGGCCTCGTGCCGTCGGTGGATCACGACAGCCTGCGCGCCTACAACACCGTGATTCGCCCGCGTGGCGCAAACGACCCGCCAAAGGAGCCCACCTCGGAGGAGTCGGCCAGGATCCGCAGCATTGTCGATAGCGTGCGCCGGCGACATCCCGCCCGGGCGGATTCGATCGTGAACGGGGCCGACGACGACGGCTCGGGGTCGATGGCGCTGCTCGAGATCGCCGAATCGGTGGCGCGCGGTGCCGTGCGGCCCCGGCGATCGCTGCTGTTCGTCTGGCACAGCGGCGAGGAGTCGGGGCTCCAGGGGAGCCGCTGGTTCACCGACCATCCGACCGTGCCGCGGGATTCGATCGTGGCCCAGATCAACATCGACATGATCGCGCGGGGCGGGCCGGCCGACGTGCCGGCCGGCGGCCCGGGCTATCTCGAGGTGCTCGGCGCGCGCCGGCTCTCGACCGAGCTTGGCGATCTGGTGGAGCAGGTGAACACCGAGGGGCAGTACGGCTTCAAGTTCAACTACGAGTACGACGCGAGTGGTCACCCCGACCAGTATTACTGCCGCAGCGACCACGCCATGTACGCGCGGTACGGCATTCCCATCGTGTTCTTCAGCACCGGCAGTCACCGGGACTACCACCAGGTGAGCGATGAGCCGGAGTATCTCGACTACGACAAGTTCACGACGGTGGTTCGCTACGTCGGCGCGCTCGCCGGGCGGGTGGCGAACCTGGAACACCGGATCCTGGTGGACCAGCCGAAGCCTGATCCCCAGGCGCCGTGCCAGCAGTAGGGCGGGCAGGCTGCGTGCCGACGCGAGATGCGGCGTAGTGCACGCCGGATCCTTGAGCGGAGGGGCCGCGTCGGGTCATGCCCCCTTCACTATCGTTCAGGGTGACTCCGATCGGCCCGGACCGCGCATCGGTTCCCCAGCCATAACTTGTTGCCTTACTGCCACTTCCGCACTCACCAAACCGTTGCGTCCGCAACCGGTTCCGGGGTATATTTGGGGGTCTCGGCGCTTCCTCCGGGACCAAGGCGCCACCCCTAGCCAGCGACCGACATGACCGCACCGAATTCGCGCGAGCGCATCCTGCCCCGGCTGATCGAAGAGGAGATGCAGCAGTCGTTCATCAACTACTCGATGAGCGTCATCGTCTCCCGGGCGCTGCCGGATGTGCGGGACGGGCTCAAGCCGGTGCACCGGCGCATCCTGTACGCCATGAACGAGCTGGGCCTGGTGCCCGGCCGCCCGTACAAGAAGTCCGCCACCGTGGTGGGCGACGTGCTCGGCAAGTACCACCCGCACGGCGACTCCTCGGTGTACGACGCGCTCGTGCGCATGGTGCAGGACTTCTCGCTGCGGTATCCGCTGGTCGATGGGCAGGGGAACTTCGGGTCGGTGGACGGCGATCCCGCAGCGGCCTACCGTTACACCGAGGCTCGCCTCACTCGCGTCGCGATCGCGATGCTGGAGGACATCGACAAGAACACCGTCAACTTCCAGCCCAACTTCGACGACCGGTTGCAGGAGCCCACGGTCCTCCCGGCCAAAGTTCCCAACCTGCTGGTCAACGGCTCCTCCGGCATCGCCGTCGGCATGGCGACCAACATCCCGCCGCACAACCTGCGGGAAGTGGCCAAGGCGGTCGAGTTGCTCATCGACAACCCCGAGGCCTCCATCACCGATCTCCGGAAGGTGATCAAGGGCCCCGACTTCCCCACCGGGGCCTACATCTACGGCCGCGAGGGGATCAGGGAGGCGTACGAGACCGGTCGCGGCCGCGTGATCATGCGCGCGCGGGCCCAGATCGAGGAGAAGGAGTCGTCGGGCCGCTCGCAGATCGTTGTGACCGAGATCCCCTACCAGGTCAACAAAGAGAACTTGGTGAAGTCGATCGCCGAGCTGGCGTCCGAGAAGAAGATCGACGGGATCAGCGGCGTCAACGACGAGTCCGACAAGGAGGGGATGCGGGTCGTCATCGAGCTGAAGCGCGACGCCATTCCCAACGTGGTGTTGAACCAGCTGTACAAGCACACCGCCATGCAGTCCACCTTCGGCGTGATCATGCTGGCGCTCGACAAGGGCGCCCCCAGGGTCATGAACCTGAAGGAGCTGCTCGAGCGGTACGTTGAGCACCGGCACGAGATCGTCGTCCGTCGGACGCAGTTCGACCTCGACGCGGCCGAGGCTCGCGAGCACATTCTCGATGGCCTGAAGATCGCTGTCGACAACATCGACGAGGTCATCAAGATCATTCGCGGTTCGGAGGATTCGCCGCAGGCCGACGCGCGGCTGCGCAAGCGGTTCGGACTGAGCGAGAAGCAGAGCGAGGCCATCCTCAACATGCGGCTGGCCAAGCTCACCGGGCTCGAGATCGACAAGCTGGAGGCCGAGCTGAAGGAGGTTCGGACCACGATCAAGGAGCTCAAGAGCATTCTGGCATCTCGGCCCAAGCGAATGGCCATCCTGAAGCAGGAGATGAGCGAGGTGGTGGACCAGTTCGGCGACGACCGGCGTACCGAGATCGTCGCCGACCAAGGCGAGTTCACGGTCGAGGATCTCATCGCCGAAGAGGACATGGTCATCACCATCTCCCACTCCGGCTACATCAAGCGCATCGCGGTCACGACCTACAAGCGGCAGCGGCGCGGCGGCCGAGGGCTCAACGGCGCCGACCTCAAGGCGGACGACTGGGTCGAGCACCTGTTCATAGCCAGCACGCACGACTACCTGCTGTTCTTCACCAACACCGGCCAGCTCTACTGGCTCAAGGTGCACGAGATCCCGCAGGCGGGCCGGGCGGCACGCGGCAAGCCAGTGGTCAACTGCATCGCCATCAAGCCCAACGAGCAGGTCGCGGCGCTGGTGCCGGTGCGGGAGTTCACCGACGACAAGTGCCTCGTCTTCGCCACCCGCCAGGGGACGGTGAAGAAGACGCTCCTCTCGGCCTATGGAAATGTCCGGACCAACGGGATCTGCGCCATCAACGTGGAGGACGGCGACGAACTGATCGACGCCCAGGTGTGCGACCAGAACAGCGACATCGTCCTGGCCACGAAGGACGGGATGAGCATTCGCTTCCATCAGGGCGACGTGCGCGAGATGGGACGCGCCACCACGGGGGTGAAGGGGATCGAGC
>DAIPLK010000151.1:0-5675 GCA_036769285.1 Gemmatimonadales bacterium | reverse complement strand
CTGGCGCTGGCCTCGCACCTCGCCACGCTCGCTCCGTACCGGGAAAGGTGAAGCGACATGGGACTCTTTGACCGTCTCTCGACCCTTCTCCGGTCGAACATCAACGATCTGATCTCGCGGGCCGAGAACCCGGAGAAGATGCTCAACCAGCTCATCGTCGACATGAAGACGAATCTGGCCAAGGCCAAGCAGCAGGTGGCCTCGGCGATCGCCGACGAGAAGAAGCTGCAGGCCGACGCCGAGAACATGAAGAAGCAGGCGGAGGACTGGGAGCGCCGCGCGATGCTGGCCGTGCAGGAGGGCCGCGACGACATGGCCAAGCAGGCGCTCGGCCGGTACAACGAGCATATGCAGGGTGCCCAGCAGCTGCACGAGACCTGGCTCAGGCACAAGGCGGAGACCGAGGCCCTCAAGCTCTCGCTGCGCCAGCTGAACGACAAGATCGAAGAGGCCAAGCGGAAGAAGAACATCCTGGTGGCGCGCGCCAAGCGGGCCGAGGCGCAGCAGCGGATCCAGGAGACGATGTCGGGGATGTCGGACAAGAGCGCCTTCGAGTCGTTCGAGCGGATGGCGGAGAAGATCGAGGCCACCGAGCGCCGGGCCCTCGCCGCGGCCGAGCTGAACGAGGAGGTCTCCGGCGACCGGCTCGCCAAGCAGTTCGAGGCGCTGGAGTACAAAGGCAGCTCGGACCAGCAGCTGCTGGAGCTCAAGTCCCGCATGGGACTGCTCCCGCCGGCGCAGAGCCAGCCAACCCGGCAACTCAACAAGGGCGCGGGCGACGTCCACGATGCCGAGCTCGTGGAAGAGGGAGACGAAGGGTCCAGCCGCTGATGGCGATGACGGTGACCGGCCGGCAGCACTCCTGACCGAATGACCGCGCCGCGCTTTCTGGTCGTCGCCGACGGCGACTTCTCGCCGATGACCTCCAAGACGGCCAACTCCGTCATCCGCTACCTCCCTGACCGGACCGTCGGCGTGCTCGACCGCCAGCAGGCCGGGAAGACCGTCCAGGAGGTGCTCGGCTTCGGTGGGGCGCTTCCCGTGGTGGGCTCGATGCGTGAAGGGCTCGCGCTCGGCCCGACGGCGGTGCTCATCGGCATCGCGCCCGTGGGCGGGCGCATGCCGGCCGAGTGGCGCGCCTGGCTGGCCGAGGCGCTCGACCACGGCTGCGATCTCTGGAGCGGGCTCCACACCTTCCTCGGGGACGACCCCCTGCTGGCCGAGAAGGCACGGGCGGGGGGGCGCAAGATCTTCGACCTGCGCCGGCCACCCGCGGATCTGCCCATCGCCTCCGGGCTCGCCAAGACGGTCGAGCCGCTGGTGGTCCTCACGGTCGGCACCGACTGCAACGTCGGCAAGATGACCGCGCAGCTCCAGCTCACCCGCCGGCTCAACGAACGTGGCGTTCGCACCCGGTTCGTGGCCACCGGCCAGACCGGAATCATGATCGAAGGCTGGGGAATCGCGGTGGACGCCGTGGTCGCGGACTTCATCGCCGGCGCGGCGGAGCGTCTGGTGCTCGAAGGCGCGCGGGACGCGGACGTCGTGCTCGTGGAAGGGCAGGGCAGCATCAACCACCCCGGCTACTCGGGCGTGACGCTGGGGCTGCTCCACGGCTCATGCCCCGATGCGCTGATCCTCTGCCACCAGTGCACCCGCGAATATCTCGGCGACTATCGTGAGGCGGCGTGGCTCCGGATCCCGCCGCTCACCGAGTACATCAGGCTGTACGAGACGATCGGTTCGGCGGTGCATCCGACCAAGGTCATCGGGATCTCGCTCAATACCTACGACATGACCGAGGCGGAGGCCCGGCGGGCTTGTGAGACGGCGTCGCGCGAGACCGGCCTTCCCACCACCGATCCCGTGCGGTTCGATGCCGGGCCTCTAGTGGACGCCGTCATGAACGCGCGAACCCGCCACGACGAGGCCCGCCGCACCGCGTAACCCGGTTGCGGGCTCGCCGAAGGGCGCATGCACTCGGTCATGGCTCCTTCGCTGTACTCAGGATGACTTCGGTCGCCGGCCCTGGCGCGCGCGCGGATTCGCCCCGCCCGACGGCGAAACGATGGCGCTCGAGGCGTCGCCTGACGTGAACATGGCGCATGCTCCCCGGCGCCCCATCCCGCCTCCCCTCGTCCTTCCCGCTCCGCCGCGCGCTGGGCCTGACACACCCCGGGGAGCTCCTCGGCGCCTGGGTGCGGACGGGCCGGTGGCCGCTGCACTTGCGCGCCGGCGGACGCGCCCTCCTCGCCAGCGCCGACCTGGGGTATCTCCTGCGCCGGTGCCGCCGCGTGCTGGTCAGGGACGGCGCGCAACCCGCGATCCTCGACGCCGAGCGGCTCATCGCCTGGCGCACCCTTCAAATCGTGGTCGGCGCCCCGTACCTCCCGGAAGTGCCCCAGCTCCGGGCGATGTTTCCCGGCCTCCGCGTGGCCGAGGGGCGGATCACGCTGCCGCTCGGTCTTGACGGCGCCGAGGCGGCGCTTGCGGCGTGTGCCGCCGCCCGCCTGCCCGTGGCCGCCACCTGGATCGAGTATCGCGACGCGGGTTCCGGTTGACTCGCGGCCGCCGGAGTCTCTAGGTTAGGGCTCGCCCACGACCCGGACCTATGCTCGCGCTCAACCTCGCTCCGCTCTTCACGTTCGGTGAAATCCTCCGCCGCCTCGGCGCCATCCTCAGGATCGATGGCGAGGAGCTCATCCGGAGCGGGCTGCGGGTACTCGGCATCTGGCTGCTCGCGTGGCTCGCCTACCGGGTCGTGCGCCTTGCCGCGCGACGGATCGAAATCGCCGTGGACGACGGCGACGACTCGGTCACCACGCTTCGCGAGCGCCGCGGCCAGACCATCTCCCAGCTCCTGCGTAGCGTCGGACGCGTGGTGATCTTCGCCATCGCTCTCCTGCTCACCTTCAACATCTTCATCGACATCGGGCCGATCCTGGCGGGTGCGGGGATCCTCGGCCTCGCCATCTCCTTCGGCGCGCAGAGCCTGGTCAAGGACGTCATCTCGGGGTTCTTCATCCTCTTCGAGAACCAGTTCGCCATCGGCGACGTGATCGAGGTTGCCGGGAAGAGCGGTCTGGTCGAGAAGATGACCCTCCGCGTCGTCGTCCTCCGCGACGCCGAGGGGATCATGCACGTCGTGCCCAACAGCGAGATCAAGGTCGTCAGCAATAAGACCCGAGGGTGGTCGCGCGCGGTGGTGGACGTGGGAGTGCCGTATGACGAGAACGTGGACCGGGCGCTCGAGGTCCTGCGCGACGAGGCGGCGCAGTTCTCGACCGACCGGATCTGGGGCGCCCAGCTCGACGGGCCGGTCGAGGTCCTCGGCGTCGAGTCGCTCGGCGACAGCGCGGTGGTGCTTCGTACGCTGATCCGCACTCAGCCGGGCTCGCAGTGGAGCGTCGCGCGCGAGTTCCGGCGCCGAATCAAGAACCGCTTCGACCGGGAGAACCTCGAGATTCCGTTCCCGCAGCGCCGAGTGCACGTGCGGGTCGAGGGCGGTCCCGGGCCCGATTCCGTTGTGCACGCCGCCGCCGGGGCCACCGGCGGATGAGCCTCCGCCTTTACAACACGCTTACCCGCCGCATCGAACCGTTCGTCCCGCTTCAGCCGGGGAAGGTCTCGCTGTACACCTGCGGCCCGACCATCTACAACTACGCCCACATCGGAAACTTCCGCACCTTCCTGTTCGAGGACCTGCTGCGGCGCTGGCTCGAAGCGAGCGGGTACGACGTCTTTCACATCATGAACCTCACCGACGTGGACGACCGCACCATCGCCGCAGCCGGAGAGAAAGGCGTCCCGCTCCGGGCGCACGTGGATCCGTTCGCGCGGGCGTTCGAGGAAGACCGCGATTGGCTGAGGATCAGGCCGCCGCACGAGCAGCCCCGCGCCACCGAGTACATCGGCCCGATGATCGCGCTGATCCAGGGGCTGCTCGACCAGGGCGTGGCCTACGTGGGGGAGGACGGCTCGGTCTACTTCGCCATCGCGCGATTCCCGGCCTACGGGCGGCTCTCGCAGCTCGACCGGCGGGAGCTTCGAGCCGGGGCGAGCGAGCGCGTGAGCGCCGACGAGTACGCCAAGGAGGACGCGCGCGACTTCGTCCTCTGGAAGGCGGCCCGGCCCGAAGACGAGGCGGTCGGCGCCGCCTGGGACGCCCCGTTCGGCCGGGGCCGGCCAGGCTGGCATATCGAGTGCTCCGCGATGGCACTCGAGCTCATCCGCCGGCGGCTGGGCACGGACGTGCTGGACATTCATGCGGGCGGCGTGGATCTCATTTTCCCTCATCACGAGGACGAGATCGCGCAGAGCTGTGCGTATACCGGGCGGGACGAGTTCGCCCGCTTCTGGCTGCACGGCGAGTTCCTGAACATTCGCGGCGAGAAGATGTCCAAGCGGTTCGGCAACATCACGACCGCGCGCGATCTGCGGGAGGACGGGGTGGACCCTGGGGCCGTCCGGCTGCTCATGTTCCAGGTGCACTACCGCAAGCAGCTCGACCTGACCGACGAGGCGCTCGCGAGTGCACGGGAGGGCTCGCGTCGCCTGGGCGAGTTCCAGAACCGGCTGCTGGCGGCGGCGCGCGGCGTGGACGGGCGCCCCATGCTCGAGGCGGCCGACCGGCTGGAGCGCGAGCTGGCCGAGGCGCTGGACGACGACCTGAACGCCCCCCGCGCCGTGGCAGCCCTGTTCGCGTTCGCCTCCGCCGGGAACGCGGCGCTCGACGTCGGTGAGGCCGCCGGTCCCCGCGCCCTCGCCGCGTGGCGCCGGGCGGAGGGAGTGCTGGGTGTGGTTTCGACGGTGGCCAGCAAGACGGTTGAGGCATCGGCCACCCTGCTCGGTGGCTCCCAAGACGTTGCTCAACTGACAGTTACAGTGGCACCAGCGGAAGATGCCCCAGTGGGGGAGTCTGAGCGACTCGCGTGGGCCGAGACCTGGGCGGCCATCCGACTCGCTCACAAGAGTCAGCGGAACTTCGCCGAGGCTGATCGAATCCGGGGCATTGTCCGCCGTGGCGGTTTTGAGGTCCGGGACCGTAAGGATGGAAAGGTTGAGGTGGTTCGGCTCACGACCTCCGACTAGGCGAGAATCCGGCCGCAACCGAGTCATCCTGAGCGGACCGAAGGCGGCGTGATTCTGGTCATGCCCGCTTCGCCCCGCTCGAGGTGACTCCAAACGCAACCCGCCAATGGCCGCCCACCCGGCTGTTCGAGGCTCCGTGACGTTGAGAACAGGTCAGTACCAGGAGCCCAACCCCATTGACTCAGGCCAACTTGCCTTCTATCATAGGAGTCTGTGTTGTTCGGCCTGTTTGGCTGGCGTAGCTCAACTGGCAGAGCACCCGCCTTGTAAGCGGGAGGTTAGGGGTTCGATTCCCCTCGTCAGCTCGGTGACGCCGACACCTTCGATGAATAGGACCCCGCTCCTTCGCCGGCGGGGTTCTGTCTCAGATGAGGGTGACTCGCAGGCTCGGTGGGGTGACCGAGTGGCTAATGGTAGCAGACTGTAAATCTGCCGGGCTCTGCCCTACGTAGGTTCGAATCCTACCCCCACCATGGCGGGCGGTTAGGCGAGGAGTGGCGCGCGGGGAGTGACGAGGACGAATTCGCGGGTGTAGCTCAGTTGGTAGAGCATCAGCCTTCCAAGCTGAGGGTCGCGGGTTCGAG
>DAIPLK010000044.1:11148-18608 GCA_036769285.1 Gemmatimonadales bacterium | reverse complement strand
CCAGACCTTGAGGCGCGGCGCGAGACGGGCGGCGGGTCGCGGGCGGTGGGCGGGCATAGGCACTCCGGTTGGCTCAAGTGGTGGGCACGCGCAACGCGTCGGCCAGCGCCCGGAGCGCTCGGCCCCGGTGGCTGACGGCGTCCTTCTCGGCCGCCGTGGCTTCGCCGAACGTCCGGCCGAGGTCATCGCTCAGGAACAGGGGGTCGTAGCCGAACCCGCCGTCGCCGCGCGGCGTTTCCAGAATCCGGCCGGCACACACGCCCTCGAACACCTCGGGTACTGCACCCGGCTCGCGCAGGAGAACCAGCACGCAACGGTACCGCGCCCGGCGGCGCTCGTCCGAGGCGCCACGCAACCGCCGGCGCAGCTCCGCGTTGTTGGCGGCGTCGATCTCCTCCGCCGTCCCCGTCGCGCCGGCCCACCGGCGCGATCGCACCCCGGGCGCGCCGCCGAGCGCGAAGACCTCGAGCCCGGAATCATCCGCGACCGTGGGAAGCCCAGACAGGCGGGCGAAATGCTCCGCCTTGCGGCGGGCGTTGCCCTCGAATGTGTCGGCGAGTTCGAGCGCGTCCTCGGCCGGGCTCTCCCAGAGCCCGGCATCCTCAGGGAAGAGCACCTCGACGCCGGCGGGCTCGAGCAAGCGGCGGAACTCGGCCTGCTTTCCCCTACTCCGGGTGGCCGCCAGGAGCTTCACCAGCCCAGCGCTCTCCGCTGCGCCTCGAAGAGTTCGGCGATCCCCTTCCCGGCGAGGTCCAGCAGCACATCGAGCTGCGCGCGGGAGAACGTGTCGTTCTCGCCGGTGCCCTGGACCTCGACGAAGCGGGCAGGCTCCAGCTTCACGACGTTGGCATCCACGTGCGCGTCGCGGTCCTCGAGGTAGGCGAGGTCGAGCCGCTCCTCGCCCTCGACCACGCCCACCGACACTGCGGCCACCAGCTGTCCGAACGGCGACGGGACCCCCGTGCGCTCGGACAGCCAGGCGCAGGCGTCGGCCAGGGCCACGCAGCCGCCCGTGATGCTGGCGGTGCGGGTCCCGCCGTCGGCCTGCAGCACGTCGCAGTCGATCCGGATCGTGTGCTCGCCGAACGCCATCGTTGCCATGGCCGCGCGAAGCGAGCGGCCGATGAGGCGCTGGATCTCCTGGGTCCGCCCGCCGGGCCCGTTCCGCTCCCGCGAGGTACGCTCGACGGTGGCGCGCGGGAGCATGGCGTACTCGGCGGTGACCCAGCCTTCACCGGTGCCCTTCTTGAATCCCGGGACGCCCGCCTCGACCGAAGCGGTGCAGTGCACCAGGGTGCCGCCCATCCGGATCAGGCAGGAGCCCTCGGCGTACGGGTTGGCGCGGCGCTCGAGCACGAGCGCACGGAGCTGATCCTTGGCGCGGCCATCAGGACGGGGCACGGAGGCGCTCCACGAGGGCGGTGGTTGAAAAGCCGGCGACGACCGGCACACGGACGACCCGGCCACCGTGCGCCTCGACCCAGTCGGCGCCGACGATCCGGTCGCGCTCGTAGTCGGCGCCCTTGACGAGGACGTCGGGGGCGAGCGCCTCGATGAGCTCGAGCGGGGTGTCCTGGTCGAACAGCACGACGCAGTCCACGGCAGCAAGGCCGGCGAGCACGCGCGCGCGGGCCTCCTGCCCCGCCACCGGGCGTCCGCTCCCCTTGCCGAGCCGGCGGGCGGAGGCGTCGCTGTTGACCCCGACGACGAGGGCGTCCCCCTCGCGCCGAGCGGCCTCGAGCAGCTCGACGTGGCCGGGATGCAGCAGGTCGAACACCCCGTTGGTGAACACGACGCGGCCGTGCTGTGCGGCGCGCCAAGCGGCCGCCGCCGCGAGCGACCGCACCTTGGCCGCGCTGCCGGCGGCGGTCATCCGGCCGATTCCTCCCGCCGGCCGAAAACCGCCTTGAGTCCCGGCGGCGCCACGAACGTAGTCACCATGATCATGAGCAGCACGGCGCCGAACACGTCGGGCGGGAGGACGCCCGAGCGGCGGCCGATGTCGGCAAAGATGAGCCCCACCTCGCCGCGCGGCACCATGCCGACGCCGACGACCAGCCGGCGCATGGGCGCCCAGGGGGCGGCCCAGCCGGCCGCGACCTTGCCCACGATGGCGATGACGACGAGCGCCCCCGCGATGACCAGCGTGCCCCGGGACGAGGGCAGCGCGGGATTCAGCAGGCGGAGATCCACTGAGGCGCCGACGCTCACGAAGAAGATGGGGGCGAAGATCGCGGCGAGCGGGTGCACCTCTCGCTCGATGGTATCGAACTGGTTGGTACCTGAGAGGATGATGCCGGCGGCGAATGCCCCGATGATGAGCGCGGAGCCCGCGACCGATGCGAGCGAGGAGAGTCCAAGCGCGAAGGCGACGGCGAAGGTGAGGAGCACATAGCGCACCCGCATGCGGACCACGACGTCGAACAGCCTCGGCACCAGGAACCGCCCCACGAGCACCGCCACGACCAGGAATCCGACCGCGACGGCGAGCGTTCGCAGCACGCCGAGCACCGTCACGGCGGCGCCGGCGGCAACCCCGGACACGACGCTCAGGATCACCAACCCGAGGACATCGTCGATCACGGCCGCGCCGATGATGATGCGCGCCTCGGGCGTGGCCATGCGGCCGAGGTCGGAGAGCACCCGCGCGGTGATCCCGACGGACGTTGCGGTCAGCGTGGCGCCGACGAAGATCGCGGAGGTGGTGAGGTCGCCCAGGCCGGCGGCGGGGTGGGGAGCGTACATCCAGTAGGCGTAGCCCAGCCCGAACGGCACCACCACGCCGACCACCGCCACGGCGAGCGACGCGGGGCCCACCCGAAACATTTCCCGCAGGTCGGTCTCGAGCCCGATTTCGAACAGGAGCAGCAGTACGCCCAGCTCGGCGAGAACGTGGATCAGCTGGGCAGGCACGCCCTCCGCCGGTACGACGCCGAGCACGCTCCCTCCCAGCAGCACGCCGGCGACCAGCTCGCCGAGGACGGCCGGCTGCCCGATCCGCTCGGCCAGCTCGCCGAGCAGCTTGGCGGCGACGAGGATGGCAGCGAGCGCCAGGAAGAAACGGGCGATGTCGAGCCCGCCCGCCGCAACCATGGACAGCACGCTAGAGCGGTTCCTCGGCGCGGGGCCTGAGGACGAAGGTGTGCTTGAAGAGGGGGAGCTCGACGCTCTCGGAGTATTCGGCCTGGATCGTGATTCGGTTGGGGTGCCCGCCCCGATGAATACGGAAGTTGGGAGCCTGGCCCAGGATGGAATCAGCCTGGGCAATGAGCGTGGACTGGATCGCTTGGTCGGTGCGCTGGGAGGCGAACCGCGCCTGCTGGCGCATGTCGTCGAGCAGCTCGTAGTAGCGCAAGTAGATGCCGCCGATGTGCATCCCGTAGTATGCGGCGCCGGCGAGCAGGACGAGCATGACGAGGCACCCGAGGGTGCTGGTGCCTCGCCGGTCCGGCCGGAGACTCACCATTGCGACTGGGCTCCTTCGACGATATTGGTGACGAGCTTGTCGAGCGCCTTCTCCCGCCCGCTCCGCTCCTGTCCCGGGTCGTAATCCCCTTCCAGCAGGAGGCCGCTGCGCTGCCACAATGGCTTGCCCTGCTTCTGGTCCATGATCTCCACCGACACGGTGATCTGCACCAGCCGCCGAGTGACGCTCACCGCGCGGTCGTCGCCCCCGGTATACTGGACCGGCAGGTCCGGCTCGTAGCGCACGATCGTTCCCCGAACCACGGCGTCCGCCTGGGATTCGGAGGCCGGGCGGAGGCCGAGGCGGCTCTGGATGGCCTCGCGCACGCGGACGGCGACCTCCTGGGTGAGCGTCGGCTCCGCGGTCTGGTTGTCGAAGGGGAGCAGGGCCACCGTCTTGATCGAGGGCGGGAGCCCTCCGCCGGCGAAGCCGTACAGGCAGCCGGTGAGCCCGGCGCCGATCAGCGCCGGGACGAGGATGCTACGGCTGGCGAACGGTCCAGATATCAGGCGCAAAGTCGGCCCGCGCGGTGGAGAGGAACGTGAGATCGAGCTTGGCCGGCACGCTCGGGACCACCAGGCGCGCGGCGATCGGCGTGCCCGATGCGTCGAGCGTCGTCTCCGCGCGTCCCACCACCTTCCCGGCGCGCCGGACCTCGGTCACGAGCCTGCCCGTCCGGCCTGTGGTGCGGACGTAGTCCACGGTGTCCGTCGCGTTCGCGTACCGCCAGGCGGTGGTGGCGCCATCGCTCAGGCCCTTGAGGGAATCGCCCTCCCCGGGCAGGCGCGCGACGCCGAACATGGCCCACATCAACGGATAGTTCGGCACCAGCTTCTTGACCGCATCGGGCGGCTCCGCCCAGAGCGGCTCGTCGCCGACGACCGCCGCCGCCGCCGCGCCGGAGCCGAACGGTCCGGCGACGTCGAAGCGCATCGAGTCGGGCGGCGCGATGCGAGCACTGCCCCTGCCCCCGGCGCTCGACCGCTCGTCCTGAAACAGCCATTTGAACCGGTGCAGGCGGTGCTCCGCGGGAATCGTCGCCGTCACCCACTGGCTGACCTGCTCCCGGCTGACCGGTGCGGCGCCGACCGGGAGGACCGGACCCGGCGTGCCGCGACAGGCCGACAGTGACAGGGCAAGATAGGCCACGAGAGCACCACGGTCAACGAAAAATCGTTGTCGCATCAATAGTTATAACCGAAGAAGAAGCTCACGAACCCGGGGTGCTTCTGGTCGCCGCTGAGACTGTACCCCCGGAACCGGTCACTGCTGAACCGCCGGCCCACATCCAGCCGGAGAACGGTCAGCGGCCCCAGCGCCATGCGGAAGCTAACGCCATAGCTGCCGAGCAGCGCGCGATCGGTGGTGGTGGAGAAGCGGGCCTGACCCAGATCGGTGAAGAGCCCGGCCTGAATCTCGGGGAAATCGAGGTCGCCGAGCGGCGTGCCGAGTGTCAGGTGGGTGAGCAGTGGGAAGCGAACCTCCTGATTGAGCATGAACGCCTCCGAGCCCACGATGTACCCGAACTGGGGGTAGCCGCGGAGGCCAAGGGTACCGCCGATGTTGACGCGGCGCGGGCGATCGCCGCCACTGTAGAAGCCGTAGGCGCGAAGCGCCCAGGCGCTGCGCCGGCCCATCCGGAAGTAGTGGCGCCAATCCCCCGACAGCAGATAGCTGTCGAAGCGGCTGTTGGAGAAGTCACTGGAAACGCCGGCCGTCAGCGCGAAGCGCCCGCCGTCGATCGGCCCGCTCGACAGCCAGAGCGAGTTGTCCCGCACGTAGCTCAGGTAGTGCGAGGCAATCCAGCCGACTCGCCGCGGCTCGTCCACCGGCAGGGTGAAGTCCACCCGGTCGGAGTGCTCGATCACGACGGTGCCCTCGATCCGGGTGAACCGGCTGAGCGGGTAGCGAAGCAGGCCGAGGGCCCCGTACGCGGTCTCGTCGTAGGCCACGAAGCGGTCGCCCTCGAAGTTCCGGCTCTTGGTCCGGAAGGCGCCCACTCCCCAGTTGACCCGCCGCGAGCGGTTCAGGTAGACGGCGGTGCCGCTCAGGTTCGAGAAGATGCTGCCGAGCCGGCGGCCCTGGTACGAGGACAGCGAGCCGAACAGCAGATTATCTCCCAGCAGGTCGCTCGCGACGAAGAAGATTCCCTGCGCCCCACCGTAGCCGGGGATCACGACGGCATCGCCGGCGGCGAAGTCGAGCGAGAGGCGGCGGCGATAGGGCTCGCGCCGAGCGGCGAAGCTGGTCGTAGTGTCACCGGGGACGTCCCAGTCCCACTCCCCCGCGGGCGCGGCCTCGACGGCGGCGAAGCGCTCCTCGCGCGCCGCGGAATCCACCGGGAGCCGGTAGAGGTTCCAACTGAGATCGTGGAAGCCGCCGACGACGAGGGCGCCGTCGGCGAGCGGGACGGCGTCGAACGCGCCGGTCCACGCGGAGGTCTCGCGCCGGCCGTCACCGGCGCTGTCGACGGAGAAGACGTTCAGCACGCCATCCCGGTCGGAGCTGAAATAGATTCGGCCATCGGCAGCCCAGACGGGCGACTCGTCCACCCACGTCCCGGCCGTCAACTGGCTGGTCCGGCCGGTCTCGAGGTCGAGCAGGAAGAGATTGACGGCGCCGCTTCGGCCCTCGGCGGCCCGGTCGGAGGCAAAGACCAGTGCGCGCCCGTCGGTGCTGGGGCTGGGATCGAGATCCTGGTACCGGTCGGCGGTGAGCGCGTCGAGTTCGCCCCCGGGGAGGCGCACCCGGTAGAGATCGGACACGCCGCGCTCGGATAGCCCGCTGAGCACGATGCTCGCGCCATCGGGCATCCAGTGGGGCGAGAGGAGCGATACCAGCTCGGGAAACTGGTAGCGCCCGGTCACTCGGCTGCGCGCGAGGTCCCACACGATCAGCGCGTCGCGGTCTCCGTACCGCGCGGTGAAGAGCAGCAGCCCGGGCCGCGACGCATCCATCCGCGACTCGAACGGATGGAACGACTCCAGCTCCGCCGAGCGGCCACCGGTGATGATCGATCGCGCCTTGCCGCCGGGCTCGAGCGACTTCCGGTAGATCGAGACATACCCGCTTGCCGGCGAGAGGTAGGCGATCTGCCCGGGCGCTTCGCCCGCCGTGGTGTCCGGGAGCACGGCCGCCTTCACCCCCAGTCGCGCGATCTCGGTGCCGAGCACGTTGAGCGGGGCGAGAGTGTCCACGGACGGGTAGTACTGACGGCGCATGGCAAGCTGGAACTCATCGTCCAGCTGGTCGAGCGTACGGCCATAGACCGCCTGGATGGCGGCCTCGAAGCTGTCGTGGCGGTTGAGCTCCTGGTACATGAGGGCCGGCCGCCAGTCGCCGTAGGAGTCGGCAAGCCAGCGCTGGATCTGCCCGCCGATCGGGTAGACGATGCCGCCCGTGACGTAGGTGAGCTGCTTGAGCGGAGGCAGCCGGCCGCTCAGGGTCAGGTCCCGCATCACCATCTCGTCGCGCGCGTCCTGTCCCGCAGACCAGAGCTCGGCGAGCCCCTCGGTCCACCAGAGCGGGAAGGCGTAGCGGCGCGCCCGCGGCGCGAGGTTGTAACTCTCGATCAGCAGATCGAGCTGGAAGACGTGCACCATCTCGTGGCGCATCGTGTGCCGGAACTCGGCGAAATTGCCGCGAAACGGCAGAGCCACGCGCCGCTTGAGGAAGTCGGTGGCGCCGAGCAGTCCCTCGGGGGGCGTGAACGGGAGGACGTTCGTCTGCTCGAAGTCGGTATGCGAGGCGTAGACAATCAGCGGGATCCGGCTCGCCACCGTGTGGCCGAACTGGACGCTCAGGGTGTCGTAGCTGGCCTCGGCATAGGTGAGCGCCGCGGGCGCCAGGTCGGCTTCAGCCGGGTAGTAGTAGAGGTCGACGTGCGGGCCGCTCATCACCCGCCAGTCGAGCTTGCGGTACTGGATCTTGTTCTGGCCGAAGGTGAAGAACTGGGCATGAAGCGGGGCGGCGAGGACGGCGAGGACGGCGAGGA
>DAIPLK010000044.1:0-11048 GCA_036769285.1 Gemmatimonadales bacterium | reverse complement strand
GTCGTCGTCGGCATATCCGTCACGCCTCCACGGTCTCCCGGTCCATTCCCGCTCCGTCTTCGCCGTCTTCTCCGGTCTACTTCCTGGCGATCGTCCGAATCACATCTCCCTGCGTGATCCGGGTGAGCGTCGCGGCACCGCTCACGACCTTGCCGAAGACGGTGTAGGTGCCGTCGAGGTGCGGCTGCGCGCTCAGGTTGATGAACCATTGACTCATGCCGGTGTCGGGCCCGGCCAGGGCCATGCCGAGCATGGGGCCGTCGTAGCGGTTGCGGTTGATCTCGTCGCGGATCGCGCCGCCGGGCCCGCCGAAGCCGTCGCCGCGCGGGTCGCCGTCCTGCACGACGAAGTTGGGGACCACGCGGTGCCAGCGGTTCCGGTCGAAGAAGCGCCGCGCCACGAGCCGGAGGAAGTTGTCCACGGTGAGCGGCGCATCGGGACCGAGCAGCTCGATCTCGATCGGCCCGCGACCCTCGGTCTCGATGACGACGTGCGGCCGGGCCAGCGAGTCGCCCCCGATCAGGTAGCGGCGGACCAGGTCGCGGTAGTCCTGGAGCGAGCGCCCGGTCTCGATCGGCCGCGCGGGCCCCCAGCGTGCGGCTGCCTCCGGCCAGTTCTCCTCCGCCCACCGGCGGATCAGATAGTCCCGGGGCCGGTCCGATCCCTGGAGGAACTCGCGATCAACCCTGGCCTGGGCGGCCGGACCCGCCTTGCGGATGGCGAGGATGGCGCCGAGGGCCGACAGCGCCGCCTCGGGAAAGGAGTCCCGGCCCGTCGCGGCATACATCCGCGCGAGTGCCGGGAGGTCGCCGGGATCGGCCGCGCGCGCCACCGCGTCCGCCGCCACGCTGCGGACACCGGCGTCCGCGTGGGCGAGCAATGGGCGGGCTGTGGCGACGAGCGCCGGGTGCGGTCCCTCGACCTCGCCTGCCCATGCCTGCAGGCCGGCGGCGACGACGCGACCGTCCCGGTCGGCCAGGAAGGCTGGGGACGTCCCCGGCCCGGCGACCGCCGTACCCTCCGCCGCCGCCGCGCGCGCGCGCCAATCGGGGCTCGTGCGCCACGGCGCGGCGGCCTGGGCGAAGGCAGCCGTATCGGCTCGTGCGAGCGCCACCAGCGCGGTGCGGCGCAGGGCGAACGTGCCCTTCCCCCCCGCAGCCCGCACGAGCCCCTTCACCGCCTCCACTCCGCCCAGCTCGCCCAGGGCCTCGGCGGTCTGCACCTGAACGCTGGCGAGCGGATCGTCCAGCATGGGGGCGAGCTTGGTCGAGAGGGTCGAGTCCTTGTATCCGGCGAGGGACCGGATGGCGTTGATCCGGACCTGGGGGCTCGCGTCGTCGGCCGCGCGGACCAGCAGCTCGGCGACGGCCGACGGCGCAAGCCCGGCCGCCTCGGCGTAGCTGCGGGTCAGCGTCCGCGCCGCCAGCGAGCGCACGTAGGCCTCCGGGTCGCGGAGCACGAGCAGCATGCGGTTGCCGGCGGCCGGCGCGCGGATCCGCCCCAGCGAGTACACCGCACGCAGGCGCGGCACCACATCGGTCTGGTCCATGAACGGGAGGAGTCCCGTCACCGGCGCCTCCGGACCGAGCCGCCATGCCTCCCCGATGAGCTGATTGAACGCCGTCGTGGGGTCTGCCTGCGAGAGCACGACCCGGCCGCCAAGCACCCCGTCGAAGAACTCGCCACTCCGGCGCCCGCCGATCTTCGCGAGCGCGGTCACCGCCTCGGCGGCAGTCGGGGCATCGAGCCCGGGAAGACCGGTCAGCCGGTCGATGATCGGCTGAACCGCAGCGGAGTCCCGCAGCAGGCCGAGGGCGAACGCGGCGGCGACGCGGACTGTCGAGTCGGGATCGGCCAGCAGCGGGACCAGGAGCGACGTGGCGCGGAGATCGCCGACCCGCCCCGCCCCAAGCGCCGCAATCCGGCGCACGAGCGAGTCGGGCGCCGCGAGCGCACGCCGGAAGAGCTCGGGCTGGAACTCCCTCGCGTCCTCGGCGGCGAGGAGCGGAGCGAGTTGCTCGACGACCGCCTGTTCCTGGGCGACGGCGGGCAGCGCTCGCCCGGCGACTAGGAGCAGACCACCGAGACCAAGCGACCGGGAGAGACCACGGAGATGCGGTGGCTTACTCGACATCACGCTGCGCCCGCTGGGTCTCTGGTGAGTCCGAGCTTGACCGGATCGGGAACCGCTCGGAGCACGTCCCGTACCGACTCCGGCAGCCGGGTCAAGGTGAGGGAGGCGTCGAGCGCCAGCAGCGCAACGGTGGCCGTCGCGAGGAGGCGGCCGTCCTCCGCGTGCTCCACGCTGTATCCGAACTCGACCCGCCGCGTTGCGAGGTCTCGCACCCAGCAGCGAACGCGCACCATATCGTCGAACCGCGCCGGCTGCCGGTAGCGGACGGCGACCTCGCTCACCGCGAGCCGGAGCCCCGCGGCCTCGAGATCGCGGTAGCTCGCTCCCGAGCGCCGCAGGTGCTCGGTGCGGGCAATGTCCAGCCAGACGAGATAGCGCGCGTGATAGGCGACGCCCATCTGGTCGGTCTCGGAGTAGTTCACCCGGATCAGGGTTTCAGTGACGGAAGGGACCGTCATGCCAGCCTCTCGGGGTTGGTGACGCTTGGCCGGCCGGCGCAGTCACACCGGGTGGGCGCCGGTTGCCAGGCCGAACCGAGCGGTCCATCTTTGGCGCCGTGCTGGGCCATGCGCTCGTCGTTGTGTCCGACGCCCACCTCGGCGTGGCGCCTCCCATGGTCGAGGAGGCGCTGCTGTCGTTTCTGGAGGCGGTGCCGGGCCTCGGAGACAGCCTGCTGGTCAACGGCGACCTGTTCGACTTCTGGTTCTCCTACGCCCGGGTCATACCCCGGCGTGGCTTCCATGTGGCGGCCGCCCTGGACCGGCTGCGCCGCCGGGTCCCCATCGTGATGGTCGGGGGCAATCACGACCGCTGGGGCGGCGACTTCTGGGCGCGCGACGTGGGCATCCGGTTCGACCCGCACCGCGCGACGTTCGACATCGGCCGCCGACGGGTCGCGGCGATCCACGGCGACGGGCTGACGGAGTCCCGGCTGGGCGCCACGCTGCTTCACCGAGCGATCAACCACCCGCTGACCGCCGCGGTGTATCGTGCGATCCACCCGGAACTGGGACTCCGGATCGTGGACTTCCTGAGCCCGCGGCTGGGAGACGACTCCAGGGATGCCCCTCGACTGGCCGAGGCGGCGGCTCGCCAGGCCGAGTGGGCGGCGCGCCTGCTGGTGGGGGAGCCGGACCTCGGCCTGGTGATCATGGGCCACACCCACCTGACGGCGCTCGCGGAGCCGGAGCCGGGGCGCCAGTATCTCAATCCGGGTGCGTGGTTCGACGGCTTCCGCTATGCGGTAGCCACGGAAACCAGCGCCGAGCTGCGGCAGTTCAGCCCAGCGGTACCACCTCCGCCCGCCCCATCCGGTCGCCGATGAATCGCGCGCCGACCTGACGAAACCGCGCCTCGTCGTCGCTCACCACAAAGCGGTGGACCGCCTCCGCGTCGGCCGGCGCCGTGAGCGACTGAGCCTCGAGCGCCTGCGCCACCGCTCCCGCCGTCTCCTCGCCGCTGTCGATCAACGCCACTCCCGGCCCCATCACCCGCTGCAGGAGCGGCTTGAGCAGCGGGTAATGGGTGCACCCGAGCACCAGAGTATCCACGCCCGCCTGCCGGAGCGGTTCCAGGTACTCGCGCGCGATCAGCTCCGCCGCCGGATGCTCGAACCATCCCTCCTCGACGAGCGGCACGAACAGCGGGCAGGCCTGCTGGATCACCCGTGCGCCCGGCTGGGCCCGTTGGATCGCGCGCGCATAAGCGTTGCTCGCGATGGTTCCGGCGGTCCCGATCACGCCAATCGGCCCCTGCCGCGAGGCACGCGCCGCCGCGATCGCCCCCGGCTCGATCACCCCGATGACAGGCACCGGCGAGCGGGCCTGCAGCGTATCCAGCGCGTGCGCCGTGCTCGTGTTGCACGCGACCACGACCGCCTTCACCCCCTGCCCCAGCAGCCAGGCGAGGATCTCGAGGCTGTACCGGCGCACCGTCTCGGGGGACTTGGGACCGTAGGGCACCCGGGCGGTATCCCCGAAGTACACGGTGGACTCGTGCGGCAGTCGCTGGTAGACGGCCCGGGCGACCGTGAGGCCGCCGATGCCGGAATCGAAGATGCCGATCGGGGCAGGATTCATCGGACGCGGAACGGGAGGGAAACGCTGCCGCCCAATCCTCCGCCCGGCACCGGCTGGAATCGGAGATCCCCCGGAAAGTCGGTCAGGTGACCCGAAACGTAGGCCTCGAGCCCGGCAAACAAGTGATTGAAGGCGAGGAGCACCAACCAGTCCTCGTGCTCCCGACGTTTGTCATCCGCCCGCCCGGAGTTGGTGCGCCGGAGGTAAGCGAGCTCATGGCGGGTCTTGAGGCTCATGCCGAGGGTGGTGCCTTCCCACGCCACGAAGATGCCGGCGGTCAGCTTCCGGCCGAGCTTTGCCTGGCCCCAGCCGGGCAGCAGGAAGGAGCGCCAGAACGCGTTCATCGGGCTGGTTCGCAGGGCCAGCGAATCCGGCGCCGGACGCGGGGCGGCTGCCGTGTCGGCTGGCACGGCGACGGCGGTCGAGTCCTGGGCAACGAGCCGCGGCGCGGGGAGGACGTGGGCCAGCACCACCAGGTACGCGGCACCGGCGAGCGAGCGACCGAGACGAAACGTCACGTGTGGGCGATCCCGGAGCGAAGTGGCGCGAACGACTGGTGGCGGGAGCGTGTGGGAATCGAACCCACCGGAGCCACCGAAGGCGCCTCCGTCGCGGTTTTGAAGACCGGCCAGACCACCAGGCCCGATCCGCTCCCCTGTCCTCAGGAAGGTAACACCGCCACCGCGTCGATTTCGACGCGGGCGCCCCGCGGGAGCGCTGCAACGGCCACGGTCGAGCGCGCGGGCCGGTGGTCGCCGAAGGCCCGGGCGTACACCGTGTTCATGGCGGCAAATTCGGCCATGTCCACCAAGTAGACGGTGGTCTTGGCGACACTGGAGAAATCGAGCCCTGCCGCCGCCAGAATGGCGCGGATGTTCAGCAGCACGCGCTCGGTCTGCTCCGCGATGCCGCCGTCCACCAGCTCGCCCGTGGCGGGATCGAAGCCGACCTGGCCCGCGGTGAAGAGAAGCCCGCTGGCACGGGTGGCCTGGCTGTAGGGGCCGATCGCGCGCGGCGCGTCGGGTGTGGACACGAACCCGACCGGCATCAGAACAGCCCCTCGATGGTACCGTCGGGATGGACCCGGATCGCCTCGGCGGACGGCGTCTTGCTGAGGCCGGGCATGGTCATGATCTCGCCAGCGAGCGCGACCACGAAGCCGGCGCCAGCCGACGGGTAGACATCGCGGATGGTAAGCCGGAAGCCGGTGGGGCGGCCGAGCTTCGTCGCGTCATCGGTCAGGCTGTACTGGGTCTTGGCCATGCAGACCGGGGTGGCGCCCAAACCCATTGCTTCGTACAACACAATGTTCTTCTCGGCGGCGGCGGTGTAGTCCACACCATCGGCACCGTAGATCTCCTTCGCGATGGTCTCGATCTTGGCCTTGATCGGCTTGGCGGTGTCGTAGATCGGCTTGAAGTCGGCCTTCCCTTCCGCGAGGAGTGCGAGCACCTCCTTGGCCACCGCCTCGCCGCCTTCCCCGCCCTTGGCCCACACGTCGCTCAGGGCGGCGCGTGCGCCCCAGCTCTTCGATGCCTGCAGGACGGTGTCGATCTCCTCCGGGGTGTCCGAGGTGAACCGGTTGAGCGCCACCACGACCGGAACGCCGAATTTCTGGACGTTCTTCACATGGGCCTCGAGGTTCACCATGCCGCGCTTGAGGGCGGCCACGTCGGGCGTGCTCAGCGCGTCCTTCTTGACGCCGCCGTGCATCTTGAGCGCGCGGATCGTGGCGACGATGACCGCGGCCTCGGGCTTGAGCCCGCCGAACCGGCACTTGATGTCGAAGAACTTCTCGGCGCCGAGATCAGCGCCAAAGCCCGCCTCGGTGAGCACGATCTCCCCGAGCGACAGGCCGAGCCGGGTCGCGACGAGCGAATTGCATCCGTGGGCGATGTTGCCGAACGGACCGGCATGCACGAGGGCCGGTCCGCCCTCGAGTGTCTGCACCAGGTTGGGGAGGATGGCGTCCTTGAGGAGGAGCGTCATCGCGCCCGCGGCCTTGAGCTCCCCCGCGGTGACCGGCTTCCGATCACGGGTCAGGCCGACGATGATGCGGCTAATGCGCTGCTCGAGGTCCGACAGATCGCTGGCGAGTGCGAGGATTGCCATGATCTCGCTGCCCGGGACGATGACGAAGCGATCCTCGCGCACCGGCCCCGCGTTGATGCCCCCGAGGCTGATGACGATCGAGCGCAGGGCCCGGTCGTTCATGTCGATCGTGCGGGGCCAGGTGATCCGCCGCGGATCGAGGTTGAGCGCGTTGCCCTGGTGGAGATGGTTGTCGAGCATCGCCGAGAGCAGGTTATGCGCCGAGGTGACGGCGTGAAAGTCTCCGGTGAAGTGGAGATTGATCTCGTCCATCGGGACCACCTGCGCGTAGCCGCCCCCGGCGGCGCCGCCCTTCACGCCGAACACCGGGCCGAGCGACGGCTCCCGGATGGCAAGCACCACCTTCTTGCCCATCCGGCGGAGCGCCTGGCTCACGCCGACCGTCACTGTGCTCTTCCCCTCGCCCGCCGGCGTGGGATTGATCCCCGTCACGAGCACCAGCCGTCCCTTCGGTTTGGCCCGGGCGACCACGTCGGCGCTGATCTTGGCCTTGTATCGGCCATAGGGGAGGATGTCGTCGGGGCCGAGGCCGAGCTCGGCCGCCACCTCCTGAATAGGCCGGAGCTTGGCCGCCTGCGCGATCGCGATGTCGGAAGGAACGGTGGTCACGGGGGAGCGCTCCCGCAGCTAGGGGTTGGAAAGCGAAACACGCGTGCCGCATTGGCGGAAACAGCGGCGACCAGCCCTTCCACCGGCAGGCCGCGCACCGCGGCGATCCGCTCGGCCACATGACGCACATAGGCCGGCTCGTTACGCCGGCCGCGATGGGGGACCGGGGCGAGGTACGGGCCGTCGGTCTCCACCAGGATCCGGTCGAGCGGTGTGTCGAGGATCGCCCGATCCAGGCGCCAATTCTTGAAGGTCACCATCCCGCTGAACGACACATAGTGGCGGAGGTCCAGCCCCGCCCGCAAGAGGCCCGGGCCGCTGCTGAACGAATGCAGGATGGCAGGGACGTCGGGGTAAGCCCGGAGCAGGGCCGCCACGTCGTCGTCCGCCTCCCGGGCGTGGATCACGGCTGGCTTGCCTGCCTCCCGCGCGAGGAGGAGCTGCGCCTCGAACGCCGCCCGCTGCGCGTCGCGCGGCGAATGGTCGTAATGGTAGTCGAGACCCATCTCCCCGGCGGCGACGACCTCGGGCCGGCCGAGGGTGGCGCGGAGCCAGTCGCCGGCCTGGGCCGACCAGCCGGCGGCATCGTGAGGGTGGACCCCGGCGGTCACCGAGAGCCGGGGCTCCCCCGCCGCCAGCGCCAGCGCCTGCTCGGCCGCGCCGCGCGACTCGCCGATCACGACGATCCGTGCCACACCGGCGGCCCACGCGCGCTCCATGACCTCGGCCCGGTCCGCCTGGTAGGCCGGATCGGCGAGGTGGCAGTGGGTGTCGATGAGCATGGGACCGATCGTCCGGGAGCGGGAATGAGTCACCCTCAACGGAGTGAAGGGGACATCACCTGGAGCATGCCCCCTTCGCCTGGCTCAGGGTGACTCTCGCTGCTACGCCACCGGCGCGGTCTTCCGTCCGCCTCCGACCGGCGCGGGGGACGGGCTCGGCGCCAGGTGCCCGCGGGCCAACTCGCCGGGCCAGCGCTTCTCGATCGCCATGAGAACCGGCGAGGCGATATAGATCGAGGAGAACGTGCCGGTGAACACGCCGAAGAACATGACCAGCGCGAACGGCCGGATCACCTCGCCGCCGAAGATGGTCAACGCCAGGAGCGACGAGAGCGTCGTGCCGTGAGTCAGGACGCTCCGCGGCAGGGTCTCGTTGATCGAGCGGTTGAGGATCTGCTCGAAGCCTTCCTTCTTGTGCTTCCGCAAGTTCTCCCGCACCCGGTCGAAGATGATGATGGTGTCGTTGAGCGAGTAGCCCACCATGGACAGCACCGCCGCCACCACGGTCAGGCTCACCTCGAGCCGGAGGAAGCCGATGAAGGCGATCGTGGCCACGATGTCGTGGGCCGTCGCGAGGACCGCCGCCAGCCCGAACCGCCACTCGAAGCGGTAGGCCAGGTACGCCAGCACCGCGAAGAACGAGAGGAAGATGGCCAGGAACGCCTTCTGCCGGAGCTCGCCGCCGACCTTCGGGCCCACGGCCTCGGTGCGGAGGACGGAGAAGTTGTCGGCGCCGAGCACGGCCGTCAGGGACTGCCGCACCGCCTCCGCCGTGGCCTGGGTGTCGTTAGCGTCGGTGCCCGGCTTGGCCACCCGGGCGCGCACCACGAACTCATTCGGAGCGCCGAAGTTCTGGATCTCGGCGCCGTGCAGCCCCTGCTGATCCAGTCCCGCGCGGAGGGCCCCGACGTCGACCGGCGTCTTGCTCTGCACCTGGACCAGCGTGCCGCCGGTGAACTCGATGCTGTAGTTCAGCCCGCGGATCGTAAGCAGGACGAGACCGGGCAGGATGAACAGAGCGGTCACCGCGTAGGCGTACCGCCGGAAACTGATGAAGTCGTAGCTGGCGTTCGCGAAGAGTCGCAGCATGTCAGATGCTCAGGGTGGACATGGTCGGCTGCCGGTCCAGCCAGATCATGAAGAACGTGCGGGTGACGAAGACCGCCGTGACCATCGAGGCGATGATGCCCATGATCAGGGTGACCGCGAACCCCTTCACCGGCCCGGTGCCGAACTGGAAGAGAAAGAGTGCCGTCAGCACCGTGCTGACGTTCGAGTCGATGATCGCGTTCATCGCGTGCTTGAAGCCCTCGTCCACCGAGAGGCGTACCGTCTTGCCGTGCAGCAGCTCCTCACGGATACGCTCGAAGATCAGCACGTTGGCATCCACCGCGATGCCGACCGAGAGCACGATGCCCGCGAGTCCCGGGAGCGTGAGGGTAGCGTTGATCATCGACAGCCCACCCAGCGTGAACAGGATGTAGAGCCCCAGCGCCACGACGGCCAGCACGCCGCTCAAGCGGTAGAAGACGAGCATGATCAGCACCACTAGCGCCGTGCCGACGACGCCCGCCGTGATGCCCTGGCGGATTGAATCGCTGCCGAGGCTGGCGCCGACCTGCCGCTCTTCCACGATCTTGAGCGGGATGGGGAGCGCGCCCGCCTTGAGCGTAAGCGCCAGGTCCTGCGCTTCCTGCAGGCTCTTGTTGCCGAGGGTGATCTGCCCGTTTCGCCCGATCCGGCTCTGGATGACCGGGGGACGACCCTGGACCCGGCCGTCGAGCAGGATCGCCATGTAGTCCCCGACATGGCGTCCGGTCTCCTCCCCGAACTTACGGCCACCCGCGCGGTCGAGTTGGAACGTGACGATCGGCCCATTGGTGAGCGGATCGAGCTGCGCCTGCGCGTCCTCGAGGTTGCTGCCGGTCACGATCGGCCGGTCATCGAGGGCGTAGAGGAACCGGTAGGACTGCACCCCGACGCTGGTCGGGGCAGCCGACCAGCGGAGCACCAGGCCCCGGGGGAGCTGGCGAGCGACCGCGGGGATGTTGATGAGGCTGTCGACCCGCGGGAAGGCGGTCTCGGGGACGACATACTCGCCGGGCGTGGTGCTCCCCGCGACCGCGCCGGCGGGCTGGACCAGGCCGGCGAGGACGCCGCCGCCGCCGGCGGTGTCGGCCGCCGCGCTGTCGGGCTTGGCCGCCTTGGTGGCCGAGTCGCCGCCCAGCAGCTGCTCGACGGCAGAGGGTTTGCCGGCCCCGGTGTCGCCCCTGACGCCCAGGCCCCGGAGCACGCGGTCCATGGCGGGCAGAGCCTTCTCCAGTGCACTGGTCTTGTCGGTGATGCGGAACTCGAGGAAGGCGCTCCGCTGCACGATCGCCTTGGCGCGAGCGGGCTCGGTGATGCCGGCCAGCTCCACCACGATCCGCTCGTCACCGGCCTTCTGGACCAGCGGCTCCTCCACGCCGAACTCGTCGATGCGCTTCCGCAGCACCGTCAACGCCAGGTCGAGATCCTTCTTGGGGTCGGCTGACACCTGCTTCGACTGGTCGAGCTCGAGCGCCAGGTGCATGCCGCCCTGGAGATCCAGCCCGCGCTTGAGCGGCACGCGCGTCACCGTGTCGTCGTGCATGACCCCGTCGGCGCCGCGCACGCGCAGGGTGACGGTCCTGGGGAACAGGAAGTAGATCGAGCCGATGACCAGCAGCACGATCACGATCAGGCGGGATCGAATGGAAGCGAACATCGTCAGGTCGTGGTCTCAGGCATGGGGTCCCCGGCTGGACGCCGGACCGGCCGCGGCGAGCACCTCCCGCGCCCGGGTACCATCACGTTCCAACTGGTGCTGCAGCGCTTCCGCCGAGGCGAACCGCCTCACGTCGCGCAGGCGTTCGACCCACTCGATCCGCACCCACTCGCCGTACAGATCGCCGTCGAAGTCGAACAGGTGCGCCTCGAGGGTCCGCCGCCCGTCCCGAAAGGTGGGCTTGGGTCCCTGGTTCATCATCCCGCCGGTGCGGCCGCCCCGCCACTCCACCCTCACGGCGTAGACCCCGTCGGGCGGGAGCAGCTTCTGCCGCGGCACCGCGGCGAGGTTGATCGTCGGCACGCCGAGCAGTCGGCCCCGTCGCTCGCCGTGCCCTACCCGCCCGCTCACCTGATACGGGCGGCCGAGCATGCGGGCGGCGGTGGCGAGATCGCCCCCGGCGACGGCGCGCCGGATCCGGGAGCTGGAGACGTGCTGGTCGCCAATGTCCACCACCTCCACGACGTCCACCTCGAACCCGCGCTCGGCACCGAGGCGGCACAGGGTCTCGACGTCGCCGCTCCGGC
>DAIPLK010000150.1:0-5736 GCA_036769285.1 Gemmatimonadales bacterium | reverse complement strand
GCGAGACCGGGGATGAGCCAGGAGCCGGCGATCGCCAGCGCGATCGCGGCACAGGCGACGAGGGCGCCGCGCAGTCCCCCTGCTCCGGAACCACCGCGCATCAGCATGCGTGCTCCTTCGGGTGCGTCGGGACGAATGGATGGACTGTCGCGCAGGACCCGAGTCACCCTGAGCGAAGCGAAGGGGGCATGCCTCAGGGTATGGCTCCTTCGCTCCGCTCAGGATGACTCGGAAGCGCGCCTCAGAGCGCGGCCAGCTCCTCCCGCACCAGGCCCAGCAGCGCCTCGCGCTCGGGCCACGGCAGAAACGCGCTGGCGAAGCCGTCCAGGATGAGACGGTCGATCTCCGCGCGGGTGAAGCCCAGCTCCCGGTGGGCCAGCCAGTACTCGTCGGTGAGGGTGACCCCGTTCATCAGCCAGCCGTCGGTGCAGAGCGTCACCACCAGCCCCGCGTCCACATACCCCCGCACCGGGTGGTCGGCCGCCCGCGCCACCGCCCGCGTCAGCACGTTGCTGGTGATGTTGATCTCGATCGGCAGCCGGCGGTCGCGAATATAGTCGCGGAGGACCGGATCCTCGTACAGGCGGGTGCCGTGCCCGATCCGGTCGGCGCGGCAGCGATGCACCGCCTCCGCGATGGAGGCCGCGCCCGCCGCCTCTCCCGCGTGGATGGTGATGCCGAGGCAGCCGTCTGCGGCGACGTCGAATGCCGCCTGGTGCACCCCCGGCGGCCGGCCGGCCTCGCCGCCGGCCAGGTCGAACGCGACGACCCCCCGGTCGCGGTAGGCTACCGACAGCCGGGCGATGGCCAGCGACACCTCGGGTGCGTAGTGGCGGAGCGAGCAGTTGATCACCCGCGTGATGACGCCGAAGTCGCGCTCGCCGCGCGCGAGGCCGCGCAGCTCGGCGTCGAGCGCCGCTTCCATCGTGAGCCCGCCACGGGTGCTGAGCCTCGGACAGTAACGCACCTCCATGTAGCGGAGGCCGTCCCGCGCGGCATCCTCCACCATCTCGTGGGCCACCCGCTCGATGTGATCCGGGGTCTGCAGCAGGGGAATCGTGTATTCGAACCGCGCGAGGTAGTCCTCGAGACTGCCCGCATTGTCCACCAGCATGAAGCGCCGGAGCGCGTCCGGCTCGGTCGTGGGGAGCGCGAACTTCGCCTCCCGGGCGAGCTCGATCATGGTCCCGGGACGCAGCGCGCTGTCGAGGTGGATGTGCAGCTCCGCCTTGGGCAGGCGGGCGAGCAGCTCACGCGTCAGCATCGGCGTCCTGCTCTCCGCGGCGCGCACGCACGACGACCCGGACGATGGCACCGGCGGCCAGAGGCCCGTCGAGCGGCAGCGGAATGCCGCGAGCGTCGGTGACCAGCGCGGCGCCGGACGCGGCCCGTGCCTCGAGCGCCGGGTCGTGCGCGCGGATGGCGCCACGCACGTCGGTGCCGGGGGGCAGGTCCAGGGGAGCCGAATTGACGAAGACTCGCATGCCGGAGCTCATGGTCTGGTCGAGACGAAGCCGGCGGCCCCGGCGGCCTCGACCGGCTGGGGAAGGCGGGGCAGGAACGCAGCCACCGCCTCGACGTCGAGCAGCCCCTCGCGCTCGTAGAGCACGCCCTCCAGCGGGCTCGCCCCACCCGCCCCGGCGGCGGTCGCCTCGTCGGTCGCCAGGGTGTACTCGCGGTCGGGGCGAACCTTCTGCCCGCCCTGCAGCACCACGCTCTTCACCCGCTTGCCGACGGCGGCCCGGGGGTCGTAGCGCACCTGGGCGCCGGCGAGATGGACGCCCGGCCCGCCGGGCGTCGCCAGGACGCGCTCGAGCAGCAGAGTCAGCTGCGCGCCGGTGATCGTGAGCCGGACGAGATTGCTGCGGGCAGGCTCCACCGCCGACAGCCGCTGGTAGGTCACGGCCCCGGCCGGCAGATCGGCACGGATCGACTCGTTGCGGATGAGGCCCAGCTCGGTCCGGAGCGCGTTCCGCCGCGCCTCCGCCAACAGCGCCCCGAGCGGGTACTGCGCGCCGGCGCGCACCAACGGCCGCTTCAGCTCGGCCAGCGACCGCGTCACGAGCGAGTCGCCGCGCCGCCGGTAGGCTTCCAGTGCCGTGCGGAACGCCGCGTCACCGCCGACACGGGCCGAATCCACCGGCACCACGCCGATCCGGAAATCGAGCCCCCCCGCCAGCGTCTTGACCAGGTCCGCCACGCCGACCATCCGCCCCCCGCTTCCGGTCTCGAGGATCGGAATCCCCGCCACCCGGGTCGTCATCAGCCGGTGGGTGTGCCCGGCGATGATCAGGTTGACGCCCCGCCCGCCGAGCTCCTCGGCCAGCCGCACGATCTCACCGGTGCAGGCCACCGAATCGCAGGCGCCCCCGGCGTGCGCCAGCAGAATGGTGACCGCCGGCCGCCGCGCGGCCACCTCCCCGAGCACCTCGTGCAGCGCCAGCTCCCCCTCGCCGAAGCGGAGGCCGCGCGTGCGGTCGGCCGGGAGGAGCCGCTTCGTCTCGGGCGTAACGTAGCCGATGACCGCCACCGGCCTCCCGGCCACATCGAGTATCCGGTAAGGGACGATCCAGTCGGGCCGCCGCCCCGTGGCGCTGTCCACCACGTTGGCCGCGAGCCACGGATACGGCGACTCGGCGATCCGCTGCTGGATCGCCTCGAGCGACCAATCGAAGTCGTGGTCGCCGAGCGCGGCGGCGGCGTAGCCCAGCCGCGCGAGCAGCGCCATGCCGGCCCGGCCCCGGGTCTCGTCCTGCAGGGGTGTTCCCTGCATCGCGTCGCCGGCGTCGACCCGGAGCTGCACACAGCCGCAGTCCTCACCGAGGCTGTCGAGCGCCGCGGCGAGCGCCCCGACCCCTGGGAACCCGCCATCCGGCAGGAAGGCCCCGTGCAGATCGCCAGTGGCGAGGACCCGGAAGACCACGGTGTCGCGCGCCGCCCTCGGGAGCGGCCGAGTCGGGACGCCGAAGAGCCCGCGGACCGCGCGCTCGGCGACCTCGGGCACGATCCGCCAGTCCGCGCCCGGGTACCGCGCGGGGTCGAGCGGGGTCCCGCTTCGCACGGCGTCGATCAGCAGCTCGGGGATCCGCTCGCCCTTGTCGTAGACCACGGGGGCGTCCCGCAGCATGGTGTAGCCGCCACCGCCGGTCTGCCGGTAGCTGTTCACCGCCATGGTGAAGCTGTCGGTCGGCTCGACCGGCCGGCCGCGCACGCTGAGCCCCTGGATCCGGTCGCCCACCGGGCGCCTGAGGTCGATCGCGTAGCTCGCGCCCGCCACCATGTCGTAGTTGTAGCCCGGCACGGAGTCGTTGAGCGCGATCCGCCCCACCGGGTCCACCAGGAAGTACCGGGCGCTCCATTCCAGGTAGGCCTTGAGCTGGGATCCGCTCATCCGCACGGCGCGGAGCGTGTTGTCGAACGGGTACAGGGCGAGGACGTGGGCGATCCGGATGGTGTCCGCGTCGAATCCGGCGCGAAGATCGAACACCGATGCCGCCGACAGCTCGGCCCCGGTGCGCCGGCGCTGCACCTCCTGGACGAAGGCGAGGATGGGGTCGGGCTCGGCCCGCGCCGCCCCCGCGCGCATGGGGCCGAGCGCCAGGCCGATCGGGGTCCGGGCCCACGCCCGCACCGAGTCCCGCGCGGGTCCGAGCCGGCGCGCCAGCAGGGGCGAGGCAACGACATCGCGCGTGGAGACCAGTTCCGCGCGCACCCGGCGCACCCGCCACTGGCTGTCCTCGTCCTCCCGCGCGAGATCGAGGTGCACCACCGAGACGCTCTCGCCGAACGGCCGGGGCTGGACGAAGTGGACGCCCCCGATGACCGAGTCGCGCAGCTCCCGGTGCGAGTGCCCCACGACCACGACGTCGGGACGCGCCGGCAGCCCCGCGAGCGAAGCGGCGGCGTCCTCCTGGCCCACGCCCGCCGTGTCGTACGACGCCCGGCCGTCCATCCCGGAGTGGACCAGCGCCACCGCGATGTCGGCGTCCCGGCGCATCGCCGCGAGCACCGGCAGGGCCGCCGCCGCGATCGGCGCGACCCGCACCCGGCCGCCGAGCTGATCCCGGTTCCAGACCATCGTCCCCGGCGTGGTGAGGCCGGTGATCGCGATGCGCACGCCCTGGCGCTGGATCACCCGGTAGGGCGCATACAGCAGGGAGTCGCCCGTCGTGGCGTAGATGTTGGCGCTGACGTAGGGAAACCGCGCGTCGGCCACTGCACGGCGGAGGAACGGCAGCCCCCAGTCGAAGTCGTGGTTGCCCAGGGTGGCCGCGTCGTAGCCGGCCAGGTTCATCGCTTCGACCAGCGGATGCGGCACGACGGACGCCACCCGAGCGAAGTAGGTGGCGAAGGGGTCTCCCTGCAGCAGGTCACCCGCGTCCACCACCACCACCTGCCCGGGATACCGTGCCCGCAGCGAGTCCACCACCGCCGCGACGCGCACCAGCCCACCCGCGAACGGCCGGTCGGCCACGTAGTCCCAGTCCGTTGCGTGGCCGTGCAGGTCGGTGGTGGCGATCAGCACGACGTGCGCCGTGTCCTGGAGCGGAGCGGCGGCCAGCACGAACGCGGCGAGGAGGGAGAGCATCGGGAAGCAATATGGGCGGGCCTGGGAGGGATGTCATCCTGAGCGGAGCAGCGGCGCCATGAGCCGGTGCGGGCGCCGTCGCGCCGCTCAGGCCGAGGTCCACGCCCTTGCGCATATTCGGCTGCGTTTATATCCGTTCCCGCGCATATGGACGCCCCGACCTCGGCCGCCGACCTGCTGCTCACCGTCGCGGAGCCCACCCGCCTCCGGATCCTCAACTGCCTGGCCGCCGCCCCGCTGTTCGTCTCCGATCTCCAGGCGGTGCTCGGCCTGCCCCAGCCCACGGTGTCGCGCCACCTCCAGGTGTTGCGCCGGGCCGACGTCGTCCGGGACACGCCGATCGCCCAGTTCGTGCTCTATCGTCTCCGCCGCGATCTCGGGGCGCAGGGGCGCCTCCTGTCGGCCATCCTCGACGCGGTGGTGCACGACGATTCGGCGCTGCGCGCCGAGCGTGATCGCGCGGTCGAACGCAGCCGCTCGCATGCCAGGACCCGGGTGGAGAAGCCCGCATGACGCACCGCATCCTCGTCGTCGACGACGAGCCCGACATCACCGCCCTGGTCGCCTACCACCTGGCCAGGGCGGGCTTCCGCGTCTCGACCGCGAGCACCGGGCCCGACGCGCTCAAGGCGGCGCGCGAGGAGCGGCCGGACATCGTCATCCTCGACCTCATGCTCCCGGGTCTGTCGGGCTACGACGTCCTGGCCGAGCTCCGCCGGCGTGAGGAGACCCGGGACGTCGGTGTCATCCTGCTCACTGCCCGGCGTGAGGAGACGGACCGCATCCGCGGCCTCTCCCTCGGCGCCGACGACTACCTCACCAAGCCGTTCTCGCCCCAGGAGCTCTCGCTCCGGGTGCGGGGACTGCTGCGGCGGCTCGGCTCGCCGCCGGTAACGGCCGGCTCGACCCTCGCGGCGGGGCCGATCTCGATCGACCGGTCGGCCCACCGCGCCAGCGTACACGGGCAGGAGCTCAGCCTGACCGCCACCGAGTACAAGCTGCTCCTCACCCTGGCCGAGCGCCGCGGTCGGGTGCAGACGCGGCCGCAGCTGCTCGAGACGGTGTGGGGAGCGCAGCCCGACATCCAGACCCGGACCGTGGACATGCACGTGCAGCGGCTCCGGACCAAGCTGGGCGAGGCGGGCAAG
>DAIPLK010000149.1:0-5781 GCA_036769285.1 Gemmatimonadales bacterium | reverse complement strand
TCGCCGAGGGGCGAGGGGATGAAGCCGGGGATCACCAGGCCGATCCCCTTCTCGATCCAGATGCCCACGAAGAGTGTGGCGCAGGCCGGGATCAGCCACCGTGGATTGTGCCGCAGGGGGTGGATCATGAGGACGACGGTCGCGATGACATTCAGCCCGATCCCGGTCCAGATCCACGGCACCAGCGCCTTGTATTCCCCGAGGCCGAAGAAGAGGTATTGCGCGTTGATGCTGTGATGGGTCGGCGAGTAGAACTTGTAGAACAGCTCCGAGATGAGCATCACGATGTTCACCTGCGCCGCGGCGACGGTGACCAGCGCGAGCTTCGAGAACGCGCCATCGGGGATGTCGTACTGCGTGGTCCGGCGGATGAAATAGAGCAGCAGGATCACGAAGGCCGGGCCCGCGGTGAAGGCCGAGGCCAGGAACCGGGGTCCCAGCAGCGCGGAGTTCCAGAATGGCCGGGCCGGCAGCCCCGCCAGGAGGAAAGCCGTGACCAGGTGAATGCTCACCGCCCACATCGCGGAGATGTACATCCACGGCAGGTACTTGTGCTTGGCGGGGGAGCGGCCGGCGTAGTGGCTGTAGAGGATGTAGAACGGGATGGCCAGATTCAGGGCCAGATAGCCGTTCAGCACGATCACGTCCCAGGCCAGGAGCGACCGCGGCCAGTTGAGATAGCCGATGCCGGGGGCCAGGTGCCACGAACCTTTCGGGTTGCCGAGATCAACCACCACGAATCCAAGGGCCATGACCAGCGCCGCCACGGCGACGGCTTCCGCCATGAGCACCGCGCGACTGAAGTCGACGTCGTGCAGGATATACGCTGGGAGGACCAGCATCATGGCGGCCGCGGCCATCCCCACCAGAAAGGTGAAGTTCGAGATGTAGAGTCCCCAGCTCACCTGGTCGGTCATGCCCGTGACCGCCAGCCCGTAGCGCCACTGAACCGAGTACGCATACGCGCCGGCGAGAATGATGGCCGTCAGGGTGGCCATCCACAGGTGGTAGCGGCGGCCACCGTTGGTGGCCGACCGAACCGCGCTCAGGACGAATGGTGCCAGGTGCACCGTGACCTCAATCGCTGAAGTACCAGAAGCGCGGCTCCGTCTTCAGATCTTCCTTCAGCCGGAACACGCGCTTGTTCGCGAGCACCCAGCGGATCTCGGAGTCGGGATCCAGCAGGTTGCCGAAGACCCGCGCCCCCGTGGGGCACGCCTCGGCGCAGGCGGGCAGCCGCCCCTGCCGACTGCGATGGATGCAGAAGGTGCACTTCTCGACGCGCCCCCTCATGCGGGCACGATTCCCCAGGTAGTGCTGGTTGGGGTCTACCTCTTCGACCGGAACCTCCGGTGTACCCCAGTTGAAGCGCCGGGCCCAGTAGGGGCAGGCGGCCATGCAATAGCGGCACCCGATGCACCAGTCATAGTCGACGACCGTGATGCCATCCGGCTCCTGCCAGGTGGCGCCGACGGGACAGACCTTCACGCACGGTGGATCGGCGCACTGGAAGCACTGGGTCCCCAGATAGAAGTGGCCCTCCGCCGGCACCTCGTGCTGGTAGATCGCGTCGTCGTTGTCCAGTTCGAGCACGCCGTTCTCGATCTCGAAGATCCGGATGTATTGCGTACCTGCCTTGCGGTCGAGGTTGTTCTCGTTGATGCAGGCCTCGACGCACTGGCGATAGCCCTTGCACTTGGAAATGTTGAAGGCATAGCCGAAGACGACGCCGGGCTGCGCACCAGTGGATTGGATGGTGACGTCCAGCCCGCGCTCCAGCGCCGCGAGGCGCTCGAGACGGGCAATCGTCTCCGCGCGCTCGGCTTCCGTCATGAAGCGGTAGTTGCCCTTGATGTACTCCTGCCAGGCCAACTGCTTGATCTCGCGCTCTTGGTCGGTCTCGGCGCTGAGCGGGGTACACGCACTCACCGCCTGCGCCCCGGCGGCCAGGCCGCCGGCAAGGATGCTCAGCGCCGCACGTCGGTCGACGGGCTTCTGCAATAGAGTGGCGCTTTCGGGGCCACCCGGAATCCTGCCGTCGGAGTCGGCCGTCATCAGGGTTGACCCCTGGTTCGCTCCAGCTGCGGCGCCCGGAAGGGTATGCGCACCGGGACAGCTGGCTTGTGCGGATCATGACAGTCGGTGCATGCCATCACGACCCGGCGCCCCTGCCAGCCGTCGAGCCGTTTCCCATGCCCCCCGCCGGCCCACGCCCCCGCTTCGGGAAAGTGGCATTGCCCGCACAACCGGTAGCTCTCATCCAGGGTGGCCCGTTCCCCGCTCTTGAGCGTCAGCAGCTCGACGTCGTCGGCCGAGTGGCAGGTGGAGCACACGGCTCCGGTCCGGTCCGGGTGCACCGGCTTGATGTTGTTGTGCGCGTCGCTGATCCGCTCGTTGGCCAGGACCACCTTCCGGCCCTGGTGACATGAGGTGCAGGGATACTGACTGATGGCGGCTGCGCGGCTGCGCAACGCAATCGGCAGGTCGGTGGTGCCGAACTGGCGCGAGTGCCCGGCCTCCGGAGCGGCGCTCCGGAGCGCGACCTCGAATGGCTTGCCGTCCGGCCCCGTCCAGCCCTTGACCGGGACCGCCTGGACCACCGCGAGCATGCCGGGCTCCCGGGTGGCGTTGAGGGCCGCCGTCGCGGAGTCGATCGGTGCGGCGACCGTATTGGGGGGAGGTTCCTCTGCCTTCCCCTCCCCGCCCGGATGACAACCGGAGGAAGACCAGGCCGCCGCGACGCACATGGCCGCAGGAATCACCCGTGTCCGAGTCACGTCGCTCCTCCTGTCCCGGTGGTACTGTCCTTGGCGGGTCGTGTGAAGACCCCCGCGGCAGGATCGAGCACGACGTGGCACTGACGGCAGTTGGCCCACTCTGGATGGTTGGTGCGGATCTCGGAAACTGCGGCCGGGCCGGCGTGGCAGGTGACACAATTCTGCCGGTACGCCAGATCGTGCGGGATCACGGGAGGGCTGCTGTCGGGCGAGATCGGGGGCAGCTTCGGCCACACCGTCGTCGCCCACGTCGCGGAGGCTGCTGCCTGCGGCCGGCCGCCGCCAACACCGTGGCAGAGGTGACACCGGGTGTTCGGATCCGGGTTCGGAGGCTCGAGCCCCATCACCGAGTCCACGCCCACATGGCACTGCAGACAGATGCCCCGCTCAGGATGCGGCGTCAGCGGTACGTAGGCCTTGAACCGCTTCGAGTAGCCGCCGCGTTCGTGGCAGGTTTTGCAGCCGTTGGTCCGGAACTCGTCGGGGGTGAGGGGGTGCGGAATTCGGGGTGGCGCACCCGGGAAGCCGCGCAGGAAATGCACGGTCGCCAGCCTTCGCGGGTGGGCCTCCCGTTCCCGGAGGGTGGCCGGCTCGAGCGCCAGCATGGCCGGGGTAGTGCGGAAGACCTGTGCCTCTGCGCGGATCGGCTCCGCGGGCGCCACCACCAGCGGGACGGTGGCGGGTGGTGCCGCGGCGGCCGGTGCCGCGCCCGCGCGCTCCACCGCGACCCGGAGCGCCGCGACCGCCGTGACCGCCGAGGCAATCAGGAAGAGGCGCAGCGCGAGCGCGGTCGGATCCCGATCCCGGGGACTCATGGAGCGCTCTTTCCGCCCAGCCGCTCGACGCGCACGGCACACTTGCCGCCATCTGGCTGCCCCGAGAGCGGGTCGCAGGCGTCCAGCGTCAGCCGGTTGATCGGATGCGCTTCGTCGAACGACGGGACGAAGACCTGGCCGCGCGGGGGCTGGGACCGGTAGTCGATGCGGGCCTCGAGATCGATCGACCCGCGCGGGCTCGTCAGGCGCACCCTCTCCCGGTTGCGGATGCCGAGGTCGCGCGCGTCGTCCTTGTTGATCTCGACGTAGGCGTGCGGGAGGGCCTGATGCAGGATCGGGATGCGTTGCGTCATCGAGCCCGTCCCCCACTGCTCCAGTACGGCGCCGGTCGTGAGCCAGAACGGATAGGTCCGGTCGGGCGACTCGGCGGGCGGCTCATAGGGCCGTAGCCAGATCCACGCCCGATGGTCCGGATGGCCGTAGAAATCGAAGGCTCCGCGGGCGCCATCGGCGGCCGGGTCGTGGGCGGGGTTGTAGCGCCACCTGGTCTCACGGCCCGCGACGTACGGCCAAAGCAGGCCCGGCTCGGCGCGCAGCGCTGCAATGGGCGGGAGCCCGCTGGCCGGCTCCGCATGGAAGCGACTGTATTCCTCCCAGATCTGCTCGACGTGACGGACGGCATCGAAGGGAAAGAGCTTCTCGAAGCCGAGACGGCGTGCCACTTCGATCATCTGCCACGCGTCTCCCGTCGCGTCACCGGGCGGCGCCACGATCCGTTCGAAGTGCTGCGCCCGCCGCTCGACGTTCCCGTATATGCCTTCGCGCTCGAGCCACATCGCCGCGGGAAGGACGACGTCCGCCACATCGGTGGTCGGCGTCGGATACGCCTCCGAGACGACGATGAACCGATCGCCCTTTGCCGTCGCCCGCCGGTAGCGGTCCAGGTTCGGGAGGCTGACCATCGGGTCGGTGCCCTGGATCCAGAGGAAGCGGATGTCGCCCCGCTCCAGTGCCCGGAACATCGACAGAGCGGGGCGCCCCGGCTGCGGGTCGATCGCTTCCACCGGCACTCCCCAGATATCGGCGGCGCGGCGGCGGTCCGCCTCGTTCTGGACGACGCCCCGCGGCAGCGTGTGCGTCAGGCTGCCCGCGTCATGCACGGCGCACCCGCCACTGGGTTGCCCTGTGGTGGGGAAGGGACCGTTCCCGGGCGAGGCGACCTTGCCGACCAGCAGATGGATGTTGTTGAGCAGGTTGTTCATCCAGGTGCCGCTCACGTCCTGGTTCACCTCCCTGCCCCAGACCGACATCACCTTGCGCAGCGGATCACCGTAGATCGACGCGAGCCAGCGAATGCTCGCGGCGGAGAGGCCCGACAGCGCCTGGGCCCGCTCCGGCTCGTAGCCCGCCAGGAACGCTACGTAATCCTTCCAGGAGGCGTCGCTGACGTCGTCGGTGGCGAGGGTGTCGGCAGCGCCGTCACCGAGGTTCGTCCTGCCGCGCTTGAAGGCGACGTGCTTGTCAACGAACTCCCGATTCACCCATTTCCGGGCCACGATCTCCTGGCAGATTCCGTTGGCGACCACTGCCCCGGCATGGGGCACGTGCAGCAGCGAGTGATCGGAGGCGTAGCTGGTGCGTGTGATGCGGGTGGACACGTCGATGATGCGGACCGCCGGGTCGTCCCGCTTGCGCTGCAGCATGCGGGAGAAGAGCACCGGGTCGGTTTCGGCGAGGTTGGCCCCCCACAGCACGAAGATGTCGGCGTGGTCGATATCCTCGTAGCAGCCGATCGCGCCATCCAGGCCGAAGCTGCTCTGCAGACCCGCGATCGCGCTGGCGCCATAGAGGCGGGTACTGGTCTCGATGTTGTTGGTGCCCAGGGCTCCTTTGAACAGCTTCGAGGCGATGTAGGCATCCGGGATGGTCCACTGCGCCGAACCGTACATGGCGACGCTGTTCTTGCCATGCTGCTGGGCGGTCTCCCGCAGCCGTTGGGCCACCAGGTCGAGTGCCTCGTTCAGCGGCACTCCGACGAGTGCGCCGTTGCGCCGGACCATGGCCTGCTTGATCCGGTCCGGCCCGTAGAGCGCCTGTACGGAGTTGAAGCCCTTCACACAGGCCGTCCCCTTGCTCACCGGAGAGTCGGGGTCGCCCTTCACCGCAACCGCCCGCCCGTTCTCGATACCCACCAGCAGCCCGCAGCCCACGGCACAGAGCCGGCACGG
>DAIPLK010000043.1:0-18826 GCA_036769285.1 Gemmatimonadales bacterium | reverse complement strand
TGTTCGAGCGGCTCACCCGGCTCAAGTTCGAGCTGCCCTGCGACGAGGTCAGCGGCGCCTGGCTCGGTGCGCGGCTCTACTTCCGGGAAGGCTCGGCCCCGCTCGGCTACGTTCCCGCTGCCAACTGGACCAAGGTCCTCTGCGACGGCGTGACCCGGTTGCTCGCGGCGGAGGGCGTCAAGGTCAGGCTCAACGCCACCGTGAGCCGCCTCGTGACGGCGTCCGGCCGGGTGCGGGAAGCGGAACTGAGCACGGGCGAGCGCCTCGCGGGCGACCTCTTCATCAGCACCATCCCGACCGAGGTCTACCTGCGTCTCCTGGCCGGCGACCGCACGCCGGAGCTCGAGCGGATCCGGTATTCCGCGCTCATCTCGGTTGTTTGTGCGACCCGCCAACACGTCGACGACCAGGCCTACTGGATCAACCTGGCCTCGCTCGATCGGACCGCCTGCGGCATCTTTCTGCTGAGCTCGCTCAACCCGACGATCGGCCGCCCCGGCGACAGCTGCGTCAACTTCGTCACCCATCTCCGCGGGCGCGACCGGCCTCTGTTCCACGCCTCAGACGACGAGCTCATCGGCCGGTACCGCGATGACTTCCGGGCGGTGTTCGGCTTCGAGCTGGAGCCGTTCTGGACCCACATCGCCCGGGTGCCGATGTATTCGCCCGTCTTCGGGCGTGGCTTCCGGAACCCACCGCCCCGGAGCGCATCGTGGGAGAACGTGTACTTCGCGGGAAACTACCGGACTTTCCCGTCCATCGTCTCGACCGGCACGGCCCTCGGGTCCGGCCTCGAAACCGGCCGGGCGGTCCTCGCCGACCTGGGTCTGCGCACGGAGCTGCCCTCACGGGCCGCCGCCTTCCGGCTCGGGGCGATGCCGCGTGCCTGAACCGACCACTCCGGAGGTCCCGACGATGACCACCGCTGACCTCGCCACGCCGCGGGCACCCTCACGCGGGCTCGCCCTGGTGCGGGCGCTCCGGCCACATCAGTGGGTGAAGAACCTGCTGGTCTTCGTGCCGGTCATTCTCGATCACAAGCTGTTCAATTCGGAGACCATGGCGAAGGCCGGCATGGCCTTCCTCGCGTTCTCTTGTGCGGCCTCGAGCGCCTACATCCTCAACGATATCTTCGACCTCGAGGCCGATCGCCGCCACCCCACGAAGCGGCACCGCCCGTTCGCCGCGGGGACGCTGAGCCCCGCGCTGGGCATCGCGCTCGTCCCCGGATTGCTGGGCGCCGCGTTCGTGGTGAGCTGGTCCGCGCTGCCGGTCCACTTTCTCGAGCTGCTGGTCATCTACGTGGTGCTGACCACCGCCTACTCGCTCTATCTCAAGCGCGTCGCCGTGGTGGACGTGCTCTTGCTCGCGGGTCTCTACACGCTCCGGGTGCTGGCGGGCATCGCCGCGGCGGCGGTACGGTTCTCCACCTGGCTGCTCGCCTTCTCCATGTTCCTGTTCCTCAGCCTGGCCTTTCTCAAGCGCTATACCGAGGTGAACGCGATGGACGGCTCCGCCACGGAGCAGGTGCGCCGTCGCGGATATATCCGCGGGGACCGGGAATGGCTCGGCTCCATGGGCGGGGCGAGCGGCTACCTCTCCGTACTCGTGCTCGCGCTGTACATCAACAGCGAGCAGGTGGTGGCGCTCTATCGCAACCCGCTGCTCCTGTGGCTGATCTGCCCCTTGCTGCTGTTCTGGACGAGCCGAATGTGGCTGCTGGCGCACCGCGGGCGGATTCACGACGATCCGATCGTCGCCACGGTTCGCGACCCCGTGAGCTATCTGCTCGGCGCGCTCGTCGCGGTCGTGCTCTACTTCTCGCTCTGACGTGCGACCCTACCGCTCCTGGGGACGGTATCCCGATGCCACCCCGTCCGGCGTGCTCCCGGTCGTGTGGCGCTCCGAGCCGCCGGAGCTTGGGCGGCTGCCCGGGACGGTCCTGGCGTACGCCTGCGGCCGAAGCTACGGGGACAGCTGCCTCAACGACGGCGGCCTCCTGCTGGACGTGAGCCGGCTCGATCGCCTGATGGAATTCGACGAGGACCGCGGAGTGTTGCGGTGCGAAGCGGGCGTGACGCTGGCCGAGATCCTCGCCCTCACGGTACCACGCGGCTGGTTCCTCCCCGTCGTGCCCGGGACGCGATGGGTGTCGGTGGGCGGAGCTATCGCCAACGACATCCACGGCAAGAACCACCATCGGGCCGGCACGTTCGGAGGTCACGTCACCCGGTTGGAGCTGCTGCGGTCGACCGGTGAGCGGATCGTCTGCACGCCGGACCACGAGCTCTTCCGGGCAACGGTGGGCGGCCTCGGGCTCACCGGACTGATTCTCTGGGCCGAGATCCGGCTCAAGCGCATACCCGGGCCCGGGATCGCCATGGAGCGGATCCGCTTTACCGACCTCCAGGCGTTCTTCGACCTGGCCACCGAGGATCAGGCCTTCGAGTACACGGTGGCCTGGGTGGACTGCCTCGCCCGCGGCCGGCGGCTCGGCCGCGGGATCTACATGCGCGGGGATCACTCGCCACTCGACGGACCGACACCGTCGCCGGTGCGCCCCGCGCGCCTGCGGGTACCGGCGGACGCGCCCACCGGACTCCTCAACCGGCTCACGCTCGGTCTCTTCAACGAGGCCTACTACCGGGCGCAGTTCGGCTCGCGGCGACGGGCCGTCGTTCCCTACGTCCCCTTCTTCTTTCCGCTGGACGGCGTGGACGATTGGACTCGACTCTACGGGCGCCGCGGCTTCCTGCAGTATCAGTGCGTCGTGCCGGACGCTCCTGGCGGTGACCCGATCCGGACGATCTTCGAGCGCATCAGCCGTTCGGGAGAGCCGGCGTCGCTGGCGGTGCTCAAGCGCTTCGGCGACGTGCGCTCCCCGGGGCTGCTGTCATTCCCTCGCGAGGGTATGACGCTGGCGGTGGATTTTGCCTTCCGGGGAAGCCGCACGCTCGGGCTGCTCGACGACCTCGACGCGGTGGTACGCGAGGCGGGTGGCGCGGTCTATCCCGCAAAGGACGCCCGGATGAGCCCGGCGAGCTTCCGCGCGTTCTTTCCCGGCCTCGAGCGCTTCGCCCTCCAGCGCGATCCGAAATTCTCATCCTCCTTCTGGCGGCGGGTGCATGCCTCCTGACTCCTCCAGCCGAGTCCTCATCATCGGTGCAACGTCCGCGATCGCCGCGGAAACCGCGCGGGCGTACGCCGCGCACGGGGCCCGACTCTTCCTGACCGGCCGGAACGGTGGCCGCCTGGAGGCGGTTGCGGCTGATCTGCGGGTCCGCGGGGCCACAACGGTCGACACCGCGGTGCTCGATGTCACCGATCACCGGCAGTGCCAGGAGGCCGTGGAGGCGGCGTGGGCCGCCCTGGGCGGGCTCGACGTGGCGTTCGTGGCTCACGGCGTGCTCCCCGACCAGGCTCGATGTCAAGGGAGCGTGGCCGAGACGGTGGCGGCCCTCGACGTGAACTTCACGTCGGTCATCGCGCTGCTCACTCCCCTGGCTAACCGGTTCGAGGCGGCGCGACACGGGTGCATCGCCGTCATCACCTCTGTGGCCGGGGACCGGGGACGACAGAGCAACTACGTCTACGGCGCGGCCAAGGGCGGGCTCGACCGGTTTCTGGAGGGGCTGCGGAACCGGCTCTACCACGCGGGTGTCGCCGTCGTGACGCTGAAGCCCGGCTTCGTGGACACACCGATGACGGCCGGCCTGAAGCGAGGGCCGCTGTTTGCGACCGCACGGCGGGCAGGCCGCGCGGTCCACCGCGCCATCGAGCGCCGCCGCGACGTCGCCTACGTTCCCTGGTTCTGGCGGCCGATCATGTGGCTCATCAGAGCCCTGCCCGAGTTCGTCTTCAAGCGCCTTCGGTTATAGTTCTTCTCTAGAGCACACCCCAAACAGGAATTCCATGCGTTCCTTCCTCCTCCTGCTCTCTCTCAGCGCCACCGCCCCGCGCCTAACCGCCCAGTCAACATCGACCTCCGCCTCCTTCGGCACCCGCGTCGCCCGGGCGCTCGACGCCCGCGTGCTGCGCGCCCACCTCGAGTTCCTGGCGGACGACGCGCTCGAGGGCCGCGCCCCCGGCACCCGCGGCGGGAAGACGGCGGCGGCGTACATCGCCGCCCAGTTCGAGCGACTCGGCCTCGAACCCGCCGGCGACAGTGGCAGCTACTTCCAGCGGGTGCCGATCATCGCCCTCACCCCCGAGCCGGCGCTGTCTGTGGTCGGCGCGACGTCGGCGCCGTTCACATGGAAGGACGACTTCGTGATGTGGTCGATGCGGAACGATTCCGTGGTGGCCGTGCGCGGCGATGCAGTGTTCGTGGGCTACGGCATCGTGGCGCCCGAGCACGGTTGGAACGATTACGCCGGCGTCGATGCGAAGGGGAAGATCGTGGTGACCCTGGTGAACGATCCGGGGCTCCGCGACTCCACCATCTTCCGCGGCAAGATCCTCACGTACTACGGCCGCTGGACCTACAAGATCGAGGAGGCGCGCCGCCAGGGCGCAGCTGGCATCCTCGTGGTCCACACCACCGAGAGCGCCACGTACCCCTGGACCACTGTGCTCTCCGGCTGGGTCGGACCGCAGGTGCGGCTCGAGGCGCCGCCGACTTCGCTGGTGGTGGCCGGGTGGCTGCAGGAGGCGACCGCCGCCCGCCTGTTCCAGCAGGGTGGCCAGGACCTCGCCGAGCTCACCGCGGCCGCCGCCCGCCCCGGCTTCCAAGCGGTCCCGCTGAAAGTCGAACTCGACGCCGCGGTGCGAAGCGCCGTCCGGCCCTCCGAGACCTACAACGTGCTCGGCCGCTGGCCGGGCCGCGGCCCGCTCGCCCACGAGGCGGTGCTCATCGGCGGGCATTACGATCACTTCGGAATCGGGGCGCCGGTCGACGGCGACTCGATCTACAACGGCGCGGAGGACAACGCCTCGGGCACGGCGGGGGTGCTGGCTACAGCGGAAGCGTTCATCCGCAGCGGCGTCCGCACGTCGCGCTCGGTCGTCTTCGTCGCGTTCGCGGCGGAGGAATCGGGGCTGCTCGGCTCCCAGGCACTCACGACGAATCCGCCATTCCCCCTCCGCGACATGGCTGCCATCCTGAACCTCGACGTGCTCAATCTCTACGGCCGCACGCGCGATTTCTCCGCCCTCGGCCTCGACCAGTCGTCACTCGGCCGCGTCATCGGCCAAGCGGCCGCGGCCGAGGGGCTCCGGGTGACATCGAGCGAGGAGGCGCTCATCCGGGGCTCGTACTTCCGGTCGGACCACTTTTCGCTGGCGAGGGCCGGCGTGCCGGGCACCAGCCTTCAGAACGGCTCGGACTTCGTGGGCCGGCCGGCGGGTTGGGGCACGGAGCAGAAGGATCTCTACTACGCCAAGCGGTATCACCAGCCGAGCGACGAGGTTCAGCCCTGGTTCACCTACGACGGCGCGATACAGCAGCTTCGCGTCACTGTCAGGACAGCGGTGTTGATTGGCAACGCCCCCGACCAGCCTGCCTGGAGCGCCGGCTCGGAGTTCCGCCAGGCCGGGGAGTCCAGACGAGCGGCTCGGTAGCGAATAGCCCCCTCCGGCACCTGGAGTTATGGCCCACCACCCTACCGGAGCAGAGCCACCCCGCCTATCTTCCCGGCCGCTTACGCCCTGCCCCCCTCCCCAGGAGCGTTTCTGGAACTGCCCGATCAGCACCGGATCCCGCTTACGTGGCTGCTCGAGAACGGCGGGGCCTCGATCCGGTACCGTACCCTCACGGAGTTGGCGCCCCCTGGGTTTGCCTCTCCGGAGGTCGTCGCAGCCGCCCACCTGGCGGTGGTCGAATCCAAGACCGCGCTCGCCGTGGTGAAGAAGCAGAAGGACAACGGCGTCTGGGGTGGGAATCTCCTGGGACTGGCACCCTCCGCCGCCCAGGGGATCAAGGACGTCGGGACCATTCCGCAGTACCGGCGGTTGCTCCAGCTCGAATGGCCGCGCGCAAGCCGGCCGTTCAAGCTCGGCGACCGAGTGCTCTTCCGGCTGCTGAGCCGCGATGAGGATCCAGCGCTTCTGTTCGAGTTCCAGAGGATGGTCAAGTCGGACGTGGACGCCGAGGCTTGGGCGCGAGGCATCCTGCGCGAGGCTGCCTCGGCGGCGCTGGCGGAGGCGGGGTACGCCGACGACCCGCGCCTACGGGGGGCGGGCCACAAGATCGCCAACGCGATCTCCCAGTTCCTGCGAAGCCCGCTGGCCGAGAAGCCATTCATCAAGTCGGGGAAGCAGATCGTGCTCCACCCCGAGGCACACCCACCCAGCTGGTACTCGGTGGCAATGCTGTCGTTCATGCCCAATCTGCAGCGTGAGCGGGCGGGGTTCACCGAGCGGCTGGGGCACTACCTGGCGCAGCCGGCACCGAAGAAGGCGTTCGTCATTCAGGTCGGCAAGCGCACCGTCAAGCCGCAGCACCTGCTCCTGGGCGACCCGATCGAAGCCGATGCCAAGGGCCAGCCGACCGACGTGCCGCTCGCGCTCCACTACATCGAGCTCATGGCGCGGATGGGCGCGCTCCCGTGGGCCCCGGTCGCCTCCAAGGTGCTCGGCCGGCTCCTCAAGGATTGCGACGAGACCGGGGTCTGGCGGCCCAAGAATCTGCGCTCTCAACCCAGGGCGCTCAACAAGATCACGTACCATTACTATCCGCTCCTGGCCGACGCCAAGACGACGGAGGGGCGCGGGGTCGACGTCACTTTCCGCCTGGCGCTCATCGCCAAGCTGCTGGGCCGCTCCCTCGATTACATCTGATGTCGGGCCAACGCCGTACCCATTGCAGGATTCGGCGTAGTATCACAAACTACTCATCATGCCCCAGATCAATCTGACCCACTTCGGGTTCACACCGACCGAAAGCCTCGTCTACGAGGTCCTGCTTACGGGCGGCCCCGGAACCGGGTATGCCATCGCCCGCTCCGCCGGGCTGGCCCGGGCCAACGCCTACAGCGCCCTGGAGGGGCTGGTCTCCAAGGGAGCGGCGAGGGTGGACGCCGGGCGGCCCAAGCGCTACCGGCCGGAGACCCCTGCCGCACTGATCGCTCGAATCTCCACCGACCATGGACTCGCGCTGGAACGGCTGAGCAGCGACCTCGACGCCGTCAGCGTCCCGGCAACGCCGACGTTGGTGGAGATCGAGTCGGGTCGTGCGGTGCTCCAGCTCATTACGCACGATGTCGCCCGAGCCAGTGTTTCGGTGGCGTTGCTGGCGCCCACCGACGCCTTCCCCCTCTTGGCGCCCGCGTTTCGGCGCCCCTACTCGGCCGGCATCCCGCTGGTACTGTGCGCCACGTCCCCGGTGGACCTCGGCTTCGGAGTCGTCGAGGTGGTGAGCGGGACCCCCGCGTGGCCCGGCATGCCGATCATCAGCGTCGTGGACGACCGGAGCGCCATCCTCGCGGCGCGGCAGGGGAGCGATGTCCGCGGTCACTGGAGCACCGCGCCGGCCTTCGTGGCCGGGGCGCGGCTGGCCCTCGAGCAGTTCCGACGCGGCCCATGACCGACTCACTCGACGAAGCGCTGCTCGAGCTCCAGCGGGAGTATCTGGCGGCATTCCCCCAGCGGCTCGATCAACTTCGCACCGACATCGCCGCGTTCCGGGCACTGCATCCTGAAGCCGCCACCTCGCTCAGGACTGGGTTCCAGCGCATGGCGAGCTCCAGCAGCTCGTGCGGCTTCCCCGAGATCAGTGCCGTGGCGCGAGAGCTGGAGCAGTGGATGGACTCCAAGCCGGTGCCCGGCGAGGCACCCCGGCTCGACGAGGCGATCGGTCGGCTCGCGAGCCTCTTCCACAGGGCGCAGGCGCGCCTAGGCAGTCCGCCGCGACCACCGGGCGCGCGGCTTCGGGCGACCATCATCCTGCCCGCTTTGCCGGACGCGCAGCGACTCGTTGGCGCGCTCGAAGCCGAAGGATACGACGTCCGACTGGGGCACCGCCGTGAGGATCCCGCGGACAGGCCGCCAGGCGAACGCCCGGATCTGCTCGTCATCGGCGCGGCGGCCGGTGAAGGCGACCCCTCGGCCGTGGCTTCCCTCTGGACCGGCCACGCGGCCCGCCCGCGGGCGGTGGTGCTGATCGAGACGCTGCGTGCGGTGGACCGTCTGCGGGTGATCGCCTCCGGGGTGGACGCGGTCGTGCCCGCCGAGCGGATGCTCATGGACCTGCCCCGCTATGCCCGCACGCTTGCCCATGCAGGCGCGCCGCCGTCCACCGTGCTGCTGGTCGAGCACGACACCGAACGTGCCGCCGCCACGGCCCACTGTCTTGAGGAGGCCAACATCAGGGTCGTGCGCTGCGCGCTGGCACAGTCGGTGCAGGAACTGCTTGACCGGGAGCTGCCCGATCTCATGCTGCTTGCCTCTCGGCTGCCGGACGGCGACGGCGCGACGGTGGCCCGGATCGTCCGGCAGGATCCGCGCTTCAGACTGTTGCCGATCGTCTTCTCGGGAGCCGGTGATACCGACGAGCGGGTGGTGGCGCTCCAGGCCGGCGCGGACGACTTCCTGGCGACCCCACCCGAGCCCACGCTGCTGCTCCAGACGGTGATCGTGCGCGCCGAGCGCGGTCGCCGGCTCCGTGAACTGCTCCACCGCGACCCGCTCACCGGCCTTCTCAACCACGCGACCCTGATGACCGAGCTCGATCACGCGGTGGACTACAGCCACCGGCACGGCGGGACGCTGGCTTTCGTGGTGCTCGACCTCGACCGGTTCCATGAAGTGAATGAACGTTTCAGCCACTCCATCGGGGACCAGGTGCTGCGGCACGTCTCCAATGTCTTCCGCTCGAACGTACGGGCCAGCGATGTGATCGGTCGCTTCGGCGGCGAGGAATTCGCGATGATCCTGAGAGGAGTCGGCGCGGAGGGGGCGGCGGTGCTTGCCACCAAGCTGCGCCACGTGCTGGGCGAGCAGTCGGCGACGACCGCCGAAGGCGTGATCATTCCGCTGCACGTGAGCGTGGGGTGGGCCTGCTACCCGGCAAGCGGCACCAGCGCGGGCGAGCTGGTGCACGCCGCCGTGCGGGCGATGCAGCGGGAGAAGTCGGAAAAGCGGTAGGACGGAGCGGATGAGTCACCTTGAACAGAGCGAAGGGGGCATGCACTGACGCATGCCCCCTTCGCCTGGTTCAGGGTGACTCGGGTCCGACCCCCGGGATTCCTAGTGCCGGAACCCCGTCGACAGCGGCATCACGTCCCGCGGGTTCTTTTCGTCGCCGAACAGCAGGCGACCCTCGCGGAACGTGGCGCCCCGGAGCGTGAGCGCTAGCACCTCGCCCAGCTCCGAGACCAGGTGCACCTCGATCTTGTCCCGTACCTCCGTGGGGAGGTCTTCGAGATCGGGCTCGTTCTCCTTCGGCACAATGATCCGGGTGATTCCCGCCCGGACCGCGCCAAGCACCTTCTCCTTCACCCCGCCGATCGGAAGCACCCGGCCCCGCAGCGTGATCTCACCGGTCATCGCGATGTCGTGGCGCACCGGGCGCCCTGACAGCGTGCTCACGACGGCCGAGGCCATCGTCACGCCCGCCGACGGACCATCCTTTGGAATGGCGCCCGCCGGCACGTGGATGTGGAGGTCGCGGTCGAACATCTCGTCCGCGATCTGCAATCCGGCCGCGTGCGAGCGGGCGTAGGTCCAGGCGGCGCGGGCCGACTCCTTCATGACGTCGCCCAGCTGACCGGTGAGCACCAGCTCGCCCTTGCCGCGCATCGTCGAGGCCTCGACGAACATGATGTCGCCACCGGTCGGGGTGTAGTACATCCCCGTGGCGACGCCGATCTCGTCGTGCCGCGCCATCTTCTCCGGATGGACCTTGGGGCGGCCAAGCAGGTCGTCCACCATCCCCTTGTCCACGGTGATCCGCTCGGCCTCGCCCGCAGCGATCTTGCGCGCCACCTTCCGGGCCAGCCGGCCGATCTCCCGCTCGAGCTGACGCACACCCGACTCCCGGGTGTAGCTCGTGATCACCTCGGCCAGGGCCTCATCGGTGATCTCCAGCCGCTCCGGGCTCACGCCGTTCTCGGTGAACTGGCGCGGGATGAGGTACTTCCGGGCAATCTCCTGCTTTTCCCGCTCGGTGTACCCGGCGAAGTCCACGACCTCCATCCGGTCCAGCAACGGGCCCGGGATATTCTGGATGAAGTTCGCCGTCGCGATGAACAACACCTCGCTCAGATCGAACGGCACACCAAGGTAGTGGTCCACGAACGTGTCGTTCTGGGCCGGGTCGAGCACCTCGAGCAGCGCGCTCGCCGGATCGCCCTGGAAAGACACGCCCAGCTTGTCCACCTCGTCGAGCAGGAACACCGGGTTCTTGGTTCCGGCCTGCTTCATTCCGTGGATGATGCGGCCCGGCATGGCGCCAACGTAGGTGCGCCGGTGGCCGCGGATGTCGGCCTCGTCACGGGCACCGCCGAGCGAGATGCGGACGTACTTCCGGCCCATCGCGCGGGCGATGCTCTTGGCCACCGAGGTCTTGCCGACGCCCGGCGGGCCCACGAACAGGAGGATCGGGCCGCGGGCCCGGTCGTCGTCATTCCCCTTGATCGGGGCGTTCGGTGGCGGGACGGTCGCGGTGGCCGCCGGTGTCTCGGTGGACTCGCCGGGAGCCACTTCCTCGGCCTTGCGCTCGGTCTTCCCCTCGTCGGCCGCGCGCTCGGCGACGTCCTGCTGCATCCTGAGCTGGCGCACCGCCAGGAACTCGAGGACGCGGTCCTTCACGTCGCCCAACGCGTAGTGGTCCTCGTCGAGGATCTTCTGCGCCTCGGGCAGCTCGAGATGCTCCTTGCTGCGGACGTTCCACGGAAGCTCGGCAACGTTCTCCAGGAACGTGCGAATGACCTGCGATTCCATGGACTCGCGCCCGATCCGGGTCAGCCGGTTGAGCTCGCGGTCCACTTCCTTCCGGGCCTCGGCCGGCAGGTCGAGCGCCTGCAACTTCTCGCGAAGTTCCTGCAGATCGTCCCGCTCGTCGCCCTCGCCCAGCTCGCGCTGGATGGTCTTCAGCTGCTCGCGCAGGAACATTTCCCGCTGCCGCTCGCCCAGCTCTTCCTGGACCTGCGACTTGATATCCTCCTGCGCGTCGAGCACCCCGATCTGGCGCTGGACGTGAACCAGGACCCGCCGCAGCCGTTCCTCCACGCTGAGCGTCTCGAGCAGCGCTTGCCGCTGGGCGGGGGTGATGTCGATGTAGCCGGCCACGAGATCGGCGAAACGTCCTGGCTCGTTGACGCCGGCGAGCACCTGCTGCACCACCTCGTCCGGCAGCCCGGACTTCTGGCCCAGCTCGGCGGCCCTGGCCCGCGCCTCCCGGTGCAGGGCCACGAACGCCGAGTCTTCCGGGCTCAGCGGGAGCATCTCCTCGGCCTCACGCACGACGGCCTGGAGATAGCCCTCCTTGTCGGTGTAATGGATGGCGATGCCGCGCTGCTCGCCGTGGAGCAGCAGCTGCATGCCGGAAAGCCCCCGCTGGAGCTGTCCGATCTTGGCGATGGTGCCGATGGTATAAAGGACGTCCGGGTTGACGCTCTCCACGTTCTGGCGCTGCGAAACCGCGAACACGAGCCGGTCGGGCGTCGCCAGCGCGGCTTCGATGGCGCGCAGCGTCGCCGGACGCCCCGCGCCGATCGGAGCGGTCACCCCCGGGAAGAGCACCACCTCGCGCAAAGGGAGCACGGGCAATGTCAGTCGTTCAGCCATTGAGAAACTGCTCCTTCCATGTCCCCGTTCTATCAGGGAAGATGACGGACCTACGGAGATGAGCGCAGGTTTGCACCGAGCGTGCCACTGTGCCCACGATCTCCTGTCAAGCCACATAACAACTTAGAGCAGAATGCGGTTTCCGGGAGCCGCCTGGGCGGCAGGAGCTGTCGGAATGCCGAATCTGCCGCTGCCAATTTGACGGCCTACAGGGAGCACCGCAAAGAAGTGAAAGCTCCACCTGAGCCCATGTTCCCTCTTCTGGGCTCCAGGCGGCTCGAGGTCTCGTGCGCAGATTCAGTTGCCGCTGACGGGGTAACGGTACAGATTGGGTGCCATGTTAGGCGGTCCCAACGATCTGCGCAGCTCCTCTCCACTTTCGTCTCTCCCCAGGGGTGGCCTCGCCCATGACCGACTCGGCCGATAAGCCGCTGCCGGCACGCCTCGCCGAGGCGCTGGGGAATGCGTACACCATCGAGGGAGAGATCGGGCGGGGGGGCATGGGGGTCGTGTACCGGGCGAGGGACGAGCGGCTCCAGCGACGGGTAGCGATCAAGGTGCTCCCACCTGAGCTGGCCTTCCAGAAGGACATCCGAGAGCGCTTCACCCGGGAGGCGCAGACGGCCGCCCGGCTCTCCCATCCCCACATCGTGCCGATCCACACCGTCGGCGAGGGCAAGGGGCTGGTCTACTTCGTCATGGGGTACGTGGACGGGGAGTCGGTGGCGGCACGCATCCGGCGGCGGGGCAAGCTCCCGGTGGACGAGGTGCGGCGGATCATGATGGAAACCGCCGATGCGCTCAGCGCCGCCCATGCCCTCTCGATCATCCATCGGGACATCAAGCCCGACAACATCCTGCTGGAAGGGTCTCGCGGCCGCGTCATGGTGACGGACTTCGGGATCGCCAAGGCGCTCAGCTCGACATCCGGGGCCACCCTCACCGGGGCCGGCGTGGCCATCGGTACGCCGGCGTTCATGAGCCCCGAACAGGCGGCCGGTGAGCGGGAGATCGACGGGCGATCGGACGTGTACAGTCTCGGCGTGGTCAGCTTCCAGATGCTCACGGGCGAACTTCCGTTCAACGCGCCGACGGTGGCGGGGATCCTCATGAAGCAGATCACCGAGGTCGCCCCCGACATCCGCAGCCGCCGCCCGGACGTGCCCGAGGACCTGGCGCTCACGGTCAGCCGCTGTCTCGAGAAGGACCCGGAGAACCGCTGGCCGAGCGCCGACGCGCTCCGGCGGTCGCTCGACAGCCGTACCATAGGCGGCTACCGCCCCACCGGTACCTCGTTCAAGGGCCAGCGGCCCGACGCGCCCGCCCAGCCGCGGCCGCTGGCGGGCGGCCGCACCCGGCCTGCCAGCGCCGACGTCCGTCCGGGGCTGGGGCCCAAGCCGGTGCCGATTCCCCGCGGCGAGGTGGGCGTTCGCCAGCGCGGCTACCGCGAGCGCCGGCCGGCCGAGCCTCCCGTGCCGGACACCGGAGAGCCGCGGATCGTGCAGAAGGTCCGCGGACAGTTCGCCAGCTGGGCCGCGGTGTCGCTCGGCTGTCTGGGGATCAACCTCGCCACCGGCATCGGCGACCCCTGGTTCCTGTTTCCGATGTTCGGCATGGGGATCGGCGTCTTCCGGAACTACGCGCAGCTCTGGCAGGCGGGCTACAGCTGGCGGGATGTGCTGACGCGCCCACCGGCCCACGATGCGGTCGAGCGGACGCTCGTGAAGGGCACGCCCAACCTTGCGAGGCAGCTGCCCCCGCCTCGCGCCGACGAGTACGGGGCGCACGTGAGCGCCATTGCCCAGGTGCAAGGCGACCGACAGGCCATCCTCAAGCTCCTCGACCGGCTGCCCGCCGCCGAGCGCAAGCTGCTACCCGAGGTGCAGCAGACGGTGAACGGCCTGTACGAGCGGGCCACCGACCTGGCCCGGACGCTGCACGCGATGGACAGCAATCTCGACACGGAGGGCCTGGCCCAGATCGACGAACGGATCGCTGCGCTGGCCAAGGAGCCGGACGACCCGGAGCAGGCCCGCCGCCTGAACCTGCTGGAGCGGCAGCGCCAGACGATCGTGGACCTCAATGGGCGGCGCGGGCAGGTTGCCAGCCACCTCGAGTCCTGCGTGCTCGCCATGCAGAACGTGCGGTTCGACCTGCTCCGGCTCCGCTCGGCCGGGGTAGCTGCGGTGCTGAGCGACCTCACCCAGGCCACCCAGCAAGCCAAGGCCCTCTCCCGCGACGTGGACAACGCGATCGCCGCCGCCGGCGAGATCCGGGAGGCGCTGCGTCCGTAGGCCTCCCGTCCCACCACGCAAGTGAGTCACCCAGAGCATCCAGAGCATAGTAAAGGGGGCATGCCCTGAACCATGCCCCCTTCGCTGCGCTCAGGGTGACTCCGCCCGACCGTCGGTCTGTCCGCTAGAACGCCGCGATCTCGACGATCGCCTCCTGCAGGTCGTCCACCTGCGGCAGGATGACGTCCTCGAGCTCCGGGGCGTAGGCCACGAACGTGTCGGTGGCCGCCACCCGGCGCACGGGCGCGTCGAGCCAGCTGAACAACTCGTCGGCGATGCGCGCTGCGATCTCGGCGCCGTACCCCCAGGACAGCGAGTCCTCGTAGGCCACGATCACCCGGTTCGTTTTGCGAACGGACTCGCTAATGGCGTCCCAATCCACGGGGGAGAGCGACCTGAGGTCGATGACCTCCGCGCTGACGCCGTGCTGCTCCTCGGCGCGCTTGGCGGCCCACAGCGTCCGCTGCACCAGGGCCCCGTAGGTCACCACCGTCAGATCGGTACCCGGACGGACCACCTTGGCCTTTCCGAAGGGGATCATGAAGTTGGGGCCGGGGTTCGGCGCCTTGTTGTAGGTCTGCCGGTACAGGTGCTTGTGCTCGAGGAAGAGCACCGGGTCGTCGGCGCGGATGGCGGTCCGGAGGAGGCCATTGGCGTCCAGGGCGGTGGAGGGGCATACGACTCGAAGGCCCGGAACACCGGTGAAGACGGCCGCGCCCGTCTGCGAGTGGTAGACCGATCCGCCCTTGAGGTAGCCGCCGTAGGTGACTCGGACGACGACCGGCGCGGCGAAGGCGTTGTTCGACCGCCACCGGATGAGGGCCAGCTCGTTCCGCAGCTGCATGTACGCCGGCCAGATGTAATCGAAGAACTGGATTTCGACGACGGGCTTGAGCCCGCGCGTGGCGAGGCCGATGGCGCGACCGACGATGTTCGCCTCGGCCAGCGGCGAGTTGTAGACCCGGACGCTCCCGAACGCGCGCTGGAGGCCCCAGGTCACCTTGAACACCCCGCCCTTCCCCTTCACCTCGCCGAGATTGGCCTCCCGGCTGCAGTCCGCGACGTCCTCCCCGAAGACGATGATCCGCGGATCGCGGGCCATCTCGTCGCGCAGGCAGATGTTGAGCAGGTCCACCATCGTGGTGGGGTCGCCGGCGAAGCGGGGATCGTCCTCGGTGTCGAACTGCTCGGACGTGGGGTCCACGTCGGGAGAATAGACGTAGCGGTAGATGGTGTCGGTGGCGGGCTGCGGCGAGGCGAGCGCGACGTCCGCCGCCACCTGCACCTCCTCCGCAACCTCCTGCGCGATCCGGTCGAGCTCCGCCTGCGTCGCGATGCCCTGCTCGAGCAGATATTTCGGGAAGCGGCTCAGCGGGTCTCGCTCGGCGTCAGCCTGCCGCTCCGCCGGGGGCCGGTACTGGATCTCGTCGTCGGATAGCGAGTGGCTGTAGGGGCGGATGACCTTGGCGTGCACCAGCGCGGGGCCCTTCCGGGCGCGCGCGTAGTCCACCGCCTTCAGGACGACATCGTAGGAGGCGAGGACGTCACAGCCGTCCACTTCCTGAATGAAGAGACCGGGAAAGCCGGTAAGCAGCCGCGAGATCGAGCCGCCCGGCGTGTTCACCTCGACCGGCACCGAGATGGCGTAGCCGTTGTCCTCGACGAGGAACACGACCGGAAGCTTCAAGTTGGTGGCGGTATTGAGCGCCTCCCAGAACTCGCCCTCGCTGGTGGTGCCCTCTCCCGTCGTGCAGAGCACGACCTCGTCGCCATGCACCACCGCGTCCCGCTCGGCGATCCCCTCGATACGCGAGTAGCGGAGCCAGGCCTCGGCGCAGCCCACGGCCTGCAGAAACTGGGTCCCGACAGGGCTCGACGCGCTGACGATGTTGAGGGCCTTGTTCCCCCAGTGCGACGGCATCTGGCGGCCGCCGGAGTTGGGGTCGTCGGCCGCGCCGACGGCGGAGAGGAGCTGCTCGGTGGCGGTCATGCCAAGGCCGAGGCAGAGGGCGCGGTCCCGGTAGTAGGTGTAGAACCAGTCGTAGGCCGGGCGGAAGACCCGGGAGGCCGCGGCGAGTACCGCTTCGTGGCCGGCGCCCGAGATCTGGAAGAAGATCTTGTTCTGCCGCTTGAGCTGGATCTCCTTGTCGTCGATCCGCCGCGCCAGCAGCATGATGCGGTACATGTCGAGCAAGTCCGCCTTCTCCAGCTTGGCGGACGCGCGGGCGCGGGTCGAGGTTCGTGTGGCCATCGCACTGGGGGAAGAGGGGTCGCAGTCGCCGGCTGCCTGTGCCGGAGGGAAAGATAGCCTGACGAGACGCCTCCGAGCGAGTCAGTTCTTCCAGTCGACCGTCTTGACCTCCGCGAGCACGCCCTCGAGGTCATTGAACCGCACTGCCTTCGGGTCGGCGGGCATGGGCGGGAGCTCGAGCTCGGACCGGGTACCGGTCACTTTCACCCGCACGCGGGCCACCCGGTCCTTGCCGAGATCGAGCGTGACCGGGACATAGGTCACGAAGTTGTCCGGCACCCCGTCCTGCTGCACCTGAAGCCGCACGCGGAACTGGCCACCCTCGATCGGCTCAGTGCGGTGAGCAACCCGGTACGTCGGCAGGGCAGTGCCGTAGATCCACTGGTCGAAGAACCAGCCCATGTCGGTGCCGGTATGGCGCTCGACCACCCGGCGGAAGTCGGCAGTGGACGCTCGCTTGCCTTGATAGCTCCGGTAGAAGTCCTGCATCGTCTCGGTGAACCGATCCTCGTTCATCGTCTTCAGATCGAGCATCAGGATGCGCAGCATGTGGAGCGCCCACGCGCCTTTCTTGTAGACGATGGTGCCGTAGTCGTCCACGTCGGCATCGCGGGAGGACTGTACCCGGTGGCCGAGGGAGATCGGCCCGGGCACCTCCTTGCGGAGGAAGATGGAGGACCGGTATCGGCGCAGCATGCCGAAGTACTTGTCATTGCTGTGCCGCACGGTCTGCATGTACCACAGACCGGAGAACTCCGCGAACCCCTCGCTCAGCCACCGGTCGTGGTAGGTCAGGTAGTCCACGCCGATGCCCCACCACTGGTGCGCCACTTCGTGGGCCCGGAAGACCTCGTCGCTCCCCTGGTCATCGGTCTTCTGGAAGGTGACCCACGAGAGGTGCAGCATACCCGGAAACGCCTCGCCGTGGAGTTCGGGTATCTCGGTCGCATAGAAGTGCTTCACATCCGTCGGGCCGTACAACCCGCGGAAGAATTGCAGGCTCTTGCTGACGTCACCACCCACCGTCTCCCGCATCCTCGATTGCTGGGCGAGCTTGTACTCGCGGGCGAGCTTCTTGTGGGCTTCCTCGGAGATCATCACCGTGACCGGCGGTATGCCGGGCTCCGCGACGGTGTAGTCCTTGAACAGGCCTAGATTGAACGAGGCATTTCGGATAGGACCCGAGGTCACCCACCGAGTCGTGATCACCTTCCCCGTGCGCGTGGAGTCGATCCGCTCGCCGACGCTGGCCAGGAGATAGGTGTCCGGAGTATTGAAGGTGAGGTCGAAGGTGGCCCGCGTCCGGCCTTCGAGCGACAGCGGATACCAGGCCACCGAGCTCTTGATTCGGAAGAAGTCGATCGACCGCTCGATCAGGTCGCCATGGTATGCCACGCTCAATGTCCGAACGTCGCCTGGCTGGAGCGGCCCGCCTAGGCGCACCCAGAGAAGACCACTGTCCTTGCCCTTGAAGAAGGTGGCCGGCTCGCCGCCCTCCCACCTCGCCGAATCCACCGTCAGCTTGTCGAACAGCTCGAACGCCACCCATGGTCCAACCACGCTCTTGGCCGTGATCTCGAGCCTGGCGGTGGCGGCGAAGGCGATCTCCCCGATGCCGCTCTGGGGCAGGTCGACGGTCATGACATACCGGCGGATCTCAGCCGGATCGATGCGCTCGCCCGTGATTTGCTCATCGCTCGGCCACCCGACCCGTGGAAACTGCGACAGCACTTCCCGGTCTTCGGCCCACCAACGGGAGGCCTTGCCGCTCAGGCTGACCGCCTCGGCCTCGTGCGGATTGAGCGTGAACATCAACGGGTCCGCCCCTGGCCTCCGAATGTGGGCGTAGAACAGGTCGGTCGTGTCCCCGTTGAGCAGCGCGCCCATGAGGTCGGGGTCAAACGTCTTCGAGTCCCCGTCGCTCAGATACTTGAGACTCTCCCGCACCCGGTCGCGCACTTCGCCCGGCGCCGGTTCGGGGTGGAAGGTGAGCCCCGCCCTCAGCTCGGCCATCGTCGTGTCCGCGAAGAGCAGGAGAACGTCGGTAAACGGCGACTCCAATGCGGTCTGCCCCTCATACCGCGCGAGTCGGTGCTGCTCGATCGTCGAGGCGGGCGCGAACGAGAAGACGCCGCTTCCCCGGAATAGCGCGGCGACGGTGCGACCGCCGATCGGGGTGAGGAGATAGAGCTTCCCGCTCCGCAAGGTGAACCGGGCCACGTCTCGTTGAAGCACCAGGCCGCTCACGTCCGCGACGCCGCCGGGCGCCGGATCGAGCGCCATGACCTCGGCGAAGCGGTCGGGGTAGGACCCGGCAACGGCGGCACGGTCCTGCGCTCCGGAGGTCCGCGCTCGCAGCACCAGCAGCACCAGCAGCAGGACGAGCCACTCGACGAGGGGCCGCGTCGAGAGACGCCCCCGCGTCCGGCGCGAATGCGACAGCAGTCGAGGCGGAATCATGGGTGAGTGCCGCCCGGAGTCCTATTCAGCTTCATACACGATACGTCCCCCGACCACCGTCGCCCGCACCCTGGCCCGCTCGATCGCCTCGGGCGGA
>DAIPLK010000042.1:0-18912 GCA_036769285.1 Gemmatimonadales bacterium | reverse complement strand
GGCTCGGCGCGGCGATCGCCCATCGCCGGGTCCGCCGGAGCTACGCGGCCCTGGCCTGGGGGCATCTGGACGCGAGTCCGACCGTCATCGAGGCGCCGATCACCCGCCACCCGCAGGACCGCAAGCGGATGACCGTCAGCCCGGCCGGTCGGTCGGCCCGAACCGACGCGTTCGTCGTCTGCCGCTTCCCGGTAGCCGACCTGCTCCGGCTGGAGCTGCATACCGGCCGCACCCACCAGATCCGCGTCCATCTCGCGCACATCGGGCACCCGGTCGTGGGTGATCCGGTCTACGCCGGGGGCGGGAGCCGGCGCATCTCCGGCCCCGCGCGCAGGGGCGCCCAGGCGCTCGAGCGGGCCACCCCTCGGCAGGCGCTGCATGCGGCGGCTCTGGCATTCCGCCACCCCGCCACCGGTGAGCCCCTCGAATTCCGTTCGGAGTGGCCGGCCGACCTGCGGCCGGCACTTCTTGCACTGGGTGGCGAAGATCTGGTTGCTCGGCCGGACCCCCTTGGCTATCTTCTTTTCTACAATAGAGATGGCTGACTCCCCTACGCTACACGCCGTCATCTTTCGCATCGGTGCGCTTGTTTGCGCGGCCCCGGCAGGGATCGTGCGTGAGATCCTGCCGCGCCTCCCGGCCACCCGCATCCCGGGCGTGGCCGAGGCGATCGAAGGCCTGGTCAACGTCCGCGGGTCCCTGCTCACCGTCCTCGATGGTCACGTCCTCCTCCAGCAGCCGCGCCTGGCGGAGGACGAGGGGGCCATCGTGGTCCTGGACGTGGCTGGACGCCGGTACGGGCTCGGCGTCGGGCAGGTGATCGACTTCCTCGAGGTGCCGGAGCACGCGGTCGCAGAACGGGCCGACTTGCCGGGGATCGACCCCAGGCTGGTGAAGGCGGTCGGGGTACGCGAGGGCCAGCATTTCATCCTCCTCGACATCGACGCGCTGGTTGCGCCCATCATCGGGGGCTGATCCGGATGGAGCTGGCGGGATGAGATCGAGTCATCCTGAGGGAAGCGAAGGAGCCAGGCCCCGAGGCATCCCCCTTCGCGGACTCCACCCTGGGCGGCGCGAATAGGGTCGGGGTGACTCACAACGGGCAATCGCAAGTTTCACGAATCACCCGGAACTGCACGGAGGGGATCTGTGAGCCACACAGTGCTCGTCTGCGATGACGCCATCTTCATGCGCACGATGATCAGCGACATCCTGACGCAGGCCGGGTTCGAGGTCGTGGGCGAAGCCGAATCAGGGTCGCAGGCGGTCGAGAAGTATCGCGCGCTCAAGCCCGATCTGGTCACCATGGACATCGTCATGCCCGACATGGGCGGAATCGAGGCGGTCCGTGAGATCTGCAAGACCGACCCCGAGGCGAGGATCCTGATGTGCAGCGCGATGGGGCAGCAGGCGCTCGTGGTCGAGGCAATCCAGGCGGGGGCCAAGGATTTCGTGGTCAAGCCGTTCCAGCCCTCCCGGGTGCTCGAGGCGGTACAGCGCGTCCTTGGTTGACGCGTGGACCTCTCGAAGTACGCCGCGCTCTTCCTGGCCGAGAGTCGGGAGCACCTGAGCAGCTGCAATCAGCTGCTGCTCAAGTGGGAGCGCGACCCCGCCGCGATCGACGCGCTCAGCGGCCTGTTCCGGTCGATCCACACGATCAAGGGCATGGGCGCAACCATGGGGTTCGACGGTGTGGCCGAGCTGGCCCACCGGATGGAGAGCCTGCTGGATGCCCTGCGCCAAGGTCGGGTCACCGCGGACGGCGGAACCTTCCAGCTGCTCTTCCGCGGCGTGGATGCGCTGGGCCGCAGCGTCGAAGCCGCGGCGGCCGGCCATGAGACCACGTCGGACACGGCGCTCGTGGCGGCGCTTGACGCGGCCACGAGCGGTGAGCGCGACGCCACCCGGCCGGCTTCGGCCGGCCGGGCGCCCGCGGTCGAGCCACCACCAAACCGGCGCTGGACCGACGCGCCACGGGGGCGATCGGTGCAGGTCCTCATCAGGGCCGACGCCATCATGCGCGGCGCGCGTGCGGTGCTCGCGATTCGCCGCGCCGAGGTGCTCGGACTGGTCTCGAGGATCCGGCCGCCTCTCGTGCAGCTGGAGCGTGACGACTTTGATGGCCGGGTCGTGTTCCGGATCGAGTCCCGCGCCACCGACGAGGAGTTGGCAGCCGCGATCCGAGCCGCCGGCGAGGTCGAGGACGTCCGGTTCGAGGAGCCCCTCCCGGTCGAGCTCGGCGGGGCAGAGCAGCAACGGCAGATTCGGGTGGACCTCCAGCTGCTCGACCGACTCATGAAGCAGGTAGGGGAGCTGGTCGTGGCCAAGAACCGTCTCGGCGTGATGGCCGCGGGGTCCGAGGACCCGACCCTCGTCGAGCTGAGCGATCGAATCTCGCGGCTCGTGTCAGGCATCCAGGCCGAGGTCATCGCCTCCCGGATGACGCCGGTCGGCGAGGTGTTCGAGCGGTTCCCGCGGCTCGTCCGCGACCTCGCTCGGGATCTCGGAAAGCGGATCCGGTTCGACGTGGAGGGTGAGGAGATCGAGCTCGACCGCTCGATCCTCGACGAGATCGGAGACCCGCTGGTGCATTTGATCCGGAACGCCGCCGACCACGGGATCGAGCCGCCCGACGCCCGGGCGGCCGCCGGAAAGTCGCCGGAGGGGCGAATCCTGCTCTCGGCGGCCCGCGAGCGGAACAGCGTCACGCTGCGGGTGATCGACGACGGGCGGGGGATCGATCGCGCGGCGATCCTCGCCAAGGCGCGCCGCGAGGACGTGGCCGACGCGTCGACCGACGTGCTGGCGGATGACGTCCTCCTCCGGGTGATCGCGCGGCCCGGCTTCAGCACCGCCGAGACGGTGAGCGGGGTGTCCGGGCGCGGGGTGGGGGTGGACGTCGCCATGACCCGCGTCCGCCAGCTCGGCGGCACGTTGGAGATCCGGTCCGAGGTGGGGAAGGGGACGACCTTCATGATTCGCGTCCCACTCACGCTCGCGATCGTGCGGGCGTTGCTGGCCGACGCCGGCGGCGAGCGCTACGCGGTTCCCCTCGTGTACGTGGCCGAGACGGTGGAGTTCGACCCGCGGGCGGTCACCGCGGTCCGGAATCGCGAGGCGCTGGTAGTGCGCGAGCACGTGATTCCCACGATCCATCTGCGCGACCTGGTCGCGAGCCCGGTTCGGACCGCCCCGCTGCGGCGGCCCACCGTCATTCTCGAGGTCGGCGAGCGCCGGACCGCGCTGGTGGTGGACGCCCTGCTCGGGCAGCACGACATCGTGGTCGCACCGTTCGATGCCCCGCGCGGCATGCCGCCGTACGTCGGCGGGGCCACGATCCTCGCGGACGGCGCCCCGGCGCTCGTGCTTGACGCCGCCGCACTGCTGTAGGGAGAGAGGACTCATGGAAGACGTGCGGGACCTCAAGGAGCTGCAGCTCGACGCGTTGCGCGAGGTGGCCAACATCGGCGCCGGCCACGCGGCCACCGCGCTGTCGCAGATGACCAACCGCACGATCATGATCGCCGTGCCGCAGGTCAACGTGCGGCCGCTCGAGGACGTCAGCGACATGGTCGGTCGTCCGGACGAGGTCGTCGCCGCCGTGCTGATGCAGATGATGGGAGACCTCACCGGCCGCACGCTGGTGCTCTTCCCCCAGACCTCGGCGCTCACGCTCTGTGATATCCTGTTGAGGCGGAGCACCGGGACGACCCGCGAGTTCGGCGCGATGGAGCAGTCGGGGCTCATGGAGGCGGGGAACATCCTTGCCAGCGCGTACATGAACGCGCTGAGCGACTTCATGGGAATGATGCTGGTGCCGTCGGTGCCGAGCCTCGTGATCGACCTCAGCGCGGCCGTCCTCACCACCGCCTACCTCAACTTCGGCCACGACCGGGACTTCGTCTTCTGCGTCGAGACGTCGTTCCGGGTGGAGGGAAGCTCCGAGCCGCTGCGCGGCCACTTCCTACTCCTGCCCGACACGCCGTCGCTGCGGGCCATCTTCGACGCCATCCGCCTGTCCTGATCCGATGCCCGGGCCCGTGCTGTCGGAGCGTGATCTCGCCGTCCTCCGCTCCTTTGCCCGCCGGATCGATCCTTCCGATGCCGGCGCCCACAACAACCTCGGCGTCCTCTATTACCAGAAGGGATTGATCGAGGACGCAATCACCGAGTTCGTCCGCGCGCGGGAGCTCGATCCGAGGATGCAGGTGGCGCAGGCCAACCTCGACATTGCGTACCGGGAAAGCGGGCACTACGACCGACGGATCACCGACCTGCGCGAGCGCGTGCGCCGCCATCCCGAGGACCGCGACGCCCGTTGGGAGCTCGGCCGGGCGTACGCGGCACTGGGCCGCCAAGCCGACGCCATCGCCGAGTTCCAGGCCCTGCTGGCTTGGCGGCCCGCCGACGTCCCGGCGATGCTGCAGCTCGGCCTGGCCGAGAAGGCGCGGGGCAACCTCGACACCGCCACCGACTGGCTGCGCCGGGCCTGCGGCCACGATCCCGCGAGTGCGGTCGCGCGCTTCTACCTGGGCGAGGTGCTGTACAACCGTGGCCTCAACGACGCGGCGCTGGAGGCGCTGCGCGAGGCCATCGCACGGAATCCCGAATACGCCGAGGCGCATTACCTGCTCGCATTCGTGTACGGCGACATGGGCCGCCACGAGGAAGCGCGCGAGGCGACCAAGCACGCCATCCAGCTGAATCCCACCCTTGCCCGGGCGCAGGCCAACCTCGCGCTCGACCGCTACGCCTCCCCCGGGGCGCCCGGAGGCGCCGCGACGCCCCCCGCCAAGCGTCCGCAGATCGTCGAGGGCGTCGCCCTTGCCCACTACAACCTCGGCCTGGCCTTCCGGCAGAAGGGGCTGCACGAGGACGCGCTTCGGGAGTACCGGCTGGCGCTCGAGGCGGGTGAAGACCGGCGCATGACGCTCCAGGCGATGGCGGAGGTGCATCTGCTGCGCCATGAGCTCCCGGCGGCGCTCGAGCTCTACGACGGGCTGGTGCGCGACCACGCCGACTCGCCGAAGCTCTGGAATGAGCGGGGTGTCTGTTTGCACCAGGCCGGCCGGCGGGCCGAGGCGATCGCCTCCTACGAGCACGCCGTTGCGGCGGACGACGGCTACCAGCTCGCCTGGAACAATCTCGGCGTCGTGCGAGCGGGTGAGCCCGGCGAGGCGGCGATCGCCGCGTTCCGGCGGGCGCTCGACGGCGACCGTCCACTGTTCGCTGCGCGGCTCAACCTCGGCCTGCTCTTCCTGCAGCGACGCCAGCTCAGGGCGGCGCTGGAGGAATACCAGGGTGCGCTGGCGGAGCAGAGCGGAAGCGCGGTGGCCTGGAACGGAGTCGGCCTCGTGCTGATGGAGCTTCGTCGCTTCGAGGACGCGCGCAACGCCTTCGGCCGCGCCGTCGACGCGGATCCGGCCATGGCGGGGGCCCACTACAACCTGAGCTTCGTGCTGAGCCAGCTGGGCGACTTCGACGGTGCGCTGCGCGAGACCCGCCGCGCGCTCGAGCTCGAGCCGCTCTACGTCCCGCAGAAGTTCTCGCTTACGATTGACTTGCAGTATGAGGACCCGACGATCGCCATCGCCCCCGAGTTGACCACCGAGGTCGGCGGGGATCGGCTCGCGGGCGAGTTCGCCTTCGAGCCGCCGGCACTGGACCAGCTCTTCGCCGAGCTGACGCCGGCGGCTCCCGCCGCCGCCGGCAACGGGGTTCCCGGCGGCGCCCTCGATCTCGCGCGCGACTACATCGGCAAGGGGCTGCTCGACCTCGCCTCCGCCGAGCTGAGCCGGGCCGCCGCGAGGGGTGCGCCCACCGGCGCCACCGCCGTTCTCCTGGGCGACATCTTCGCCAAGCGCGGCCTCTATGGCGAGGCGCTCGAGCGCTACCGCGCCGCCCGCACCGCCACCCCTGACGATCCCGATGCCACGCTTGGCGAGATCAGGGCGCTCCTCGCGCTCGGCTGGGCCGGCGACGCCGCCCCGCTGGCGGACGAGCTCGCGCGCCGCGTGCGCGGCGACGCCGAGGTGCTGGTGGCGCGGGCCCGCGTACGGCTGGCGGTGAACGACGCGCTCGGCGCGCTCGATTGCATCCGTGAGGCCCAGACCCTCGCCCCCGGCCGGCCCGACCTGTTCCACCTGCAGGCGCAGGTCTCGGCCCGCCTCGGCGACCGCTCGGCGGCGCTCGCCGCGTTCAACGCCGCGCTGCAGCTGGATCCGTCCCTGGTCCGGGTCTGGTTCGAGCTCGGCGGCCTCGAGGAAGAGCGCGGGAACTGGATGGCGGCGCGTGCAGCCTATGAGCGCACCCTGGATCTGCTGCCCACGTACGGGGCCGCCGCGCTCGCGCTGGCGGATCTCCTGCGCCGCACCGAGTCGCCGCGCGCCGCCGTCCTCGTCCTGGTCCGGGTGCTCGAGGCAGACCCCTACGAGCTCGAGGCGCTCACCGCCCTCGGGCGCGCGCTGCTCGAGGACGGCCGCACCACCCAGGCGCTGGAGGCGTTCGAGCGAGTGCTGCGCTTCGATCCGGAGCACGCCGGCGCCCTCTACTACGAGGGCGCAGCGCTGGCCCGGCAGCGCCAGTTCGACCAAGCGGTGCAGGCGTGGGAGCGGGTCGTGCAACTCGATCCCGGTGGCCCGTACGCGTCGCAGGCGAGGACCCGGGCGCGCTCGGCCCGCGACCTGCAGCACATCTTCGCCACCTCGGCGGGGTGAGCCGTGGCGCTCGAGGGACCGCTCAAGGATCTGCACATCCAGGACGTGTTCCAGCTCCTCGACCTGGGCCGGAAGAGCGGCGTGCTACGGGTGACCTCCGAGCTGCGCCAGACCGCCGGCACAGTGTGCTTCGAGCGCGGCGGTGTCGTCGCCGCGGCGGTGGGCAGCGACCCGCAGCCGCTGGGGGCGCGGCTGGTGCGCACCGGCAAGATCACCGCCGCCGACCTGGACCGGGCGCGCAGCCTGCAGACCGGCGGCGACGGACGGCGATTGGGGGACATCCTCGTCGGGCTTGGGGCCATCTCGCGGCGCGAGCTCGAGCGTCAGCTGAAGGCGCAGATCGAGGAGGCCGTCTTCGAGCTGTTGCGGTGGTCGGAGGGCTACTTTCGGTTCGAGGAGGGCGTGCCGTGTCACGCGGCGGTCGAGTCGCCGGTGCGGTTCCCGACGGAGGCGCTCCTGATGGAGGCCGCACGGCGGATCGACGAATGGTCGCGCATCGGCTCGAAAGTCTCGCACCTCCGTCTCGTGCCGCGGCTTCCCGAGCCCGAGGCGCAGGCGAGCGATCCGCTCGACCTCGTGCCGTTCGAATGGGAGGTGCTGGCCGCCGTGGACGGCGCCCGCGACCTGCACTCGCTCGCCGAGGTGCTCGGGCGCTCCGAGTTCGAGGTCGCGCGGACCGTCTATGGGCTGACCAGCGCGGGGATCATCGTGCTGGACGACCCCGCTCGGCCCGGCCAGGAAGCCGAGCCCGGCCGCGACTTGGCGGCGCTGCTGGTGCCCGCCCGGGAAGCGCTCGCGCAGGGACAGTATGACCTGGCCGCGGGGGCGCTCGAGGAGCTGCTCCGCGCCGATCCGCTGATGCCCGAGGCCCGCCGCCTGCTCGGCGTCTGCTACGCCGCGCTCGGACGGCACCGGGAGGCACTCGACTGCTGGGCCTCGTGGAGCCGGCTCGGCACCCAGACACCGGGTGAGGAATCGGAGAGCTCCGCGGTCGAGCGCCTGCGGCAATCCGTGGAGACGATCCTCAAGGAGCTGGAGCGCTACCGTGACTGACGATATCCGCGCGCTTACCACTCGCTTGGCCGATGAGCCCGGGAGCCTCGCGTTCCTTGAGCTGGCTGAGGCGTTACGGCGCCGGGGGCAGCTCGAGGCCGCGTACAAGGTTGCGCGGGGCGGCCTTGCGCGATACCCGGGCTTGGCCGACGCCCACGACCTCATGGCCCGGGTGCTGAGCGATCAGGGGGACCTGGCCGGTGCGTTCGATGCGTGGACGTCCGCGCTGCAGCTCGATCCGATGCGGACCAGCGCGCTCAAGGGCGTCGCCTTCCTCTATTTCCGCGCGGGAGACAAGGCCGCCGCGCTCGACCATCTCCAGCGCGCGCACGAAGTGGACCCCGACGACCCGGCGATCCCCCAGACGATCGCCCGGCTCAGTGCCCAGCTCCGGGCCGGGGCGCCGGCGAGCGCACCGGTCGAGTCGGCTGCCGCGCCGTCCGCGCCGGCGATCGCCCCTGATTCCTCGGAGCGCCCGTCCCCCGGCCTGTTCCACGACATGGATGGCGGCGAGCAGGGGCTGCTGCTGGTGGACGCGAACGGCCTCCGGCTCGGCGGCCGCCTGGGAGGAGCGGACGGCAATGACGTCGGCGACCGGGTCGCCGCGCAGCTGGCCGGCCTCTCGCGCGAGGCCGCGCGGGCGACCCGGCTCCTCGGGCTCGGCAGCTGGCACTCGATTGCAGTCGAATCGCCCGACGGTCACCTCGTCCTGACCCAGCCCACCGCCGATACCGTCTTGTTGGCCGCGCGCGATCCGTCGCTGCCGATGGGCCGAGTGGGGCTGCTTGCGGAGCGCGCCGCCCGCGCCGCCCGCACCTGGTTGGAGACACAGGGGTGACGGCCACCCAGGCGGTGCTCGATCGCGTGACGCGGGTTCCGGGCGTTCGGGGCGCCGTCGTCGTCGCCGCAGCGGACGGCCTGGTGGTGGCCGAGCAGCTGATGGACGGCGTGGACGGCCAGGCGGCCGCGGCGCTGACGGCAAGCCTGGTCGGCCGGCTCGTCCGGACGGCGGAGGGCGCGGGCATGCGGCCCCCGGCGTTCGTGCAGCTGCGCGGGGATGGCGGAAGCGTGCTCGCGGCCCCGGGCCCCCAGGATCTGGTGCTGGTCGCCGTGGTGGGCCCGGACGCCAACCTGGGCCTGGCGAGACTCGAGATGATCGAGGCGGTGGGGCGGCTGGCCTGATGCGGGCGCTCGAGCCGTGGGTGGTGCAACCGCTGGAGACCTTCCTCGCCGAGAGCGCGGCGCGGCTCACGCTGCTCATGACGATGTCGGGCCAGGTGGTGGCCCAGCACGGCTTCTCCCGCTCGCTCGACGTGATGAGCGCGGCCGCCCTCGGCGCCGGCATCGTGGCCTCGACCGAGGAGCTGGCGCGCCTGATGGGCGCGAGTCGCTTCGAGGCCTTGGTCCATCATGGCCAGCGCCAAAGCTGCATGCTGGCCGCGTTCACTACGCCGCGGGGCCGGTGGATCGGCCTGGTGGTGTTCGGGCCGGAGACCTCGGTGGGGATCATCCGGCTGTTCTTCGATCAGATGGTCCAGCAGCTCGCGGCGGTCGCGCCGCGCGAACAGACGCAACCGCCGATGCTGGCGGAGAACTTCGAGACCGAGCTCAACGCGAGCCTCAAGGCGCTCTTCGGACGGTAACCGGCATGTCCCTCGTCAACTTCACCGCGCGCGAGATCACCTGCAAGATCGTGTATTACGGGCCCGGTCGGTCCGGAAAGACCACGAATCTGCAGTACGTGTACGGGCGGGTGCCCGAGAGCCGGCGCGGGCGGATGGTGTCGCTCGCGACCCAGACCGATCGCACCCTGTTCTTCGACTTCCTGCCGCTCGAGCTCGGTACGATCTCCGGCTTCACGACCAAGTTCCAGCTCTACACCGTGCCGGGACAGAGCTACTACAACGCCACTCGGAAGCTCGTGCTCCAGGGTGCCGACGGCGTCGTGTTCGTCGGCGACAGCCAGGCTCGTCGATTCGACGACAATCTCGAGAGCCTGCAGAACCTGCAGGACAACCTGCTGGCGCAGGGCGTGGACATCCGCCAGCTCCCGGTCGTCTTCCAGTACAACAAGCAGGATCTACCCAGCGATCTGATCCTCTCCCACGAGGAGATGGACGACGCGCTCAACTTCCGCGCGGTGCCGAGCTTCGCGGCGGACGCCTTGCACGGGAGCGGCGTGTTCGAGACGCTGCGCGGAATCAGCGAGGCGGTGCTCAAGCGGCTGGCGGTCGGGAGCACCGTCGCGTGACCGTCACGCTCAACCCGCTCTACCGCTTCGACACCTTCGTCGTGGGGGCCAGCAACCGGCTCGCGGTCACGGCCGCCAAGGCCGTCGCGGAGTCGCCCGGGACGGTCTACAACCCGCTCTTCATCTATGCCCGTCCTGGGCTGGGCAAGACCCATCTGCTCATGGCCATCGGGCATGCCGCGCGCGCCATCAACCCGCGGCTGGTGGTGGAGTATCTGACGCTTGACGAGTTCGTCGAGGCGTTCCACGCCGCAATCGCCGCCGGGCACGGCGAAGCGTACCGTAAGCGATTCCTCGATGTCGACGTGCTGCTGGTGGACGACGTCCAGTTCCTCACCCACCGGCGCGAGATGCAGGCGGAGCTCCTCCGCCTCACCGACGCCCTCCAGGTGGCCAACCGGCAGATCGTGCTCACGAGCGACCGCCCGCCGGCCGAGATCGAGGCGCTGGACGAGCGTCTGATCCGACGCTTCACCGGTGGCCTGATCATCGACGTGGCCCCGCCGGACTACGAGACTCGGGTCGCCATCCTCCGCCGCAAGGCCGAGGAGCGTCGTGCCGGCTTCGACCAGGATGTCCTCGAGGCCGTCGCCGCTCTCGGCATCGACAACGTCCGCGAGCTGCTCGGCGCGCTCAACCGGCTGGTCGCGTTCCAGGCGGTGAGCCAGACGCCGTTGACGGCGGAGCAGGCGAGGATGCTGGCAGGGGGAGAGTCGGGTGAGACGGCGGAGCGGGCGGAGCCGGCCGAGCAGCCGTCGGGGCAGGCGGGACCGGCAGTCGGCCTCGTATCCAATGCGTCCGCATCTCCGCCCACTCCGTCATCTCCGTCCGCGCCGTCCGAGTTCGACGACTTCCTCTCCGAGATCGCCGCCACCGTCGCCCAACAGGTGGATGCGTGGCGCGGGCGGGTGAAGGCGGCGATCCTGCGCTGGCAGGGCGAGGGGTTCCGCACGGCCCAGCTCGAGGCGCTGCTCGAGCAGGAGATGGTGGCGGACCCGGCGCGTGCGCTCCGTGAGTTTGAGGAGGACATCGAGCGGCTTCAGTCGTTGCGGAGCGAAGCAGTCGCGCTCGCGCCTGAGCTGGAGGGATCGACCGCGTTCCGCGACCCGGCGGATCTCGCCGCGGCGGAGGAGGCGCTTCGGCAGGCGCGTGAAGAAGGTGCGCCGCCGCCGGCGCCATCTCCGATCTGGCGCCTGGACGGATTGGTCGAAACCGCCGCCAACCGGGTCGTGCTCGAGGCGGTGCGCGCGGTCGCAGCCGAGCCCGGCGAGCGCTACAACCCGCTGGTGCTCATTGGCGGCCCGGCCGTCGGGAAGACCCACCTGCTCCATGCGCTCGGCAACGCCCTGGGTGAGCGCGGCGGGCCGATCGCCTGCCTCAGCGCCCCCGAGTTCACCGGGGAGCTGATCGAGGCGATCGACCGCGACGCGGTCGCCGCCTGGCGGGCCCGCTATCGTCGCGCCAGCGCCTTCCTGCTCGACGACGTCCATCTCATTGCCGACAAGGACCGGACCCAGGAGGAGCTGTTCGTCCTCTTCAACGTCCTGATCGGGTCCAGCCGACAGCTGGTATTCACGTCGTCCGGGCCGCTGGCCGAGCTCACCGGCGTCGAGGCACGGCTCCGGTCGCGGCTCGAGGGAGGGCTCGTCATCGAGCTCCCGCAGCCCGGCGATGCCGTTCGCGAACGCGTGATCGCGCGCGACATCGAAGCCAAGCTCGGCGCCGCCGATCCCGAGCTCGCCGACTACGTTGCGTCCCGGCCAGCCGGCTCCATCCGGGCGGCACAGGCGCTGCTCCAGCGCGTGCTCGAGGCGGCGACCGAGCGGGGAGTGCCGCCGAGCGCCGCGTTGGCACGCGAGGTATTGGAGGAGCCGGCGGCGGCCGCGCCCGCCTCCCGCCGGCCAGCAGCCCGATCGAGCGGAATCGTGCCGGCGGGCGCGGCCGCCACCCGGAGCCGCGAGAAGATGGTGTGGGAGTGGCCGGGGCTGGCGGACCGGGTGATCGAGGAGTGGCGCTGATGGCGATCAAGGGCAGCCTCAAGGAGGCGAGCCTCCCCGATGTCATCCAGCTGCTCTTCCTCGGGCGCCGGACGGGCTGCCTCGCGCTTGCCGACCGCCACAATTTCGGCACCATCTACTTCGAGGAAGGGCACATCGTCTACGCCGCCATCGTGAACCGCCGCGACCGCCTGGGCGACATTCTCATGCGGAGCGGCCGGATCACGCCGGAGCAACTCCAGCAGGCGATCGCCCGCCAGGAGGGCGACCGCGGGCAGAAGCTGGGCGAGATTCTCCTCGGCCTCGGGGCGCTGAGCCGGGAGGAGCTCGAGCGCTACATGCGCCTCCAGATCGAGGAGGCCGTCTACTACCTGTTCACCTGGACCTCGGGGACGTTCAACTTCGAGGCCGGCGTGCGGCCGGAGCAAGAGGACTTCCTCGTCCGGATCAACCCCGAATACCTGCTGCTGGAGGGCGCCCGGCGGGTGGATGAATGGAGCCTCATCGAGAAGAAAATCCCCTCGTTCGACCTCATCTTCTCGGTCGATCCCTCGCACGTGGGCGAGTCGGCGCCGACGCTCTCGGCCGAACAACTGCAACTGCTGCCGTTGCTCGACGGGTCGCACGACGTGCAGGCGGTCATCGACGAGTCCGGGCTGGCGGAGTTCGAGGTCGGCAAGGCGCTGTTCGGGCTGATCACGGCCGGGTTCGCGCACCGCGTCGGGACGTCGGTGGCGGCCCCGCCGAAGGTCGCCGAGGGCCGGGTAGACGAGCACCGGAACCTCGGCATCGCCTTCTTCAAGGCGGCGATGCTCGACGAGGCGCTGCGCGAGTTCCGCCGGGTCGCCGAGCTGCGTCCGGCGGATACCAGCGCGCCGTTCTACCTGGGGTTGATCGCGCTGCGTCAGGCCCGGTGGGAGGAGGCCGCTGCGGCATTCCGCCAGGCAGCCGACGCCCGCGGGCCCCGGCCGACAGCGCTGCACAACCTGGGATATGCGCTCGAGCGGCTCGGTCGCCTGGAGGAGGCCGAGGCCGCCTACGGGGACGCCGCCGGGCGGGCGCGCGACGACGCGCGCATCATGCTCGGGTGGAGCGTGGTGGCGCTCAAGCGCGGCGAGCACCAGGTGGCGCAGGGTCGGCTGGCGCGGACGCTCGAGCTGCTGGGCGGCACCCCCGCGCCGGCCCTGTGGTACTGGGCGGCGACGCTGGCCAGCGCCGGCCTCGACGACACGCCGGGTGCGCTGCGCGCGGCGCGGGCAGGGGCGGCGGCCTTTCCCGGGAACGCCGTCCTGCAGAACAACCTCGCCGTGCTCCTGGAGCTGGCCGGCGACGTGGGGGGAGCCGAGACCGCGCTGCGGCTGGCGCTCGCGGAGGATCCCTCGCTGCCGCAGATCTCGAAGAACCTGGCCGACATCCTCTATCGGAACGGGCGCTACGACGAGGCGCGTGAGGCGTACGAGCGGGCCGCAAAGCTCGCCCCGGATCTGGGCGACGACCTGTACTTCAAGCTGGGGAACATCGCCTACAAGCGCCGCGACAAGCTGGCCGCGCGGGAGAGCTGGAGTCGTGCCACCGCGCTCAATCCCCGCCACGAGCTGGCCCAGGCCAACCTGGACATGCTCGACATGGTCCCATGACTGCGGACGACGTGGCATTCGCCGCGCTGGCGCGCCAGATCGCACGGACCAGCGGTTTCTCGCTCGAGGTCTACAAGGACAAGTGCATCCGCCGGCGCATCGCCGTGCGCATGCGGGCCTGCGGCGTGCATACGTACGACGACTACCGAGCGCTGCTCGAGCAGTCGCCGAACGAGTACGAGCGGCTGCGGGACGCGCTCACGATCAACGTCACCCGCTTCTATCGCAACGCCGAGACCTGGAACCTGCTCCGGCGCGGAGTGCTGCCGGAACTGCTGGACGCGCGACGCGCGGAGATCCGCGTCTGGAGCGCGGGATGCGCCTCGGGTGAGGAGCCGTACACGCTGGCCATGCTGGTCGCGGATCATCTCGACCGGTCCGGGCGTGGGGACGAGCTCGCCCGACTGACGGTCGACGCCACCGACATCGACCGCGTATGCCTCGAGCGCGCCCAGGCGGCCCGCTACCGCAGCGAAGGGTTGGCCGAGATGCCCGACGACCTCGCGCGCGCGTACTTCGAGCCAGGAAACCAGGAGCGGCGCGTCATCGAGCGGGTGCGGCGCCGGGTCCAGGTGCGGCATCTCGATCTCAGCCGCGAGGGGCCGCCCAGGAGCGATTACGACCTCATTCTCTGCCGGAACGTCGTGATCTACTTCGATCGACCCATGCAGGAGCGGCTCTTCCAGGCGTTCGCCGACTCCCTCGTCGCCGGCGGGTTTCTCGTGCTCGGGAAGGTGGAGACACTCCTCGGCCCCGCCCGCGACCGCCTGAGCCTCGTCGACCCGCGCGAGCGGATCTTCCGGCGGCCGGCGTGAGCGGCGGGGAGCTCCTCGTGCGCGTGGCGGCCCTTCGCATCGGGACGGGGGACGACGTGCTGGTCACCGTCGGGCTCGGGAGCTGCGTCGCCATCGTGCTGCACGACCCGGCGGCGCGGGTCGGCGGGCTGGCGCACGTGCTGCTTCCCTCCCCGGCGCTCAGCCGGCACGACACCAACCCGGCCAAGTTTCCTCAGACGGCCGTCCCGCGGCTGCTCGAGTTGATGGGCCAACAGGGGGCCGTCGTGCGGCGCGTGACCGGCCGCCTGGTGGGCGGCGCAAGCATGTTCGCCGAGCTGGCCGCGCCGGGCACCATCCACATGGGCGAGCGGAACGCGGTGGCATGCCGACAGACCCTCTACCAGCACGGTGTGGCGTTGACGGGCGAAGCCACCGGCGGTGACTATGGACGCACCGTGCGGCTTCGAGTGGCGGATGGCCGGGTCGAGGTCTACTCGGTGGCGCATGGCGTCCAGATCCTCTGACGTCCGCACCGTTCTGGTCGTGGATGACAGCCCCTTCTTCCGGCGGCTGTTGACCGACGTCGTGGACGGGAGCGGGGAGTTCCGGGTGGTCGGCACGGCCAGGAACGGAATGGATGCCCTCCAGAAGGTGCACGATCAGGAGCCGGACGTCGTACTCATGGACTTGGAGATGCCGGAACTCGACGGCCTCGGTGCGATCGGCTACATCATGTCCGAGTCGCCGCGTCCGATCGTGGTCGTGAGCTCCTACGCGGGGCCGGGTACCGCGGCCGCGATCCGCGCGCTCGAGCTCGGCGCCGTGGACCTCGTGGCCAAGGCGGAGGACCGGAGCGACCACGCCATCGGCCGCTTCGCGGAACGGCTCCTCGCCGTGCTGCGAACGGTGCGGAGCGCGGCGATTCTGCGGATGCCGGTGTTGGCGCGCCCCACGAGGGGCGTCCACATGCAGGCGATGTTCGCGCTGCCGGGGCGGGCTCGACGCTGCGCCGCGATCGCGGCCTCCACCGGGGGGCCGCGCGCGCTCGCGGAGGTCGTGCCCCAACTCCCGGCGGGCCAGCAGGCGGCGGTCCTCATCGTGCAGCACATGCCGCCCAATTTCACTCGCAGCCTGGCCGAGCGGCTCGCGGCCCAGAGCCGGCTCAGCGTGGTCGAGGCGCAGCACGGGATCCCGATTCTGGCCGATACCGCGTACGTCGCGCCGGGGGATTATCATATGCGCGTCGTCGCGCGGGCCGACGGCCTGTGCCTCGAGCTCGACCAGCAGCCCACGATCTGGGGGGTCCGGCCTGCCGCGGACCCCCTGTTCCGGAGCGTGGCAAGGATTTTCGGCTCGCACGCGGTCGGCGTCGTGCTGACCGGCCTGGGCCGCGACGGCGCCGAAGGGTTGCGCGAGATTCGCGACGCGGGTGGCGTCGGCATCGCTCAGGACCGCGAAACCGCTACCATCTACGGTATGCCCAGCGCGGCCGTGCAGGCGGGGGGCGTGGACCACGTTCTGCCGATCGGACGGATCGCGGCGCGGGTGGGGGAGGAGCTGGCCCGGATGGCGAAACCGTGAGCGGCGCAGCCGGATACCTGCTGGTCCGCGCCGGTGGCCGCCTCGTGGGTCTGCCGCTCGATCGGGTGGTCGAGGTGCTGGATCCCGGCACGGCGTTCCCGGTGCCCTCGCGCGACCCGTCCGTCCGCGGCGTCGCGGTGGTGCGGGGTCGCATTCTTCCGCTCGTCCACCTTGGCGCGCTTCTCGACGGGGTGGACTGCCCCGCCGAGCGGAGCGACACCGGGGTGCTCATCGACCTGTCCGGCCGGCGGCTCTGCCTTGAGGTCGAGGAGGCGGAATCGGTGCTGTACGAGGCCGGTCTTCCCGTTACCACCGGCGCCGGCCTGCCGTGGGCCGCCGCGGTGGCCCGCACCGAGAACGGGCTCGTTCCCCTGCTCGATCTGGCGGCACTCAGCGCACGCATCACGGAGATCTCTGCCGCATGACTACGCCAGGCGACGATATTCAGCTCGTGAGCTTCCGGGTCGGCACCCAGGAGTTCGCGTTCGACATCCTGCAGGTCGAGCGCATCCTCCGGCACGTCGCGCCCGCGCCGCTGCCGAAGGCTCCCGGCTTCCTTGAGGGCATGGTACCGTACGAGGGCGGCGCAGTACCGGTCGTCGATCTGCGCAAGCGGTTCGAGCTTGCCGCGCCGATCCGCGAGGAGACCCGCCTGATGGTGGTCGATCTCGGCGATCAGCGGGTTGGAGTGCTGGTGGACGAGGTACTGGAGGTGATGCGCGTGGATACTACCACGATCACGGCACCCGGCCCGATGGTGAGCGGCCTCGCGGCGGCGTACATCGCCGGGATCGTCACCCAACCGAGCCGAATGATCATCATCTTGAATGCGCGCAGGCTGCTCTCGTCCAGCGAGCGCATGGCGCTGACCGGAATCGAGGGCACGCGAGATGAGTGAGCAGTGGCTCGCTGCCCTGAGGGGTCAGTTCCAGTCGATCGAAGCCCGCCTCGGCCCGGCGACTCTGCCCGCCGACCGCGAGGCCGTGAAGCGCGACATCATTGCGCTGTTCAAGCGGGTCGACGCCGCCATCTCCGAGTTGGGACAGCTCAAGGAGGACATCCGCGGCCTGGTGGAGCGGTACAAGCAGGGGACGGCGGCCGGAGTGGCGACCGCGCCCCAGTTCACTGGCGCCCGCCCGGCGGTCCACGCCGACCACCTCGGCGCCTCGACCTACATCGAGAAGGGATGGAGCCTGATCTCGCTCGGTGATCATGCCGGCGCGATCCAGGCCCTGGAGAAGGCATTATCCCTCTCGCCGGGCGAGATCCAGGCGCAGTCGCTGCTCGGCTGGGCACAGATGCTCCACGAGGACTATGACGACGCGCTGGGCACGTTTTCCCGGGTCCTGATGAAGGAGCCAGCCAACGCGTTGGCCCGGATCAACGTCGGCTACATCTGCCTCAAGAAGCGGATCTTCGGGGAGGCCATCGAGCACCTGTCGAAAGCGATCCGGCTGGACAATGACCGCAAGGCCACGCTCTACGCTCACTACTACCTCGGGCTGGTCTATCTCGAACGCGAGATGTACGAGGACGCCCAGACCTTCTTCCGGAAGACGCTCACGCTCGGGCCGAACCTGATCGAAGCCCATTTCGAGCTCGGCCGCGCGCTCTGGTTTGCCGGACAGCGGGACGAGGCGATGCGGACCTGGGCCGAGGGTCACAAGGCCAACAAGTTCAATCCGTGGGCCAAGCGCTGCGAAGAGATGCTCGGCCTGGCCGCCGCGGGGGGTGAGGTCCCGCGCAGCCTGCTCTCCTAGTCCTCGCCCTCCTGCTTCAAGGCTCGCCGTCCGCGGTCCAGGTCGGACGCGTGACCGCGGTCGCCTGGCCAGCGCAGCGGACCGTGGCTGCCGATCTCGCGCGCATCGCCGACCGCCCAGCCGAGTGGCCCGGGCTCGGCCGCCGAGACCCGGGCCCCCTGCGACTGATCGTGGTGCCGGACGGTCACATCCTTGATTCGCTCACGACCGGCCGCGCCCCGGCCTGGGGAGCAGCGATCGCGTTGCCCGGGGCCCGAACCATCGTCCTCCGCGCCGATCAGGACGATCTCGCCCGCACGCTCCGTCATGAGCTGGCCCACCTTGCCCTGCACGAGGCTGTGGCCGTTCGGGTCCCGCTCTGGTTCGATGAAGGGTACGCCGCGTGGGCGGCGGGCGAATGGGAGCGGCTGGGCGGACTCGAGCTCAATCTGGCCGTGGTGCGCGGCGCGATCCCGACGCTGACGGCGCTGGACGGTGCCCTCCGGGGGTCGGCCCCCAGCGCGGACGCCGGGTACGCGCTGGCGGTTTCCGCCGTCACCGAGCTGGCGCGGCGGAACCCGACCGGAACGCTCACGCCGTTGCTCGACCGGATCGAAGCGGGTCAGGATTTCGATGGAGCGGTGCTGGCGACTACCGGCCTATCCCTGAGCCGGTTCGAGCAGGAATGGCAGCGGCGGGTGCGGCGTCGCTATACCGTGGGGAGCTGGCTCATCGCGGGGGGGGGATGGCTCGTGGTCGCGGCCGTCCTGGCCTGGCTCGTCAACCGCCGTCGCCGAGCTGACCGTCACCGCCGGGAGGCGCTCGACGAGGGGTGGGACGTGACCCCCGAACCTGAGGAGGGGCCTGAACTTGACCCGACTAGGGAACGGTGGTAGGCTCCACTGCTATGCCCAGTTCTCGCCCATCGGTGACCTCGGCAGGTGGCGCTCCGGCCCCGCGCCGGTTCCTGCTCACACGCCGCAATCTGGTGATTCTGGCCGCCGCCGTCCTGGTTCTGGTCGCGGGGTATTTGACCTTGGCTGCCGGACACCCGAGCGCGGCGGCGGTGCTGCTCGTGTTGGGATACTGCGTACTCTTTCCGATCGGAATCGCGCTCTAGCGGCGTGCCGGTGGCCGCGGCACGCTCCCTGCGCAATAGCGT
>DAIPLK010000041.1:0-18927 GCA_036769285.1 Gemmatimonadales bacterium | reverse complement strand
GTCGCCCGCGCGTCGGCGGCGCTATTGCATCGCTGGCTGAGATGGGCAAGTACCACCACCGCGAGACCCGGATGGTGAAGCTCCGCCAACAGCTCGGCCGCCGCGCGATTGGAGAGGTGCCCCCCCGACCCGGCGATGCGCCGCCGCACCGCGGGCGGGTATCCGCTGGTCCGGAGCTGCACCTCGTCGTGATTGGCCTCGAGCACGAGCGCCGTGAGGTTCTGCAGCAGATATCGCACCGCGGCCGTCGGGCGGCCCAGATCGTACGCCACGCCTACGCCAGTACCGTCGCCGATTCGGACGGCCAGCGCCACCGGATCCGCGGCGTCGTGGCTCGTGGAGCAGGCCTCCACCCGGAACGGCCCGAGCTCGACTACCACCCGCAGTCCGATCGCCTGGTGCGCGGTACGTCCCATGCCGGATGCCAGCCGGTCCCAGGTGCCGGGCGCGGTCAGGATGGGAACGCGGAGCCGTTGCGCGAGCCGTGGCGCGCCGCAGGCGTGGTCGGCGTGCTCGTGGGTGAGCGCGATCCCCGCCACCCGCGCCAGGTCGAGCCCCGCCAGCTCGGCCCGCCGCTCGATCTCCCGCGCGCTGAACCCCGCGTCGAGCAGGATCGCGGTGTGGTCCGTCTCCACCGCGAGACAGTTCCCCCGCGATCCCGAGCCGAGCACGTAGAGGCGCATCAGCGTCCGATCCCGCGGGCGAACGTCCGCTCGAGCGACCGGCGCCGCGCGTCGGTGAACGCCACGTTCCGCCGGTTCATCACCCGCTCGGCGATGAGCAGGAAACCCTCGGCGGTGAGCCGCTGGTCGCCCGCGCCTCCCCAGGCGAACGGGGGCACGTACTTCGGCGGCGATGGCGGGCCGAAGAGGCTGGCGCCTGCGGAGACGACGGTGCCCGTGGCGAGCATGGTGCCGATGGCAGTCTTGGCGTGATCGCCGAAGAGCGTGCCCAGGTTCTGGCGTGCGGTCTCGATCCGCTCGCCGGCCACGTCGAGCCGCACGACCCCGTAGGTGTTCTTGAGGTTGGACGTGGTCGTGAGCGCACCGAGATTCACCCAGTGGCCCACGACGCTGTGGCCCACGAAGCCGTCGTGGGCCTTGTTGGCGTAGCCGAGGAAGACGCTCGCTGCGACCTCGCCGTGCACCCGGCACTCCGGGCCGAACACCGAGGCGCGGATGAAGCCGCCGAGCACCCTGGTTCCGGGGCCGACGTAGACCGGCCCCTCGAGCCGTGAGCCGTGGCGCACCTCCACCCCGGCCTCCAGCACCACCGCACCGTGGCGCACGTCGAACACGACGCCGGGCTCCACCGCCGCGCCCATCACCACGACCCCTGCCGGATCGCCGAGTACGATGCTGCCTTCGGGCACGCCGGAGGACGGTGCCGCGCGGAAGTCATCGCAATCCTCGCCGAGGAACCGCTCGAGCGCCGTAACGAGGTCGAAGCTCCCGCGCAGCGGGAGGCCGTCGATCTCGAGCGCTTCGCCCCGCTCGTGCGGTCCGTCCCACTGCTCGCCGGCGGGTACGACCCACCCGACCGTGCGGTCCTGGTGTCGCAGCCGCCGCACCCCGGCTCCGGCCGCGAGCCGGTCCCCGGTGGGCGCGAACCACGACGCGGCGACGATCGCCGGCCCGTCGATGGGCGCCGGCGGACGCACGGCCGGCTCGTCGCCCTCGTGAAACTGGTCGACGTGAGCGCCCAGGATCGCCGTCGCCTCGACCCCGCAGGCCGCCTCCCATCGCTCGCGGACGCGCCACACCCCGGCGCGAAGCTCGGCGAGCGGGCGCACTCCGTCGAATGGCGCCCATGCGGCGCCCGGCCGATCGGGCTCGAGCAGGTAGAGCCCGGTCATGGCTTGATGTCGCGGATCTCGGGTGGGAGCGCGTCGAGCAGCTGCTTCATGGCGGCGGCCCGTTGGGTGGGCATCACCAGAATCCGGCCGTTGGCGTGCACCACCACCAGGTCCTGCACACCGCACAGCACGATGGGGTCATGATCCGCCCAGACGATGCAGTCGTGTGAATCCAGCACGATCCCGGGGCCCACGAGGACGTTGCCGCTCGGGTCCTTGGGCCGCACCCGGGCCAGGGCCTGCCAGGTGCCCACGTCGTCCCAGGCGAAGCTGCCGGTCACGACTGCCACTGCGCCGCTCCGTTCCAGCACGCCCACATCGATCGAGATCGGCGTTACCGCCCGGAAATACCCCTCTACGTCGCCCGACTCCAGTTGGGGCAGGGCCGATGCCACCTCCGGCGTGTGGCGCGCGACCTCGGCCAGGAACCGCTGGGCGGTCCACGCGAACAGCCCGCTGTTCCAGAGCGCGCCCGCGGCCATGAGGTCGAGCGCGGTGGCGGCGTCGGGCTTCTCGGAGAACCGGGCCACCGTACGCGCCGTCGCGTCGAGCGGGGCGCCGGGGACGATGTACCCGTAGCCGGTCTCCGGGCGCGACGGCACTATGCCGACGGTTACCAGCCGGTCGTGCGTCCGGGCGGTCGCGAGCGCGGCATCGGCGGTGCGCCGGAACGCCGCCGCGTCGCCCACCGCCCAGTCGGCGTGGAGCGAGAGCACCTCGGCGTCAGGATCGCGACGCCGGGCCTCCCAGGTGGCCCAGAAGAGCGCTGGCCCGGTGGAGGCCGCGCGCGGCTCGATCAGGAAGTTCTCGGCGGGGAGCTTCAGCAGCTTGCGCAGCCGGGGGGCCAGCCCGTCGCCCGCCACGACCAGCACACGCTCGCGCGGGATGAGGCCGGTGAGGCGCTCCACGGCCTCTTCCGCCGTGGAACCGGCGCCGGACAGCGGGAGCAGTTGCTTGGGAGTCTGTGGGGTGCTGAGCGGCCAGAATCGGGTGCCCGAGCCCCCGGCCAGGAGAACGGCCCAGCGCATCAGAGCAGTGCGGCCAGCGCCGAGCGGTGCTGGCGCAGATCGTAAAGGAGGGGACCGACGTCGGCCTCCGGCGCGCTGAGGATGGCCAGCCAGTCGCCGGTGCCCGCCCGCGCGAGGACGAGCAGCCCCTCGCCGAACTCGAGCACCGCCGTGCCCAGGTCGCCGCGGCCCGCACCCTGGCCCAGCCGGTCGGCGTGCCGAGCGAGTGTGGCCGCGAGCGCGGCCACCGTCTCCGAATCGAGCCCGCCGCGGGGGGCGTGCTCGATCGGGAGGCCGTCACCGCTCAGCAGCAGCACCGCCTGCACGCCGTCGCGTGCGGCGAGGCTCTGGACCACCTCTCCCAATTGGATCATGAGACCCGACTCCGGGGCAGGGGAAACGTGGGCAACGTAGGGACCGTCTCGGGCGAAGTCAAGAAATGATTGGCAGTTGACCCCTCTCGACGCGGGCCTTAATCTTCGCCCTCCATGCACAGAATTCGCGGCCTTTCCATCCTCGTCTCGCTAGCCCTCGCAGCGGCCTGCAGCGACGCCAACAGCCTGGGCGATCCCACCGAGACGAACGTCGTCGACACGGTGACCATCGGCGCGCTCGAGGGCACCCCGATCTCGACGCCGAGCGGCTTCAACATCACCGTCGGCGCCATCCGTACCGACCAGTCGGTGGATTTCGAGTTCGCCTACAACGTGCGGCGATTGGCCGACGACACTTACCAACGCGTGCTCCTCCCACGGGCCGCGCTGGGCCTGTCGTCCACCAACTCGGCCAATCCCGGGCTCCAGCGGCGCGACGATAGCTTCGACGGCATCACCCGCGCCCCCAGCAATGGCTACGTGACCGACTCGGCCGTTCCGATCGAGCTCGGCCAGCGGTACCTGGTGCGGTCGCGGGTCGTGTGCACCACGCTCGGCGTCCCGCTCTATGGCAAGATCGAGATCCTCGGCTTCCAGGACAGCACCGTGACCTTCAAGGTGCTGGCCAACAAGAACTGCGGGTACAAGGATCTCCTCCCCGGCCTCCCCAAAAACTGAGCGCCTGTGATCGATCTCAAGCGCCTGCGCCAGGATCCGGATCGGAGCCGCGCCTCGCTGCTCCGCCGCGGCGACCCCTCCATCGGCCCACTGCTCGACGACATCCTCGACCTGGACCGCCAGCGGCGCGAGCTGCTGGTCGAGGTCGAGACGCTCAAGGCCGAGCGCAACGCGGCGACCGAGGAGGTGGCCCGGCGGAAGCGCGCCAAGGAGGCGGCGGACGAGCTGATGGGACGGCTCCGGGCCTCGGGCGAGGCGGTGAAGGCACTCGACACCCGGCTGCGCGAGATCGAGGCCGCCCTCGATCAGCGCGTGCTCGCGCTGCCGAATTTCCCGGCCGCCGAGGCACCGGACGGTGACGCCAGCGCCAACCGGGTCGTCCGCGCCTGGGGTGAGGCGCCGCGCTTCGAGTTCGAGCCGAAGCCACACTGGGAGCTCGCCGCAGCGCTCGGCATCCTCGATCTGCCCGCCGGGGCCAAGCTGGCGGGGTCGGGGTTTCCGCTCTTTCGCGGGCTCGGCGCGCGGCTGGTACGGGCGCTGAGCGGGTTCATGCTCGACCTGCATACCCGCGAGCACGGATACGAGGAGATCGCACCGCCGTACGTCGCCAACCGCGCCTCGCTGACCGGCACCGGGCAGCTGCCGAAGTTCGAGGAAGATCTCTACGGGGTGCCGTCCGACGACCTGTTTCTCATCCCCACGGCCGAGGTGCCGCTCACCAATATCCACCGCGACGAGGTCCTGGAGGCCTCCGATCTTCCGCGCGGCTACTGCGGCTGGACCCCCTGCTTCCGGCGCGAAGCGGGCGCGCACGGCAAGGACACGCGCGGGCTCATCCGGGTTCACCAGTTCGACAAGGTCGAGCTGGTGCGCTTCGCCCGTCCCGAAGACTCGGCCGCCGAGCACGCGCGGATGACAGGCCATGCCGAGGCAGTGCTCCAGCGGCTGGGGATTCCCTATCGCGTGCTCGAGCTGGCCGCCGGCGACACCGGGTTCGCGAGTGCACGCACGTTCGATCTCGAAGTGTGGGCCGCGGGGGTGGGCACCTGGCTCGAGGCGTCGAGCTCGAGCACGTTCACCGATTTCCAGGCCCGCCGCGCCAACATCCGCTTCCGCCCGGGGCCGAAGGCCAAGCCTGAATTCGTGCACACGCTCAACGCCTCGGGCGTGGCGTTTCCCCGCACCATCATCGCCCTCCTGGAGAACAACCAAGCGGCCGACGGGTCGGTGCGGGTGCCGGAGGCACTGGTCCCGTATCTCGGCGTCGACCGCCTGGTCCCGCGTGCGTAGCGAGCGGCTCCAGCGCCTCGCGCCCACCGTGGCGGTGGTGCTCGTGGCCCTGCTCGCCGGCCTGAGCTTCGGCTCCGGACTGCTGGTTCTCCGTCACTTCAAAGCCGACGCCACCGCCACGAGCCGGCTGTACTCGGGGGTCTTCGGCGGCCTGAACGATCCGCGCCCCGGCGGCGAGGCGGAGGCGCTTCTCCGGCTCGGATCCCAGGTCCGGGCACTCGGGCTGCCGCTTATCGTGACCGACCGGAGCGGACGGGTGACGGCGGCGGCCAACCTCCCGTTCGAGGCGCCGCTCGACGACCCGCGCGTGAAGGCGTACGCCGCTCGGCTCGACCGCTGGAACCCGCCGATCGTGGATGAGGCGATCGGCACCGTGCACTATGGTCCGCTGCCGGCGCAGCGCAATCTCACCGCGCTCGCGATCCTGCAGGGCCTGACCATTGCCGTCATGGTGGCCGTGGCGATCTTCGCTTACCGGAGCGCCATGGCGGCGCAGCGTGATCGGTTGTGGGTGGCGATGGCCCGCGAGGCGGCGCACCAGATGGGCACGCCGCTCACGAGCCTGCAGGGCTGGATCGAGCGCGTGCGCTCGCGACCGGCTCCGCCGACCGGCCTCGCGGAGCACCTGGCCGCCGATGCGGAGCGGCTCGACCGGGTGGCGCAGCGCTTCGAGCGCATCGGCAACCCGGCCAAGCAGGAGCCGGTCGGGCTCGGCGCGCTGGCCGATCGCGTGGCAGGCTACTTCCGGCCCCGGCTGCCCAAACGCGCCAATCCGATCGAACTACGGCTCGAGGCCCCCGGCATGGGCCCCATGGTGCTCGGGGACGCGGTGCTGCTCGAGTGGGCGCTGGAGGCGCTGGTGAAGAACGCGATCGACGCTCTGCAGGGCCGTGCCGGCGCGATTATTCTGCGGGTCGGCGCCGCGCATGAGATGGGAGAGATCCGGGTGATCGACGACGGCCCCGGCGTGCCGCGCGAGATTCGCCGCACGCTGTTCGAGCCCGGGATCACCACCAAGCGCGGCGGCTGGGGCATCGGGCTGGCGCTCGCGCGCCGTGTGGTAGAGGACGCCCACCGCGGAGGCCTCACGCTCGAACCGACGGAGAAGGGAACCTGCTTCGTGATTCGCATACCGCTGGCGAAGGCCGCCGGGTGATCGATACCCCTGTACCCGACCTGGGACACGCCCTGAACCCGGCGCAGCAGGAGGCGGTCGACCACGTCCACGGCCCGCTCCTCGTGCTCGCGGGCGCGGGGTCGGGGAAGACCCGGGTGCTGACCACCCGCATCGCCGCGCTGATCGACCGGCACGGCGTGCCGCCCGACCGGATCTTCGCTGTGACCTTCACCAACAAGGCCGCGGGCGAGATGAAGCACCGAATCGGGCGTCTGCTGGACCGTGACCCGTCGGGCCTCTGGATCGGCACCTTCCACTCGCTCTCCGCGCGGCTGCTCCGGCGCGAGGCGGAGCTGCTCGGCTTCGGCCGCCAGTTCACCATCTACGATGAAGACGACCGGCTGAGCCTGATCAAGCGGCTCATGGACCAGCGCGGGCACCCGGCCAAGCTGTTCCCGCCGCGGGCGGTGCAGTCGCTCATCTCGGCCGCCAAGAATCGCATGGTCCCGCCTTCCGAGCTCGCGGCGGGCGTGTCGCAGTTCGACCGGCTGGCGCAAGTGGCGGCGGACGTCTACGGCGCCATGGGGCCCGCGCTCAAGGCCGCCAACGCAATGGACTTCGACGATCTGCTCCTGCATCCGCTCACGCTGTTCCGCGAGCACCCGGACCGGCTCCGCGCCTACCAGGCGAAGTTCAATTTCATCCTGGTGGACGAGTTCCAGGACACCAACCGTGCGCAATACGAACTGATCCGGCTGCTCGGCGCCCACGGGAACGTCTGCGCGGTCGGCGACGACGACCAATCGATCTACGGTTGGCGCGGTGCGGACGTGCGCAACATGCAGGAGTTCCTCAGGGACTTCGCCGGCGCGCGGCTGGTGCGCCTGGAGGAGAACTACCGCTCCACCCAGGTGGTGCTCGACGCGGCCAACGGGGTCATCGCCGAGAACAGCGGCCGCATCGGCAAGACGCTCGTCACCCGGCGGCGCGGCGGCGAGGCCGTGACGCTTCTGGCCGCCGCGGATGAGCGCGACGAGGCGGAATGGGTCGTCCGCGAGCTCGAGCGGCGCAGCGCCGGCGGCGACTGGGTATACGGCGAGATGGCGGTACTCTACCGCACCAACGCGCAGTCGCGCGCGCTCGAGGAGGCGTTCCGTCGGGCCGGGATCCCGTACCGCCTCGTTGGCGCGATCAGCTTCTACGAGCGCCGGGAGGTGAAGGATCTGCTGGCCTATCTCCGGCTGGTCGCCAACCCATCTGACGACGAGGCGTTTCTGCGCGCGGTCGGTGTCCCGCGGCGCGGGCTCGGCGATACCAGCCTCGCCATCCTCGGCCGGCTCGCCGCGCATTGGAGCAAGCCGCTGCTCGAGACGGCCCGCGGCGCCGAGAGGATCACCGACTTCCGGCCCAACGTGCGGGAAGCGTTCCGGTGCTTCGCCGGCGTCATCGATGGGCTGGCCGAGCGCGCAAGGCGCCTGCCGGCGGCGGAAGTGCTGGAGCAGGTCATTCGCGCGACCGACTACGAGGCGATGCTCCATGCCGAAGGCCCCGAGGGTGCCGACCGGTGGGAGAACGTGCGAGAGCTCCTGGCCAGCGCGGCCAACTGGTCGGAAGAGGTGACCGAGGAGTCGGAGGGTAGCCCGTTGGAGCGATTCCTCTCCATGGCCGCGCTGCTCTCCTCCGCTGACACCGTGGTCGGGAACGAGGAGGGCGTCACGCTGATGACCCTTCACACCGCCAAAGGGCTCGAATGGCCGGTGGTGGTCCTGACCGGCCTGGAGCACGGTCTGTTCCCGCTCGCGCGCGCGGAGGAGCAGCCGGACGGGATGGAGGAGGAGCGCCGCCTCTGTTACGTCGGGTTGACGCGCGCCAAGGACAAGCTCTATCTCACCTGGGCGCGCGCACGCCGGCGCGGAGGCGAGCTCCGGCCCGGCATTCCGTCACGTTTTCTCCGAGCGTTGCCCCCGGGAATTCTGGACGAGCGGAGGACCACGTCGCTCTGGGCTCCGGACTGGGGAAGCGGGCGGACGGGCGGACGGACCGACAGCCGGTCGGGCAGTCTGGGTACTGCTGGATTCGGTTCGGCCGGCCGGGCGACGGACCGTCCGACCGCCAGTGCGCCCGAGGAGGTCTCCCAGGACGCGCCGCGCTACGTCAAGGGCGAGCGCGTGCGACACCGGCGCTTTGGCAGCGGGACGATTCAGGGACTCACCGGCACGGGGCGGGATCTCAAGGTGGCGGTCGCCTTCGACGACGCCGAGGTCGGTGTCAAGCAGCTGCTCGTGGCCTACGCGGGCCTTGAGCGCGAATGGGAGAGCGCATGAGCATCGGTCGGGACGACGTCCTCCACGTGGCCAAGCTCGCGGAGTTGGCGGTGCACGAGCGCGACCTCGACCGCCTGGTGGGCCAGCTCAACCGGATCGTGGACTACGTGGCCCAGCTCGACCAAGTCCCGGGCGATGGCACGGCCGATGCCTTCCTCCCCGGCCCGCAGCAGGTGACTCTCCGCGAGGACGTGCCCGGCTCCGTGCCCCTGGCCCGTCCGCCCGCCGCGATCGCACCCGAATTCGCCGACGGCTTCTTCCTCGTGCCGCGTCACGGCGCGATGGAGGACCTGTGAGCGCCGCCGCCGTCGCGAGGGAGACCGGCGCACGGCTGGCCGCGGCGGAGGCCGCGGGACTCAACGCCACGCTGCACTGGTCGCAGGCGCTGCTCGACGCCGAGGCGAAGCGTGTGGGCGCCATGCCTGCCGCCGGTCCGCTCGCCGGGATGCCGATCGCGATCAAGGACAACATCGTGACCACCGATGCGCCGACCACCTGCGCGTCGCGCATCCTCGAGGGCTACGTCTCGCCGTTTGACGCCACGGCGGTAACGCGCCTGCGGGCCGCCGGCGCGATGATCGCCGCCAAGGCCAACATGGACGAGTTCGCCATGGGCTCGTCCACCGAGCACTCGGCGTTCGGGCGCGTCAGGCATCCGCTGGATCCGAGCCGAGTGCCCGGCGGGTCGTCGGGTGGCTCCGCGGCGCTCGTGGCCGCGGGTGTGGTGCCGGCGGCGCTCGGCTCGGAGACCGGCGGCTCGGTCCGCCAGCCCGCCAGCTTCTGTGGCATCGTCGGCGTGAAGCCCAGCTACGGCCGGGTCAGCCGCTTCGGGCTGGTGGCGTTCGGCTCCTCGCTCGACTGCATCTCGGTGTTCGGGCGCACGGTGGACGACGCGGCGCGGGTGCTCGGCGCGATGAGCGGCCACGACCCGCTGGACAGCACCACGATCCCGCGCGGGCCGATGGCCGTCCCTGCCGCGCTCCCCGATCTCCGGGGACTCCGCGTCGGCCTCCCCCGCGAGTACTTCCCGGCCGACCTTCACCCCGGCATCGCCGCGGGGATGGAGCGGACCAAGGCCGCCGTGCGCCAGCTCGGAGCCGAGCTGGTGGAGGTTTCGCTCCCCAACTCGGCCTACGCGGTGCCCACCTACTACATCGTGGCGCCCGCCGAGGCGGCGGCCAATCTGGCCCGGTACGACGGGGTGCGCTACGGACCCCGCAAGGTCGGTCCCGAGGGCGATATCCGCGCGCTCTACCAGGCCACCCGGGGCGAGGGGTTCGGTCCCGAGGTCCAGCGGCGCATCCTCGTCGGCACCTATGTGCTGAGCGCTGGCTATTACGACGCGTACTACCGGAAGGCACAGCGCGTCCGCGCCCGCATCGCCGACGACTTCCGTCGCGCATTCGCGGGGGGCGTTGACCTGCTGCTCACGCCGACCACGCCCACGCCGGCGTTCCGGGCCGGCGAGAAGACCGAGGACCCCGTCGCCATGTATCTGGCGGATGTCTTCGTGTGCGCGATCAGCCTCGCGGGGCTTCCGGCGCTGAGCATCCCGGTGGGCCGGGACGAGGGCCTGCCGGTCGGCGCTCAGCTCATCGCTCCGTTCTTCGAGGACGAGCGCATGCTGGCCGCCGCCGGCGCGATCGAGCGGGTCGTGGCCGGCGACGCGGAGGTGCGCTGATGAGCTGGGAGACGGTGATCGGCCTGGAGGTGCACGTGCAGCTGAGCACCCGCACCAAGATGTTCTGCGGCTGCCGTACCACATTCGGAGACCCGCCCAACACCAACGTGTGCCCCACCTGCCTGGGGCTCCCCGGCGCGTTGCCGGTACCCAACGCCCACGCGATCCGACTCGCCGCGCGGGGCGCCATCGCCCTCGGCTGCATGGTGCGCCCGACGAGCGTCTTCGCGCGGAAGAATTACTTCTACCCCGACCTGCCCAAGGGCTACCAGATCTCGCAGTTCGATCAGCCGCTCGCCACCGGCGGCCGGGTGGCCTTCGATTCGCCCGATCGGGGGCGGATCGAAGTCGGGATCACTCGGCTGCACGTGGAGGAGGACGCCGGCAAGCTGGTGCACGACCGGTTTCCCGGAAAGACCGCGGTCGACCTCAATCGCGCGGGCACGCCGCTCGCGGAGATCGTGAGCGAGCCGGACCTCCGGTCGCCGGCGGAAGCGCGCGCCTACCTCGTGACGCTCCGGCAGATCCTGCTGTACGCCGGGGTGAGCGACTGCAGCATGGAGCAGGGCAGCCTGCGGGTGGACGCCAACATCTCGGTGCGCCGGCCCGGTGAAACCAGGCTTGGCACCAAGACCGAGGTGAAGAACCTCAACTCCTTCGCCAACGTGGAGCGCGCGCTCGAGGCGGAGCGCGAGCGGCAGATCGCCATGCTCGAGCGCGGCGAGCGCGTGGCCCAGGTGACCCTCCTCTTCAACGCCGGCACCGGCCAGGTGCGCGCCCTCCGCTCGAAGGAGGAGAGCCACGACTACCGCTACTTTCCCGATCCGGACCTGCCGCCCCTAGTGCTCGGGCCGGAGTGGATCGCCGAGCAGCGTGAGGCGCTCCCCGAGCTCCCCGAAGCGCGTCGGGCCCGGCTCGAGGTCGCATACGGCCTCCCGGCCTACGACGCGCGCGTGCTCACCAGCGAGATCGCGCTCGCGGAGTACTACGAGTCCGTCGTCCGGGTGGGGGTCGAGCCCAAGACTGCGGCGAACTGGGTCATGGGCGACGTCATGACCACATACAACGAGACCGGCGCGTTCCCGGTCGAGGCGCTGCGCCTGGCCGGGCTGATCACGCTCGTCCGAGACGGCGTGGTGAGCCACCAGGCGGCCAAGCGGGTCTACGCCGAGCTGGCCCAGAGCCCGGGCGAGGAGCCGAAGGCGGTCGCCGAGCGGCTCGGCCTCGTGCAGGTGAGCGACCAGGGCGCACTGGCCAGTTGGGTGGCCGAAGTGTTGGCCGCGCACCCCGCCGAGGTCGCCCGCTACAAGGGCGGCGAGACCAAGCTGATGGGGTTCTTCGTCGGGCAGGTGATGAAGCTGAGCAAGGGCAAGGCCGATCCCAAGGGCGTGCAGCCGGTGCTGCAGGAGACGCTCCGGGAGTCACCCTGAGCGCAGCGACGGGGGGATGCGTCAGGGCATGTCCTTTTCACTGCGTTCAGGGTGACTGGTAGCGACCAGCCCGCTCCTCCGCGGATCCCAGCTCGATCAGCGACATCGGATCCACCGTGATCCGCCCGTACCGTGCGATCCAATGCAGATGCGGTCCCGTCGCGCGACCGCTCTGGCCGACGCCCCCGATGACCTGGCCTGCCGCGACGGTGTCGCCTGCGGCGACGAGCACCCGGCTCAGGTGGAAGTAACCCGTCACCAGTCCCCCGCCGTGATCCAGGTAGACCGCGTGGCCCGCTAGGTAGAAATCGGCGACGAACGCCACGACGGCACGCCCCGCGGCGCGCACCGGTGCGCCCACATCGCCGGCGAAGTCGGTGCCGAGGTGGCGGCTGCTCACTCGTCCGTTGAACTCCCGCGCGGTGCCGTACATGCTGGTCACGCGGGTCGGGCGCGGCCGCAGGAAGGCCCCGGCCCAGAGCCTGGGAGTGTCGTGCGCCTGGCGGGAAATGGCCCGACTCTCGGCCAGTTCGGCTTCGATTCGCGCACGGGCCGCGCTGTCGGGTTCGGCGTAGTGGGGGGCGACGCTCAATTGCTCCCTGGGATACGATGGCTGACGAACGGCCAGGGCGAGCACCATCGTGTCGGTCGCGGTGCCTCTCGAGAGACGTAGTGTGACGGGGACCGTGTCGCCACCTTCGAGGGGGAGGCCGGCCAAGCTCCGGAATCGGCCGTCGCCGAGACGCTCGAAGTGGAGCGGCTCGTCGGCGACACTGCCTTCGAGCGTGAGGCCGCTGTCGGCCGGGCCGGTCGGGCGGGCGTAGAGCCAGATCACGCTCCCGCGTGCCGGCGGGCTCGGCGTCGTCTCGACCGCAATGGGCGGGGCGACGAGGAGTTCCTGCGCCTCAAGCTCCGTGAGCCACCCGCCCGACCATGGCAAGAGACCCAGCAGCACCAATCCGGGAAGTCGCCTCACCGCCCCAGCCGCCGGATGAGCGCCGCCTCAGCCGGAAACTCCGCCGCCAACGCGTCGGCCGATCCCAGCTCGAAATCCGCGAACTCGAACCCCGGCGCCACGGTGCAGCCGCAGAGCACGGCGCCGCCTTCGGGCTCTGCCGCCTGCCAGACGCCGGCCGGCACCACTCCCTGAGGCGTGCTGCGGTCCAGTCGTACCTCGCCCATCCCGAGTCGGTGCAGCCGGAGCACGGCGCCGTCATAGTGGTGCCACACTTCGTCCGAGCGCACCCGATGCCAGGTGCTCCATGCGCCCGGCGGCAGCAGATACTGAATGGCGGTGGAGGCGCTGCGGACGCGGCCGTCGGGAAGCGTGAGTCGGAGCGGGCTGCGGAAGGTCTCGCCGTAGTAGCCGCCCTCAGGATGGGGACGGAGCCCCAGTCGGCGCACCACCTCGTCGGCGTTCAGCGGTCGCCGCTCACCAGGGCGCGCGGCGACGGCGCAGCGCTCTCGGGTGCCCGCCACGGCAGCCGGCTGGGGATCCGGCTCCAGAAGGCCAGCGGCCGGTCGGGCAGGCCGAAATGCTCATGCGCGGCCGTTTCGAGCTTGCTCAAGTTGCGCCGCCCGGTGTCGCGCAGCACGCGACGACGCAACTCCTTCGCCATCTTGAGTGGGCGTTCGCCGGACGGATCGAGCTGGAGCGCGGGTGAACCGGGGCCACCGAGGAACTCCATCATGTAGTCGAACGACAGGCCGAGGTGGTGCTCGACGTCGTCGTCGGTCAGCGGCCAGCGGCTGTACTCGCGGGCCACCTGTGTGGCGCGCTGCCAGCTCGAACTCTCGGTCAGGCGGACCATGCCCCGGAACAGCCGGCGGTTGGTTCGCACGCTGAAGATGGTGGGGGCGATGATCCGGTCGAGATGCGCGTCGGCGTCGGTGTGGCTGAGGAGGATTACGTCCTTGGCCGACTTGGCGTACGCGTCGCCCAGATGGGTCTCCACCCGCGCCTCCCAGTACGAGTGCCCGACCGACGCGGTGCTGCTGGTGATCATGAGTTGGCGCGGCACGAAGTAGTTGTGGGCGACGGTGTCGGCCGAGAGATGGCAGAGGTAGCCGAGGCCGAACGCGCGGAGCGCGTCGCTGGGAGCCAGGTCGTGGATCTCCTGACCGACGTGCCAGAAGTGGCAGTGGCGGCCGAGCGGGGCATAGTGCTTGGCGATCGAGGAGTCAGCCGCGATGTTGCCGTAGAGGAAGTCGAAAGGATAGGCACGCAGTAGATCTGCCACGGCCCCGGGCAGCTGCCCGAGGCTCGCCAGCACCGACTCGCCGAGATAGATGTGGGTGCCGGGGGTCCAGGCATGGGCCGTGCCGGGCAGTGCCAGCAGCACCAACCCCACGCCCGCGAAGGCGAGCGCGAGGCGGCCGAGCCGCATCAGCGGCGGGCCACCAGCAGGCGCCGTACCCGGCCGAGCATTCCGTGGCCCCGACGGACCGAGCGAAGCGTGGCTGCCACGTCGAGCGCCGTGTCCTCGACCTCGCCGTGCACCAGGTCGTACAGGGTCTCGAGGTCGGCCAGCTTGCCTTCGACCCGATCGACCCCCCGCACCAGCTTCCGGCGCACGCGCCGGCTCGTCTGGGCGAACGCTCCGGCTTCGTGCCGAACCAGCACCATGAGGTCTTGTCCCTGCTCGGTCAGCCGGCGGACTGCCTTGAGCGCCTGCGCCGCGTCGTCCTGCAGCCCATCCACCAGCGCGCCGAGCTTCCTGGCCTGCGCCGAGAGCCGGAACGCCACGATGCCGAGCGCCGTCGCGGCTCCAAGGATGGAGAGCGCGATGATCGCCAGCGACAGGGCCATCGTCGGGCCGACCCAGGCGGGACCGGCGGCGACCTGCAGGAGTGCGAGTGTGTGCGATCCCACGGTGTCCTCCCCGAAAGGGCCCACGGGCGCGCCGGCCGAAGGCGGGCGGCGGTGGGCCACTGGAAAGACAACGTGGTTTGCTAGGCATCGCAACCCCCTCGGCACGCTTGACGGGCCTAGCTGACCCCGTCAGCTTTGGCCATGCCTCCTCGATTCCTCGTGCGCGGCGGCCGTTCGCTGCGCGGCTCGATCCGGCCCGCGGGCAACAAGAACGCCGCGCTGCCGATCCTCGCCAGCACCGTCCTCGCGGATGGCCCGGTGGAACTCGACAACATCCCGAGGATCCGGGATGTCGAGACCATGCTCGCGCTGCTCGTCGATCTCGGCGCGTCCGCGGAGTGGATCGGCCCCAACCTGGTACGCGTGGACGCGCGACAAGTGCGGCCCAAGCCGCTCGATCCCACGCTCTGCACGCGCATCCGCGCCTCCATCCTGCTCGCCGGCCCGCTGCTCGCCCGGTTCGGCACCGTGACCCTGCCGCCGCCCGGCGGCGACGTCATCGGCCGGCGCCGGGTGGATACTCACTTCCTCGCGCTCGAGCAGCTTGGCGCCTCGGTCACCGTCGGCGACCGCTATGAGCTCGAAGCCAAGAAGGGGCTGGTTGGCAACGACATCTTCCTCGACGAGCCGAGCGTCACCGGAACCGAAAACGCGCTGATGGCGGCGGTCGCCGCCAAGGGCCGCACCGTGCTGCGCAACGCGGCCTGCGAGCCGCACGTCCAGGACCTGGCCCGGGCGCTGGTCGCGATGGGCGCGCAGATCGAGGGGATCGGGTCCAACCTCTACAGCGTCGAGGGCGGCCGGCCGCTCGGCGGCACGGCCTATGCGATCGGCCCCGATCACATCGAGATCGGCAGCTTCATCGGGCTCGCGGCCGTCACCAACGGTCACCTGACGATCGATCCCGTGCGCTCCGAGGACCTCCGCAGCACGCTCCTGGGCTTCGAGCGGCTCGGCATCCGGCCGCGGGTGGACGGCCACCGGATGGTGGTGGATGCCGATCAGGAGCGGCGGATCCGTCCCGATCTGGGCGGGCACGTCCCGAAGCTGGAGGACGGCCCCTGGCCGGCGTTCCCGGCCGACGTCATGTCCACCACGATCGTCACCGCCACGCAGTGCTCGGGCATGCTCCTCGTCTTCGAGAAGATGTTCGAGTCGCGCCTCTTCTTCGTGGACAAGCTCATCTCCATGGGCGCCCGAATCGTGCTGTGCGACCCGCATCGCGCCGTGATCTCGGGGCCCTCGCCGCTCAAGGGGGGCACCGTGGAATCGCCCGACATCCGCGCGGGAATGGCCATGTTGCTGGCGGCGCTCGCGGCCGAAGGCGCGAGCACGATCCACAACGTCGGCCAGATCGAGCGCGGCTACGAGCGGATCGACGAGCGGCTCCGCGCCCTCGGCGCCGACATCCAGCGGGTGGATGACTGAGGCGGGTGCTCCGGGTCGCCCCGGGATGAGGACGGTTCGCGAGATCCCCGCCGCAGGCAGCCTCCCTCTCTACGAACTCACTGAGTGGCGCGATCGCGATCGGCTGGTCGCCGGGATCACCGGCCGCGGCGGCCAGCCCGGCCGTGGCTTCGATCTGGGCCTCTGGACCGACGCTCCCGTCGGGGAGGTCATGGGCCGCTGGCGCGCCCTGCGGCGCGGACTCCCCGGCTTCGACGCGGTCGTGCTGGGTCACCAGGTCCACGGCGCGACGGTGGAAGCGGTGGGCGCCGGCCACGGGTGGATCCAGATCGAAGGTGTGGACGGGTGGGTCACCACCAGCCGGGGCGTGCTGCTCACCGTGACCGTCGCCGACTGTATTCCGGTCTATCTCGCGGTGCCGGGACGGGGCGTGGCTCTGCTGCACGCCGGCTGGCGGGGCACCGCCGCGGGTATCCTCAGGGTTGGAATCGCACGGCTCGTGGCGGCTACAGCGGCCTCGTCGAGTGACGTTATAATGCATTGTGGAATCGGTATTTGTGGGGCATGCTATGAAGTTGGTTCTGAAGTCATGATCGGGTGTGGTCTCCGGGCGGATGGCGCCGGGCCGTGGCACCTGGATCTCCGGCAGCATCTGGCCGCCGAGGCCGCGTCGCTCGGGGTCGGGCAGGTCACCGTCTCCGCCTGGTGCACTGCCCACGACCGGCCTTCCTTCTACAGTCACCGGGCCTCGCGGGGGGCCGACGGGCGGATGGCCGCCTATGCCGGAATGCCACGTTCGGATTGACTCGATCGTGCGGCGGCGGTAGTATTTGAGCGCTGTCCTGGGGGGCGCCTGGTCGGGCCAATTGTCGATGTGGGGGAGTTCCCCCACATTTTTTTTCCTGCAACCCCCGATGTCTGTCGACGCGCTCCTTGCACCGATTCGCGACCAGATCGCCAGCCTCGGGTTCGAGCTTGTCGATCTGCGCCGCGTCGGAACGCTGGATCGCCCCATCCTGCAGGTACGGGTGGACCGCCCGGACAGCCGACCCGGCCAGGGCATCACGGCCGACGACTGTGCGGGGATCAGCCGGTCCCTCGAGCGCTTCCTCGAATCGAGCGCGATGGTCGGGCCGCGGTACGTGCTCGAGGTGTCGTCTCCCGGCATCGAGCGGCCGCTGCGCTGGCCGGAGCACTGGCGGCGCTTCGTGGGCCGCCGCGCGCGGGTGCGCGCCGACGCACTCGGCGGGCGGCGCCAGGTGGAGATTGTCGCCGTGCCGGACGAGGCGCACGTGACGGTGCGAGGGGAGGACGGGGGCGAGTTAACGATCCCCCTGGCGGACATCAGGGATGCGCGGCTGGTGGTGGAGTGGCCGCACGAACGACGACGCTGAAGCGATCGCGATCGCTCATTTGAGGAGTAGACACGCATGGCAGGATCGCCCGAGATGTTGGCCGCCTTCCGCGAGCTGACGACCGCGAAGCAGCTGGAGCGCTCCGATCTGCTGGATCTGCTGCGCGACGGCATCCAGGCGGCGCTGGTCCGCAAGTTCGGCCCGAACGTCAAGTTCGAGCTGAGCGTGGACGAGCTGCAGGGCACCATCAAGGTGGTGCGCCTCCGCCAGGTCGTCGAGACGGTCGAGGACCCGAGCTGGCAGATCCCGGTCGAGGAGGCCCGCTACGAAGATCCCGACTTCCAGGTCGGTGACATGCTCGAGGAAGAGGTCCCCTTCGCCGACTTCGGCCGCCTCGCCGTGCAGGCCGCCAAGCAGCGCATCATCCAGCGGGTCCGCGAGGGCGAGCGGATGCGGATCCGGGAGGAGTTCGCCACCAAGGTCGGCGAGCTGCTTTCCGGGGAGGTTCAGCAGATCGAGCGGGGCAAGCTCGTCATCATGCTGAACAAGTTCCGCGAGGCGGAGGCGATCATCCCCTACCGCGAGCAGAACCACCGCGAGCACTTCCACCAGGGCGACACCATCCGGGCGGTGCTCAAGCGGCTGGAGGAGACGCCCAAGGGGCCGCGGCTCATCCTCTCCCGCGGCGATCCGCTGTTCGTCAAGGCGTTGTTCAAGCTCGAGGTCCCCGAGATCCAGCAGCAGATCGTCGAGATCCGCGCCATCGCCCGCGAGGTGGGGAGCCGGACCAAGGTGGCGGTCATCTCCCGCGACGACGCCATCGATCCGGTCGGCGCCTGTGTGGGCCTCAAGGGCTCGCGGGTCCAGGCCGTCGTGAACGAGCTCGGCGGCGAGCGCATCGACATCGTGCCGTGGTCCCCCGATCCCGAGCGGTTTGCCCGCCTGGCGCTGGCGCCGGCGCGCGTCGCCAAGGTGTTCTCGGACCCGGAGGCCAAGACGATTCAGGCGGTCGTGGACGAGGACCAGCTCTCGCTCGCCATCGGGCGCAACGGGCAGAACGTCCGGCTCGCGTCCGAGCTCACCGGTTGGAAGATCGACCTCTACTCCAGCCGCGAGTGGCTCGAACGCGGCGGCGAAGGCCCGCTGTTCGCCCCGCTGCCACCCGAGGAGGAGACCGTCGCCCAGGTGCCGCTGAGCGAGCTCAAGGGCCTGTCGCCCGAGCTCACCACCATCCTGGAGAGCGCCGGCTACCGGATGCTCAACGACATCCTCGATCTCGAGCGCGAGGACATCGCCAAGATCCCGGGGATGACCCCCGAGACCTCCGAGCAGCTGCTCGGCTTCCTCGTCGAGCTCACCGACGAAGACGGCGGCGAGAAGTAGCGACGGCGGGCATGAGCGGATTGCTGGGACTCCTCGGGCTCGGCTATCGAGGCCGGCGGGTGGTGGTCGGGGTGGACGCCGTCCGGAAGGAGCTGCAGGCAGGGAAGTGCTGGTGCGTGGTGGTGGCGGAGGACGCCAGCCCGCGCGCCGTGGA
>DAIPLK010000217.1:0-1787 GCA_036769285.1 Gemmatimonadales bacterium | reverse complement strand
GCCTGAGCCCTTGGTTGCGTCGGCCCTCTCCCCCGATATCCCGCTCGAACCCGCCTAGTCGGCCGCCACTGTGACTCGGGGTCTCAGCACGTGTCCAGCCAAGCGCGTGAGACTAAGATAGGCACTTGCGATAGACTCGCAAGTGCCTGATTTTATTCGGGTTACGCTGCTGCTATCTGGGTTGGATGTGGATTCCTAACCCTCATCAGCCGCTCACCCTACCCGCTCCGTCCACACGATGTGGAGATGTGAATCCACACTGCATCCCGAGGCTCGACGATTCAGGACTCGAGCCCGACTTCCACGTATCGATAGGTTGGCTCCGGTTCGGACGAGGCGAAGAGGCAGCCGGCCGAGCTGGCGGCAAACCAGCCGGCCACCAGCGGACGGGGAACATCCAGCTCCTGGATGATGGGCCCCAGCCAGCGTCGCAGATGCCTGAGCTCGGGTGCGCGGCGGCCCAGGAGGGCCAGGAGCGCGCCGGCGCCGGCGGTCGCACGGAGGAAGTGCGCGAGGGCGTGGGCGCGCTGGGTGAATTCCACCGCCTTGACGCCCGGCTCGTCGAACAGTACCGCCCCCTCGAACACGTCCATCGGCGGGGCATCGAGCCGCGGACCGAGATAGACGAAGCGCCGGCCGTCGGAGCCCTTCCGCTCGATCACGGCCGCGGCCGTCTCGCTGGTGAGCCGCGCGGCGTGGAGCAGGTCGTCGTCGAGCAGTATGCCGACGGCGCCCGTCCACTCCAGCGCCGCGAGCGCAGTCTCCACCGGACAGCCGAGGGCGTCGTCGAAGGCCAGCAGGCGAGGCGCCTCACCCGCCCGGAGCACGAAGTGCGATAGCCCCTCGGCCCGGTCGGCGAAGGTGCGGACGACGAGTGATTGCGGAGTGGTCATGGGGATCAATCTAAGGACACCGGCCCAGCGGCGTCAGAGCCGGCTCCAATGGCCCCGCCGAGGGCCGCGGGCTACCTTTCAGTGAGGCACCCAAGCTGCCGGAGACTGCATGCAGGTGGAGTGGACGACGTACAGTTCGCCGGTTGGCGCGCTGACAGTGGTCGAGTGCGAGGCCGGACCGCTGGTCGTAGAGTTCCCGCACCGCGCCGCGTCGGTGAAGTGGGCGGTGCGCCTGCGTTCGGCGGTGCCCGAGCTGCACATCGCCCAGGGTCAGTGTCGTGCGACCACGACCTGGCTCGACGAGTACTTCGCCGGGTCAGCGCATCCGTTCCCGTTCCCCGATCACCTGAAGCGCTGGTTCGATCTCTCACCGGCCCAGATCGCTGTCTTCAAGACGCTCCGGAAGATCCCGCTCGGCGAGACCCGCTCCTACGAAGACGTCGCCCGCGCCACTCGCCTACACCCGCGCCAGATCGGCTGGCTCGTCGCCGCCAATCACCTGGCGATTCTCATCCCCTGCCATCGCGTCGTCGGTAAGGACGGCACCTTGGTCGGCTACGGCGGTGGTCTCGCCAAGAAGCGCTGGCTGCTCGATCATGAGTTGCGGGCGGCCGGGGTGGTGCTGCGGTAGGGTCCGCCTGTATTGACAAATCCCAACCCGCGCATGACCTTAGACCATGCTCCGCGAAGTCCATCCCTTGCATTATTGAGTCATCGCCGGCCGGCCGGACCTTGGGCCCGGGCGGCTTTTTCTTTGGGGCGTTTTCACCCGGCCACGAAGGCCGGGGGTTTCCCCGGAGCCCTCGGGCTCCCTTTTCAAGAGGTTGCAACAATGGCGAAGGGCACGGTCAAGTGGTTCAATGACGCAAAGGGGTTCGGCTTCATCGCGCAGGA
>DAIPLK010000148.1:3124-5937 GCA_036769285.1 Gemmatimonadales bacterium | reverse complement strand
TTTCGCAACCCTGTAGCCCATCTCCGCCAGGCATGACGCGACTGCTTCCTTCCTGCATGCTCGTGGGCCTGGCAGCCTGCGCGAGCCACCTGCCACCGGCACCGACGGCGACCCCCGTGTCCGCCGCGGTTCACGACTCGCTCGTCCCGGTCGTGGATCTCGACGCCCCGACCCAAGAGAGCACCGCCGCGGACGCCATCGTGCTCAACGACCTTGCCGCGACCACGCCTGACGACGCGGTAGTGCCGGCCTTTGATGCCCGCGATGTCCGGTGGGACATCGACGTCCACACCTACGCCTCGCACCCGCGGGTGCAGTACTACCTCGACTACTTCCAGGGGCCGGCACGCGAGCGGATGGAGATCTTCCTGAGCCGCGGCGCGCGGTTCGAACGGATGATCCGGGCGCGCTTCCAGGCCGAAGGATTGCCGGGCGACCTCGGCTATCTGGCGCTGATCGAGAGCGGGTACTCCAGCGAGGCGGTGAGCCGCTCGTACGCGGTGGGGATGTGGCAGTTCATGCGGAGCACCGGTAAGGGCTACGGTCTTCGGGTCGATTCCTGGGTGGACGAGCGGCGCGATCCGGTGAAGGCCACCGACGCCGCGGCCCGGCACCTCCGTGACCTGCGCCGGCGATTCGGATCACTGTACCTGGCTGCTGCCGCCTACAACGCCGGCGCAGGCAAGGTCTCGCGCAGCCTCGGCAAGCTCGAGTGGGAGGCGCCGGCAGAGGAACCGCCGGCAGACTCGACTGGCGCGCCAGTCGAGGCCGCGGTCGACGACACCGCCGTGACCCTGGCCGAAGCCGAGGACACGACCGAGGACGCCAACTCGGTCGAAGCCGGCGGCGAGGAAGTCGAGGACGCGTCGGTCACGCCCGACATCAGCAGCGACGCCGCGTTCTTCCGCCTTGCCTCGACCGACCTCCTCGCGACCGAGACCCAGGACTACGTGCCCAAGCTCATCGCGGCGGCGCTGATCGCGAAGGCGCCAGCCCATTACGGCTTCACCGCGCCGGCACCCGCGTCGTTCGTCTACGACTCGCTGGTAGTGAAGGAGGCGACCGGGCTCGACGTCATCGCGCAGTTGGCCGGCACGAGCCTGGCCGAGATCCGCGGCCTCAATCCGCAGTACCTCCGGCTGGCGACGCCGCCCCGCTCGACGATGGTGGTCCGCCTGCCCGCCGGTACGGGCCCGATGGTAGCCGAGCGCTACGCCGCGCTCGGCCCGAAGTCACGGGTGCACTACCTGAGATATGTCGCCTCCCGGCGCGAGCGGCTCCGCACGATCGCCGCGCGGTATCACCTGCCCATGCGCGAGATCCAGGCGGCGAACCCGAAGCTCGGGAGCACCACTGTCGGCAAGGGCGCTCGGCTGGTGATCCCGACGGTGGCGGTGCCGTCCGCCCTCGCGATGAAGGCCACGGGCACCCTCGGCAGCGCGCGTGGCGTTCGCGCCGGTGGCACCCTGCACCGGGTGCGCCGCGGCGAGACCCTGAGCGGGATCGCCCGGAAGTACCGCGTGACGCTTCGCTCGCTCCGTCGCGTGAACGTGCTGCCGAGCGACCACGCCCTCCGTGCCGGCATGCGCATCCGCATTCCCGGCTGACCCCCACCCGCACCCCGACGAGAGTCCAGTGCCCGCCTACAGCGACGCTCCCGCCAGTCCCGCCCCCGCGTCCGTCTCATCCGCCCCGGTCCCCGAGCGCGTCGCGCTCGCGGTGCTCGGCTCGATGCTGTTCCTGATCGTGGCCCTGACGCTCCTCCTCGTGCAGACCACGTGGGTCGATCCCGCGAGCGCCTCGCAACCGCCGGCGGCCGATGGCGGGAGCCTGGCCTGGCGGTGACGGTGCACCCGGCGCTCCGCGCCATCGGGCTGGCCGGGCTCCTGCTCGCCACGGGGGCGGCCCTTCGCGCGGCAGCGGTGCCGCCGACGCGAGGGTACGCCGCCACGGGCGTGGCTGGGGATACCCTCCGGGTTCGGCTTGCGGCCTCCCGCGCCGTCGCGCGTCGCGACCGCGGGCCACTGGGCGCCCCGGTCGTCGGGTATCTCTCCCCGAGCGGGCTCCCACCGGTGCCGGGCACCCTCGCCGTCAGCGACACCGGCCTCGTCTTCCGGGCGGCGGACGGACGCTGGGCCACCACCCTGCCATTGGTGGGACCAGTGCGGCGGTCTGCTCAGGGTCGCTGGCGCGCATCGGCGGTGTCCCTGGCGTACGTGGACGCGTCGCTCGGCAGGCCATCGTACCTCTTCCGAGTGGAAGGCGGCATCTTCGAGACCGTCACGCCTGGGGGCCTCCTCGAGGTGGCCGCACACCCGGCGTGGCTCGACAGCCTGGTGTCGCGGGAACGGACGGCGGAGCTCCCGCTCGTCAACGCTGGGGACGAGGCGGCCGTGCGGGTGCTGCTGTCCGAGGTGATGAACGGTGCCTATGCGGACTCCCTCTTCTCGCTGTTCGGGCGACCCGGCCGCCCGGCCGGCGTCGTGGGCGAGCGCGGACGGGCCGCCGGCCGGCTGGGGGAGTACGTTGCCGCGCGCGATTCGCTCGCGCTCGATCCCGGTCGCATGACCAGCGTGGGGCAGCTCCGGCACACGCTGGCGCATGAGCTGGCGCACCGGTGGCAGGCCCGTGCCGCCGGGCAGCTCGCCGTGTTGTGGAAGGGCGTCCCGCCGATTCGCGATCCCAAGCGCTATGGCTACGACAACGTGAGCGAGCACCAGGCCGAGGCAGCCGCGTTCGCCGTGCACTTCCTGCTGGCCACCGCCGCCACGCCCGACGCGGGCGGCCAGGCAGCCGTGCTCGACCACTACGAG
>DAIPLK010000148.1:0-3024 GCA_036769285.1 Gemmatimonadales bacterium | reverse complement strand
GGGAAGCTCCCCGGACGCCGCGTGGGCCGCAAGTGGTTGTTCGACCGGCGCGACCTGGAGCGGCTCCTGGGCCGCGATGCGCCTCCCCAAGCGCTCGCCGGGCTCGATATCAGTGCCCGTAACCAGCTCCGGGGCCGCGTCGTGTCCCTCACGATCGACGGCGTCATGGCGGAGGTGCTCCTGCGCATCGGGGATCAGGAGCTCGTCTCCATCATCACGCGCGGCTCAGCCGAACGGCTCGGGCTCCGGGTCGGAGACGAGGTGTATGCGCTGATCAAGTCCACCGAGGTCATGATCGGAAGGGACGCGGTCCCGGCGTGAGAGCCTGGCTAGTGGCCGCCCAAGTTGCCCTGGCGGCCCCCGTCGTACCCGCGTGGCCCGCGCGGACGCTCACCGTCTTCGCGGCCGCCTCGCTGACTGACGCCTTCACCGAGCTGGGCCGGAGACTGGAACGGCGCGCACCCGGTGTCTCCGTCCGGTTCAACTTCGCGGGATCGCAGCAGCTCGTGGCGCAGCTCGAGCAGGGCGCGGCGGCCGACGTGCTCGCCTCGGCCGATCAGCAGTGGATGCGCACCGCCGCGGACCGCGGACTCGTCGCCGGTGGCGCCGTCATCTTCGCGCGCAACCGGCTCGTGGTGATCGTGCCCACGTCGAACCCGGGCCGGATCTCGCGGCTCGAGGACCTCGCCCGCCCCGGGCTCAAGCTGGTGCTCGCCGGAGCAGCGGTCCCGGCCGGCAGGTTCAGCCGAGAGGTGCTGGGCCGGCTTGGCGCGGCGCCCGGTTTCCCCCCCGACTTCGCGGGCCGCGTCCTCGCGAACCTGGCGTCGGAGGAGGAGAACGTGAGAGCGGTGGTGGCCAAGGTGCAGCTGGGCGAGGCCGATGCCGGAATGGTTTATCGGTCGGACGTGACGCCGCCGGTGGCCGCACGGATGCGGGTGCTCGAGATTCCCGGGGAGCGGAACGTGCTGGCCGAATACCCGATCGCCGTCCTGCGCGACGCCGCGGACACGGCCGGCGCCCGCGCGTTCGTCAGCCTGGTGTTGAGCCCGGAGGGTCAACAGGTGCTCGAACAGCATGGATTCCTCGCCGGACCGGTGCCCGTCGCCGCGCCCCGATAGGACCGCCCTCGGCGGCACGCTCGTCCGGCTGGGCGTGGCGGTTGCCGCGGCCCTGCTGCTCCTGCTGCTGGGCCTTCCGCTCGCCGCGCTGGTGCTCCGGGTTCCGGCCGAGGCGCTCTGGAGCCGTCTGGGCCAACCGCTGGTTCTCGAGGCACTGCGCCTCAGCCTGGCGACGAGCGCCGCCTCGACGGCGGCGGTCGTGGCGCTCGGGCTGCCCACGGCGTACCTGCTCGCCACGCGCGGATTCCCCGGCAAGCGGATCGTCCTGGTGCTCATTGACCTTCCGCTCGTGCTGCCGCCCACCGTGGCCGGGGTGGCGCTGCTCGCGGCCTTCGGGCGGGCGGGTCTCGCGGGGGGCGTGCTGCACGCGTTTGGCGTCAGCCTCCCGTTCACCACCCTCGGCGTGGTCGTCGCCCAGACCTTCGTGGCGGTGCCCTTCTTCGTCGGCGCCGCTCGCACGGGGCTCGCGGAGGTGGACCGGCGCTACGTCGACATGGCCGCGACGCTCGGCAGCCCGCCCGGCCGCACCTTCCTACGGGTGATGCTGCCGCTCGCCTTCCCGGCCCTGCTCTCGGGCGCGGTAATGAGCTGGGCCAGGGCGCTCGGCGAGTTCGGCGCGACCATCACCTTCGCCGGCAACCTGCCCGGCGTCACCCAGACGATGCCGCTCGCCGTCTACCTGGCATTACAGAGCGATCTCGACGCGGCCGTGGCGCTCTCGGTGCTGCTGCTGGCCGTCTCCCTGGTGGTCCTCCTCGTCCTGCGATCCGGTTCCGCCGGTCCGGCCGGCGCCCGCGCCCGTGCTCTCCGCCCGGCTGAGTGACCGCCGCGGCGCGCTCGAGCTCGACGTCGAGCTCGCCGCGCTCGAGGGCGCGACCACGGTGCTCGTGGGGGAGAGCGGCGCGGGCAAGACCTCCATCCTCCGGGCGCTGGCCGGCCTCGACCGCCCGGCCAGCGGCCGCATCACCGTGGACGGCGCCGACTGGCTCGACACCGGGCGCAGCGTCTCGCTCCCGCCGTGGCGGCGGGAGGTGGGCTACGTTCCGCAGGACTACGCCCTCTTCCCGCACCTGACCGTGCAGGAGAACGTCGCGTTCGGTCTGCAGACGCTCCGCCTCCCGGCCGCGGAGCGACGGGCCCGGGTGCAGGACGCCCTGGCGACGGCGGGTATAACGGGATTGGAGCACCGGATGCCGCGCCAGCTCTCGGGCGGCCAGCAGCAGCGGGTCGCGCTCGCACGCGCCCTGGCGCCGGCGCCCAGGCTGCTGTTGCTCGACGAGCCGCTGGCGGCGCTCGATCTCCAGACGCGCCGGCTGGTGCGCACCGAGCTGCGCGAGCTGCTGGGCCGGCTGCCGTGCATCACGATCTACGTGACGCACAGCCCCGTCGAGGCGCTGGTGTTCGGCGACCAGATCGTCGTGCTGGAACAGGGACGGATCTCGCAAGCGGGGCCGCGCGAGGAGTTGCTGCGCTACCCGCGCTCCCCGTTCGTGGCGGAGCTGATGGGGACCAACCTGTTCATCGGCCGCCGAGCCGCGGCGGGCGACGCACCGGGCAGCCGCGTGCGCACCGCCGAAGGCGACGTCGCCGTCTCGGTGTACCCCGCCCAGGGCGACGTCTTCCTCACCGTGAGCCCGCGAGAGATCACGCTCTTCCGCGAGCGACCGGCGGGCAGCGCGCAAAACGTGTTCGCGGGCCCGATCGTGGAGCTGGTCCCCGAGCCGCCCGCGGGCGAGCGAGTGCGGGTGGTGCTGGGCACGCGACCGATGCTGGTTGCGGAGGTGACGCGCGAGGCGGTGACGGCGCTCAGGCTACGGGAAGGTGCGGAGGTCTTCGCGGCCTTCAAGGCGACCGGGGTGACGCTGTACTCGTGAGTGCGGAGAGCCACTGGTCGGATTTGAACCGA
>DAIPLK010000147.1:0-5964 GCA_036769285.1 Gemmatimonadales bacterium | reverse complement strand
GCCAATATCCGCAACCTGGCGCTGCTCGACGGCTACTTCCGGCGGCCGGTCGAGGGGCGGCGCTCCAGCCGGCGGTTCGTGGCCCTGATCGTGCTGGGGCTCCTCCTACTCACGGCGGCCGCGATCGCCTTCGCGGTCGTGCTCGTCCGACTCCTTTCGGGACTTCTCCAGTGACCGCGCCCCGGCCTGCGCCCTCCATCTACAGCATCGCGATCTTCGTCCACGACATCGGCCGCGCGATTGAGTTCTACCGCGACAAGCTCGCGCTGCCGCTGGCCAAGCAGGGGTCGTTCGGCGCCGAGTTCTTCGGCGACGGGACCCGGATCGGCGTGCACCCGGCGGTGCACGCCGATGCCCGCGCGCTGGTGGGGCGGCATACCGGGATCACGCTGCATGTGCCGGACCTGCTGCACTACTGTGGCGAGCTGCACGACCGCGGCGTACGGTTCGTCGCCGAGCCGACGCAGCAGGCGTGGGGGATCATGGCGATGGTGGCGGATCCGGACGGGAACGTGCTCGCCCTGTGGGAGGACCGGCTGCCCGAGGCCACCGAGCACGCGCACGTCAATCAGGCGGACGGCGCGTCCTGAGGCGGGTCAGACCAGATCGGCCGGGGGGCGGAACGGCGACACGGCCAGCGCCGCGTGATCGCCGCGGTACGAGTCCTCGACGATCTGCCCCTGCTGCTCCATGCCGTATGCCTCGAACGGCTTTCCTGCTTCCAAGCGGTAGTGGTACGGGCTTTCGCCGACGCCAAGGGTGCGGTGAAGCAGCTCGCGGAGCTGCGCTGCCGCGCCGCGGGTGAAGTAGCGCCAGCCACCCCAAGCCTGGTACTGGGCGCAGTGCGTCAGCTCGTGGGCCAGCGTGGCGAGATCACCGGCGCAGTGGTCGGGAAGGACGACGTGGTTCCCGAGCGCGATCGCTCGGCCGCGGCTGGCCCAGAGCACGATCCGGCGCACCGCGCCGGCGGCGCCCGCGCGGTGCCCCCGGTGCAGGCGCACGCGGCCGCAGTCCAACCGCGCCGCGAGGCTTCCGAGACGGACGCATTCGTCGGGGGTCAGCCGGTCCATCGCCCGCCCGTCCCGTTCACTTGCCGAGAAACTCGCCGATCGGCGCGAGCGACTCGATATGGTCGCAGAAGATCTTGAACGTGGCGAGCAGCGGCACCGCGATGAACGCGCCGCCCACTCCCCAAAGCCACCACCAGAACACCAGCCCCACCAGGATCGCGACCGGATTGAGCGTGAGCTGGCGACCCAGGACCATCGGCGAGATGAAGTTAGCCTGGATCAGCGTGATGGTCAGATAGGCGCCGGGCACCAGCAGCGCGTGGCCGATGTCCGGAAAGGCCACGAGTCCGGCCATCGCGAGCGTGCCCAGCATGACGGTGGCCCCGACGTAGGGAATGAATTCCGCCAGCGCAGCCAGCGATCCCCAGAGCACGGCGTTCGGCATCTTGAGCAACAGCATCACGAGCGTCACGGTCACGCCGAGCCCGATGTTGACGATCGCAATCGTGACGAGGTAGGTCGAGATCGACGCCTCGGTCTCCCGCGCGATCGCCACCGCCTTCTTCTTGTCCCCGAACTGCGGCAGCACCTTGATCAGCTTCTGCAGGAACATGTCGCCCGCGGCGAGGAGAAAGTAGAGCAGGATGACCGCCTCCATGGCGCCAGTGAACAGCGACTGAGTGGTGCCGGAGAGCCGCTCGCTCAGCCGTGGCTCGCGCACGACGACCTCCTGCGACCCCCGCTTGGTCACGTCCGTGGCCGCCTCGACCTGCTCGGCCGTGCGGGTCACCTGCTCGACCGGCCGGCGCAGCTCGCGGAGCCGCACCTGCACTTTGGCGATGCTCTGCGGCGCCTTGTCCATCCACTCGCGCGCCGGCCCGGCCAGGCTGTAGGCCCCCCCGCCGACCGCGCCGAGCAGCGTCAGGATCACCAGCGCGGCGCCGAGCGGCTCGGGGACGCGCATCCGCTTGAGCGCACGGATGATCGGGCTCAGCAAGAAGTCCAGCAGCACGGCCAGCACGATGGGCAGAAGGAACGCGCGGGCGAAGTAGAGCGTGTACAGCACGGCCAGCACGAACAGGCCGGTGATGGCGATCGAGCGCACTTCGACCCGGTCGCGGAGCGCTTCGCCCAGCTTCCGGAGGTCAGGCTGCTCCACCACGCCACCCTGCTCCAAGCGTGCCCCGTCCTCCGTCGTAGGAGTGTCCATGATCCGCCTCTGTCTGAGGAGAGAACCGCCCTTGTCCGCCCGTCCCGGCAGGCGCTAAGGTTACGCGGCGGCGGCCCGCGGGCTGTGCGCCGGCACACTGGCAGCCATTCGGCCGGGTGGAGGACCATGTCGCGCCTGTGGCAATCTCTCGTCTCGGTCTGGGCCTGGCTCGTGCTCGTCGTGTGTATCCTGGTCTGGCTGCCTCTCATGGCGTTGCTGCGGCTGGTGACCGCGCCGTTCGACCGGGGCCACTACGCCGTCGGGTACTTGTTCCGGCAGATCCCCGTCGTCATGGCGGGCCTCAACCCGCTCTGGCGGTTCCGGGTCACCGGCACGATGCCCGCCGACCCTCGGCGCCCGTACGTGGTGGTGTCCAACCACGAATCGTTCGTGGACATCCTGCTCATCAGCCATCTGCCCTGGGAGATGAAATGGCTCTCCAAGGCGGAGCTGTTCCGGATTCCGGTGCTCGGATGGCTGCTCCGGCTCGCGGGCGACATCCCGATCCAGCGTGGCTTCGGCCCCAGCGCCGCCGAGGCGATTGCCAAGTGCCGCGAGGTGCTGGCCAACCGGGTCTCGGTCATGATCTTCCCCGAGGGCACCCGCTCCACCACCGCCGATCTCCTGCCATTCAAGGACGGGGCGTTCCGTCTGGCCATCGACGCGGGCGTGCCGATCCTCCCGCTCGTCGTCCACGGCACGTCCACCGCGCTGCGCAAGCATGACTGGCGCTTCGGCCGCTCGACGGCCGTCGTGCGCGTGCTGGAGCCGATCGAGACCGCCGGCCTCACGCCCGCGGACGTCCCGGCGCTCAAGGACCGCGTGCGAACGCTGATCGTAGACACCCGGGCGGAACTCGCGTCGGGTCGGCTCGACCCGGCACCCCGGTAAAGGACGCCGCCTCACCCCTTCCCCAGATCCGCCGGCGCCCGCACCCGCCCCACCGCCCCGGCCAGCGCCAGGAGAGTGAGCAGGTACGGCAGCATCAGGAACAGCTGGTACGGCACCGCCAGCCCGAGGGACTGAAACACGTACTGCAGCGCCGTGGCCGCGCCGAACAGGAGCGACGCCACCGCCACCCCCGCCGGATGCCAGCGACCGAGCACCACGATCGCAATCGCCACATAACCGCGGCCCGCGGTCATCTTCTCCGCGAAGGTGCCCACCTGCGCCAGGACGAGCGTGGCCCCGGCGAGTCCCGCGAAGCCGCCGCCCACGACTGTCGCGGCCGCCCGCACCAGGCCGGTGCGGACGCCGACCGCGCGTGCCATCGCGGCGCCCTCGCCGGTGGCGCGAAGCGCCAGCCCCATCCGAGTGCGGAACAGCACCCACCACACCAGCGGCAGCGCCAGCAGGGCGAGGTACGTGGGCGCCGGCTGGTCGAACAGCGCCGGGCCGAGGAGCGGGATCCGCGCTAGGCCGGGGACCGGCACCGGCGCGAGCGTCGGCAGCGCGAGGCCGGCGCCCGTGCTGCCGTACACCTGTCGGTAGATCGTGCCGGTCAGGCCGACGGCGCCGAGGGTGACTGCCATGCCCGCGATGATCTGGTCGGCGCGCGCGCCGATCGCTACGGCGGCGAACGCCGCGGCCAGCAGCGCCCCCGCCAGCACGGCGAACAGGAGCCCGGTCCACGGACCGACCGCGCTCGCGCCGAGCGCCGCCGCCAGGGCGCCGGCGAGCATCATCCCCTCGAGGCCCAGGTTGATGACCCCCGAGCGCTCGGTCACCGTCTCTCCCGTAGCGGCCAGGAGCAGCGGCGTCGCGACGCGCACGCTGGCCGCGAGGAACCCACCCAGAAGCACGACCGCGTCGGTCACGCCGCCACCCGCGCCGCCGTGGCGCGTCGCTCGGCCCCCTCGGCAAGGAGCACCACGACGATCACCACCGCCTCGACGACGTAGACCGCCACGGCAGGCACTCCGGCGTCGCGCTGCATGGCGCCGGCGCCGGCCTCGAGCGCGCCGAACAACACGCCCGTGACGACGACGCCAAGGGGGTTGAGCCGCGCGAGCAGGGCGACCGCAATCCCGGTGAAACCATAGCCGGGGGAGAGGTTCTGGAATAGCGCATAGGACACACCGCTCACCTCCACCCCGCCCGCGAGCCCTGCCAGGGCCCCTGAGCCCAGCAGCGCCACGGCGGTCATGCGGCGCGCGTCGATCCGGCCGCTGATCTCCGCCGCGCGCGGGCCCATGCCAACCGCCCGGAGCCGAAAGCCCCAAAGCGTCCGGGCGAACAGATACCAGAGCGCGGCCGCGGCAAGGAGTGCGAGCGCCAGCCCCGCGTGGAGCCGCGTACCCGGCAGGACCGGCAGCCGCGCCACTTCGGCGATCGGATCGCTCTGCGGGTAGATGTGCAGCGATTCCTGCAGCGGCCCCTGGACCATCAGGCTGACGAACGACTCGGCTACGAAGTTGAGCAGCAGCGTGCTGATCACCTCCAGCACCCCGAACCGGAGCTTGAGCCAGACCGGCACCGCCACCCAGGCCAGGCCCGCGAGCATCGCGGCCAGCAGTACGCCGGCCACCGCCACCGCCGGGTCCCCACCGGCTGCGTGGAGTCCTACCCACGTCGCGGCGACGGCCCCGGCATAGAACTGCCCTTCCGCCCCGATGTTGAGCGCTCCACCACGAAACGCGAGCGCGATCGCCAGACCGATCAGGATGAGCGGGATCGCTCGCACGAGCGTGGCTGAGGTGAACGCGTACCACGAGCCGGCAGCGCCCTGCCAGAGCGCCGCCAGCGCGCCGGGCGCATCGTACCCCGCGAGCTGCAGGCCGGCCGCGAGGACTGCCAGCCCCGACAGGACCGCGAGGACCGGCGTTCTAGCGACCACCCGTCACCATCAGCTCGCCGATCTTCGCTCGCGTCATGTCCCGCGGCACCTCGATCAGGGTGCCTCGCGCGGCGACCAGGATCCGGTCGCCGAGTGCCAGGACCTCATCGAGATCGCTCGAGTGGAACAGCACGGCCGCTCCGCCGTCAGCGGCGGCGCGGAGCCGCTCATGGATCGCCTCGGCCGCGCGGATATCAAGGCCGCGGGTCGGGCTCTCCGCCACGACCACGCGTGGATCCCGCGTGAGCTCGCGCGCGGCGACCACCTTCTGCTGGTTCCCCCCGCTCAGCACGGCGGCCGGCGCATCGGGACCAGGCGCCACCACAGCGAAGGTCTCGAGCATGCTCAGGGTGCGGGCGCGGGCCACCCGCCAATCGATGCGGCCGCGTCGGATCCAGGGGTCGTCGGCGCGGGAGCCGAGGACCACGTTCTCGGTGAGGGTGAACTCGGGGATCAACCCTTCGGTCGTGCGGTCCTCAGGAATGAAGCCGATCGGCCCGGCCACCTCCCGTCGGCCGCGGAGCGGCTGCAGGCGCCCGGCGACTACGCGCAGCAGCTCCCGCTGCCCATTCCCTTCCACTGCGGCGATTCCGACGGTCTCGCCAGCCTGGATGCTCAGGGTCGCCCGCCGCACGGCGATGCCATAACCGCCGTCGCGGGCGATCTCGAGCTCCTCAAGCCGCACGAGTACCGGCCGATCACCCTGAGCCCCCGGATCATCCTGAGCCCGTTCCTTACGCCCAGGGCTGGCTCCGAGAAGCGCCTGCCCTGAGCGCACCGAAGGCGGCCGATGCTCCCCCTGCCCCCCCTCCCCGATCATCGCCCCCGCCAGTGCCACCGCCGTTTGCCCCGAGACGGCCCCGTGGAAGACGACCGCCCCCTCCCGCAGCACCGTCACCCGGTCCGCC
>DAIPLK010000146.1:0-5998 GCA_036769285.1 Gemmatimonadales bacterium | reverse complement strand
GCGTCACCACTCCATTCTCCACCGCCCGCGCCTTCTGGCCGAGATGGAACACGACTCCCTGGTCCTCGTGCAGGTGGTGGATCACGTTGCCCAGTTCCGGCCCCATCACGCGCTCGAGTGGCCGGCGGTCCGGCGCCACGACGTGGACGTCCATCTTCCGGGCACGTAGAGAAGCCGCCACCTCCAGCCCGATGAAACTGGCCCCGAGCACGACCGCGCGGCCCCCCGCGTGCGCGGCGGCAGCGATGCGGCGGCTGTCCGCGAGGGTGCGGAGATAGTGGACGGAAGGGGCGCCTCGTTCGAGCTCCGGAGTCAGGCGCACGGGGCTCGCCCCGGTCGCCAGCAGAAGGGCGGAATACGGCAGGTCGTTCCCGTCGTCCAGGCGGACGCGGCCGCCGCGCACATCGATCGTCACGACTCGGGCGCCGCGACGGAGTTCGAGGCCGTGGGCTTCGTAGAAGTCGGGCGGGTGCAGCGGTATCCACTCTTCGGGAGCGTTTCCCGCCAGGTAATCCTTGGAGAGGTTGGGACGGTCGTACGGCGCATCCTGGTCGGGATCCACGATGGTGATGGGCCCCGCATAGCCTTCGCGCCGGAGGGTCTCGGCAGCACTGTTCCCCGCCGCGCCGGCACCGACGATGACGATCCGCGCCGGCACCCGCGAGCGCGCCGCCGCCCGGGGCGCCGGCTTCCGCCTGGCTCCGACGAACACCCGCCCGTCGCGCTGTTCCACGTTCCAGCAGGGCAGATCGTTCAGGGCCGGCGGCCGCAGCGCCTCACCCGTTCGCAGACTGAAGCAGGCGTGGTGCCACGGACAGCGCACCGTGTCGCCTACCAGCAGCCCGTCCCCGAGCGGACCGCCGTAGTGGCTGCAGGACGCGCCGATGGCGAACCAGTCGTCACCCCGGCGCACGAGGAGCACCGCCTCCCCGTCCGACCGTCCGGCCACCATCCCGCCGTCGGGAACCGTCTCCGCCTCGATCCCCTGCCTGAGGTCGGGCCCGCTGGGCCCAGGATGCTCCTCCGCCATGGCTCCCTCTCCCGTTCAGGTGTCGCGCAGGGAAGAGTAACCCCGATCCGGGTCGCGCAGCTGGGCTGGAACCTTTGGTCCCTTCCTGGCATTATGGTCAAAGCGGCGGGCCAAGCCGGAGGGACCCCGTGTGCCCAGAGTTGTCACTAAAGGCTTGTCCTCGAAGGAGATCGCTCGAATGATCGAACGCCCGGCTGGGACCAGACGCTCACCGAATGCTGCCGAGTTGAACGTGGCCACCGCCGGCTCGGGGGATGACGCACCATGAGACGCCGACTGGACCACAAGACCTGCGAGGAGACGTTTCGTCGCCTGGACGACTACCTCGACCGCCAGTTGTCTCCCGAGGAGACCAGCATGGTCGAGGACCATCTGCGCACCTGTGCGATGTGCGCCAGCGAATTCACCTTCGAGGCGAGCGTCATCGAGGATGTCCGGGACAAGTTACGCCGAGTGGCCGCTCCGCCGGGCCTGCTCGAGCGCATCGTCGCGCAGATCAACCGGGCGACCCCGCAGGCATGAGACCCGGCCGAGCGGGCGAATCAGGGCACCAGCAGTCGGTGTACGCCGAGCATGACCCCGTACGCGAGCGGAGCGGCCACCAGGATGCGCGGAACAAGCGACGGGAGAGACTGGCCGTGAATCAGGCGGGCGTGCGTCGCCCCGGTCAGGGTCGTCCCGACCGCGAGCGCGACGTTGCCCGCAGCGGCAGGTCCCACTGAAGGCAGCAGCAGACGCCCTGAGATCAACCCACCAACGCTTCCGATGAATACGGCCGCGATGAACGAAGCGAGCTCCCGGATCCGCTGATGCGGACGGTGAGCCTGCGCATGATCCCTGATCATCGGTCGTGAGTCCTCCAGCCCGCCGGGGCCCCCGCGTACCAGCACCAGGAGCCTGCCATTCCGGACCGCGACGCCCCCGTGGCTCCGTCGTACCGCGGTCACCGGTCCTCGCGCCGCGGCCGCATGCCGCCCCCATCGGGACGTTCGCCACCACCCCGGAACTCGAAGTGTGACTCGAGCAGAACCCGGCATCCGAGCAGGGTGTCATTACCCCGGAGCAGCCCGCCCGCCAGAACACGGTCCGCGAGAGTCGCGGCCGGTTCCCATTGGCCGGCGCGGATGCCGGGGTAGCGCTCGGCGTGCTCGGGGCGGAGGCGGGCCTCACGGCGGTCCCCGCGCAGCCCCGGCGCGGACCCGGCCGACGGCACCCGCTCCATGAACATCGCCGCCATCATCCCGCCTCTCAGTCCTCGGCCACTTCGCAGTAGACCTTGATCGCGCCTTTGGCCGTGGTCAACGTGTCGAGCAGGCGCTGCCAATTCTCCAGCCCCCGCACGGGATGGGTGAGCAACTGCCGGAGCCAACCGGGGTACTGCGCCTCCGCCTGGGCCAGGTCCTTCACCCCGAGCTCGAAGTATTCCCGGTTGGCGTTCACCGTGCCCACCATGACCTTGTTGCCGAGCACGAAATCGAGGTTGATCCGGTCCGCGGGCACCTCGATCCGCTGGTCGCCACCGGTCACGCTCGACAGCACCAGCACGCCGTTCTTGCCCAGCGCCTGCATGCTCTCGAACACGACCGCCGACGAGCCGGTCGCCTCGAAGATGAGGTCGAACGGTCCGTGGCGCGCCGCGCCTTCGGTGATCGGGAGGGTCACGGTGGACTCGTAGCGGGCGCCGAGCGACTCGATGAGATCCGAATTCAGGTACGGCCGTGCCGTCCGCCCGAACACCGTCACCTCCAGCCCCCGCAGCCGCAGCGCCAAGGCCGCCAGCAGGCCGATCGTGCCGGCCCCCATGACCGCGGCCTTTCGCGGGCGCCAGACGCGCAAGCGGCGCTGAATCTCGTAGGCCTGGGCGATCCCCTTCTCCACCACCGTCGTCGGCTCCAGCAAGACCCCGACCTGCTTGAGGCCCTGGGGAACCTTGACGATATACTCCGGATCGTCCACGTAGTACTCGGTCAGGTACCCGTGCCGCAGGTTGATCCCGCGCTCGTAGTAGACCTCGTCGGTCGTCATGTCGTAGGTGCCGATCCGGTCGTAGATGCTCGACCCAGGGCGGCGGACGGTCGCGACGACGTAATCGCCCGGCTGCAGCTCGGTCACATTCGGCCCTACGGCCTCGACTCGCCCGAAGCTCTCGTGCCCCGTCACCAGGAAGTCGTAGCCCGGCGGCGCCGCCCCGTACTCCGCGGCGTTGATCTCCTTGTCGGTTCCATCCACGCCGACGCGCAACACCTTCACGAGCACGCCCCGGCCATCCGGCACGTCGGCCACGGACGGCTTGCCGAGTTGAGCCAGATGCATCGAGTTCGGCGTCCCGGGAAAGACGGCGACCGCCTTCATCATGACCGTGCCCGGGCTCGCGGCGGCGGGCCGGGTCGGGGTCGCGACGGCGGCCGCGCCGGTCTGGTCAGTGCTGGGCATGAACGACTCCTTCGTGCTCGACGAGTTGGATGGCGTGACCATCGGGATCGCGGACCAGGATCCCGCGGTGGAAGCCGAGGGCGGTGTCCGGCAGCTCGACCGGAGCCGTGGAGACGAGACGGAACTTCCCGCGCCGAACGGCTTCCGCCGCGGCTCCGACGTCGGGGACCAGGACAGTGGTTTGCCAATGCACCAGGTCGTTCGGCCGCTCGTCAGCGGGATACGGCCTGCCGTCCCGCGGCGAGAGGTACTCGAGGAACTCGACCCCGGGCCCCGCGGGGGCCCGGAGCCCTGTGATGTGCAGGCGCGCCCCCTGAACGTTGTTCAGGTGCTCCTGCTCGGTGCCGAAGTTCATGCTCTCGCCGGCGACCCGGAACCCGAGCACGTCGCGATAGAACGCCAGGCTGGCCCGGGTATCCGCCACGACGATCGCGGTGTGGTCGATCCCCAGGAACAACCGGTCGCCGGCCGCGTGCCACTTGGGATCGCCCTTGTCCGGCGGGAACTGGAGCACCTCGAGCGGATGGCCGTCCGGATCCCGGAAGTAGAACGCCCGGATGCCCGCGGCGTTCGGGATGGTCGCCGGGAGCAATTGCGGGCCGGTCGAGGCGTGCCGCGCCTTGGCGGCACGCAGCCTGGCGTAGGCGCTGTCCATGTCCCGCACGATGATGGCGACGTGCTGGAACCAGCGGTCGTTGCTGCGGGTGTCCACCGGTGCCGGGCGGCCGGGCGAGGCAAGGTACTCGGTCAGCTGCAGGTACTCATCGCCGAGGCGAAGTCGCACGACGCGCAGGCGGACGCCGAACACGCCTACGAGCTCCTCGTACGGCTGACCGGCGAGTTCATCATCCGTGACCTTCGTGAAATCCAGCACCCGGGTGTAGAAGTCGACCGAGCGGTCCAAGTCGGACACCGTCAGCCCCACCATCGCCACTGCCTGCGCGGCGCCAGCCATCTCGGCCTGGTGCGGCATGACACCCCGGCCCGCCCACGGCTGCGGCGACTGGGCCATGAGTTCCGGCGCGCCGAGCAGCGCGAGGAGCAGCAGCGCTCGGAGGAGGCGTGTGCGCCAACTGAGCGCGTTCATGCCGGCGCTCCGGCCGCCTCGCGCGTCCTGACAGCTTCGCCGCGGCCCGCTCCGAGCCGCTCGAGAATGCGATCGCCCACCCGGAGTGCATTGGCCATGATCGTGAGCGCCGGATTGACGGCGCCACTGGAGGGGAAGAAGCTCCCGTCCACGACGTAGAGGTTCTCCACCTCGTGCGCGCGGCAGTTCACGTCGAGCGCCGATGTCTTCGGGTCACGGCCGAACCGGATGGTCCCGTTCTGGTGGGCCACACCGGCCAGCGGGATGCGCTGCCCGATGAAGAGATTCCGGGCGAACAGGCCCTGGTGGCAGCCGTCGCCGTGCACCGTGCACCTGGTCTGCTGCTGCATGAGGTGCTCCAGCTTCTTGATCAGGCGCCGGTGGCCTTCGCCGTTGTTGGGCGTGTAGGCCAAGACGATCTTGCCGTCGCGGTCGATCGTCACCCGGTTGTTCGGGTCGGGCAGATCCTCCGAGGTCAGCCAGAAATCGAGCGAATGCTTCCCCATGAGCTCCAGGGTCCATCCGGGAGCGATCGCCGGCGCGCCCGCGGACAGCGTGGTTCCGTCGAGCTTCCCGACGAAGGAGATGTGCCCCATCGGGAACGGCCAGTCCGGCGCGCCGAAGTAGAAGTCGTTGAGTGCGAGCGTCTTCTGGAAGACGGTCGGATTGGGGCACTTGGACAGGGCCATCAGCACCGAGTTGATGTGACCCATGTAGTGGCGGCCCACCACGTCGGAGCCGTTGGCCAGGCCGCGGGGGTGCTGGTCGCTGACCGAGCGGAGCAGCAACGCCGCGGAGTTGATCGCGCCAGCGGAGACCACCACGATGTCCGCGGAGTACGTCTCCCTGATGCCCTCACGCTCGACGACCACGCGCGTGACCTCGCGGCCGGAGGCGCTGGTCTCGAGCCGCGCGACGTACGCCCCGGTCACGAGGGTGGCGTTCGGGTGCTGGAGCGCCGGATCCACGCAGACGACCTGCGCGTCGGATTTCGCCTGCACCAGGCAGGGATGGCCGTCGCAGGTGGCGCAGCGGATGCACTTGCTCCGCCGGCGGTCGCTCTCGTCGAGCATCACGCCGAGGGGTACGTGGAACGGCCGGCATCCGAGCCGCGCGAAGTCGTCGCTCAGCTGCTGCATCCGGGGCTCGTGGCACACCGGCGAATGCAGATAGGGCGCGCTCGCCGGCGGCTCGGTCGGGTCCACTCCACGCTCGCCGTGGACCTGGTACAGGTGCTCCGCCTCGGTGTAGTACGGCTCCAGCTCGTCGTAGCCGATCGGCCAGGCCGGTGAGCCACCGCCGGCGTGGCGCAGCTCGCCGAAGTCCTCCCGCCGCAGCCGGAAGAGCGCGGCGCCGTAGAACTTGGTGTTGCCGCCCACCCAATAGTTGGTGTGCGGGTGCAGGTCCTTCCCGGCCTGGTCGCGCCAATGCTCGGAAGTCTGGTACCG
>DAIPLK010000145.1:0-6023 GCA_036769285.1 Gemmatimonadales bacterium | reverse complement strand
CGGAGCCGGTGCAGTACACCGGGTTCAAGCTGTTCTACAAGAACGACAAGCCGATGATGACGCCGGCGCAGGTGCTGAGGCTGTGGCCGGCGCCGGTGTACATCCAGTATCAGTAGACCCGTGCTCCCGCTGCCGGCATTCCGCCGCACGACGCTCGCCCTCGCACTGGGGGCGATCGCGCTCGGCCCCCGGCTCGAGGCCCAGGGGGCACCGGAACCGCCGGCCGCCGTTCTGGTCGGCGCGGGCGACATCGCCGGGTGCGGTGAGGGCTACGCGGACGAGGCGACGGCGAGGCTGATCGAGCGGATCGGCGGCACCGTATTCACCGCGGGCGACAATGCCTACCCCGACGGCGCGGTGGCCGACCTGGCCTGCTACGAGCGGAGCTGGGGCCGGTTCAAGCATCGCACGTACCCCTCGCCCGGAAACCACGACTACCAGTCGGAGGGCGCCGCGCCCTATTTCGCCTACTTCGGCGCGCGCGCGGGGCCGGCGGGACGCGGGTACTACAGCTACGATCTGGGCGGCTGGCACGTCGTCGCCCTCAACAGCGAGCGCAACCTGAAGCAGGAGGCGGCCTGGCTCGCGGCCGATCTCGCCGCGCACCCGGCGGCCTGCACGCTCGCCTATTGGCACAAGCCGCTGTTCACCTCCGGCTCGGACCATCCCCCGGAGACGACGATGCGGCCGATCTGGCGCGTCCTGTACGACGCCGGCGCCGAGCTGGTCATCAGCGGCCACAACCACCAGTACGAGCGGTTCGCCCCACAGGACGCCGACGGCCGGGCGGATCCGGCGCGGGGCATCCGCCAGTTCGTCGTGGGCACGGGCGGGAACCCCAGCCTCTACGACTTCGATGCCCCGCAGCCCAACAGCGAGGTTCGCTGGAACGGCGGGCACGGGGTGCTGAAGCTCACGCTGCTCCCGGGGCGGTATGCGTACGAGTTCGTATCGGTGCCGGGGGAGACGTTCACGGACCGGGGGAGTGGGAGCTGCCACTGAGCGGGCGGCATGAGTCACCCTCCGAGTCACCCTGAACGCAGTGAAGGGGCCATGAGCAGACGCATGCCCCCTTCGCTTCGCTCAGGGTGACTCGGGGCGGTGACTCGGGAGGGGTGACGACGAGCGCGTCCCACCCACCGCCTACCGCGTCGTCAACTCCGCCACCCAGACGTCGGCCTCCGACCGGATCATCGTGAAGTAGATGGTGGCGCCGTGCCCCGCGAACGCCCCACGCCCGAAGCTGGTGAGCGGGTCGTCGAAGTTGACAAGCGGCCTGGGGAGACTGCCGTCGATCGGCACCGACCAGAGCGTCTGGTGGGGCATCGTGTCGCTGGCAATCACCGCATACAGGCTCCGCGAGTCCGGGGCCCAGGTGAACGCATAGCCGTCGATCTGCCTGCCGGCGAGCGGTCCGGCCATCGGAAGCGGTGTGACCTTCCCGTCCTCGGGGGAGACCAGCTCGACGCCCCGAGTCCAGCCGAACGCGATGTAGCGGCCGTCGGGGGACCAGAACGGGAAGATCCCGCCGTTCCGCGTGCGCTGGCTCGGCGTGCCCCACCCGTCGCCCTGGCGCGCGACGGTGTACACCTCGGAGCGCCCGGTGACGTCGGACGAGAACGACATCCGCCGGCCGTCGGGCGACCAGCCCGGGTCGCGATCCTGCGCCGGCGTCGCGACGACGATGCGCGCCTCGCCTCCCGCCGCGGGGACGACGAAGAGATCGCGGCTGCCGCCGCGGAAGCCGTGGAATCCGAGCTCGCTGCCGTCGGGGGAAAAGTGCGGCTGAAAGTCGTCGCCCGGATCGCTGGTGATCTGCTCCTCGGGGCCGCCGGCGAGCAGCCTGCGGAAGATGTCCTGGTTGCCGTTCCGGTCGGAGTCGAACGCGAGCCAGGTGCCGTCGGACGAGACATCGAGGGACTCGACGATCTGGTTCCCGGTAGTCACCGGCCGTGCGGTCCGGGCCGAGACCGGCGCGCCGGGCGGGACCGGGATCGCCCATACGTTGGACGTCTGGGTGAAGACCGAGTACGCCAGGTGCCGCCCGTCGCCCGTGAGACTGATGGCCACGACGTTGAGGCCGGTGCTCAGCCGGCGGGGCGGCGCCTCGGCCCGGCCGTCGGCGCCGAGCGCGACGCGGTAGATGTCGCGCCCGCCGTCGCGGCTCGAGATGAACAGCAGCTCCTGGCCGCGCGGGAGCCAGACCGGGCTCAGGTTCAGCGACAGTCCGCCGGCCACCTCCACCGGGGTCCCGCCCTCGGCGGGCACCACCATGACCGCGCTGGGCGCGAGGTTGCCGAGCTGCGAGCGGTATCCGTAGAGGAAGAGCGGGTTGCCGGCGACGTACGCGACCCAGCGGCCGTCGGGCGACCACGACGGCGCGAACACCTCGTGCCCGCCGACGAGCTTGCGCGGCGGCCCGCCGTCGGTCGCGCGGACGTACAGGCTGTCCGCCTGCCGATAGACGAAGCGCTTGCCGTCCGGGGCCCAGGCGAGATCCGCCGCCGTATCCGGCGCGGGCGCGGCGACGAGCAGCTTGGGCACGCCGCCCAGCGCCGGCACCAGCTCGATCCCGCGCGGCGACTGGTACGCGAGGCGCGACCCGTCGGGCGTCCACTGCGGCCGCCGCAAGTCGCCGCGGATGCCCGGGGTCAGGGCGATGGTGCCGCCGCCGTCGATCTGCCGGACGAAGATCTTCTCCTCGCCGGACGGGCCCGAGGCATAGGCGACGAGCTTGCCGTCCGGCGAGATGGCCGCGTCCATCTCGAGCCCCGGATCGCGCGTGATCTGGATGCGGCGGCCCAGGGCGAGCTCGTCCGTGCGCCCGCGTGCGAGCACAACGCCACCGGCCGCGGCGGCGGCGACCACGCCGGCCAGCAGCGCCCAGGGCCAGACGCGGCGTGGCGCCGCCGCCGCCACCGCCGCGACCGGCTGGGTCTGCACCGGCGTCATCCCGCCGCTCGGCGTGAGCAGCGGCTCGAGCTGCCCGAGCAGCTCCTGCGCCGTCTGCCAGCGGTCCGACGCGTGCTTGGCCAGGCAGCGCATCACGACGGCCTGGAGCGCGGGGGAGAGCGAGGGCCGGTAGCGGGTCATCGGCGCCGGCGCCTCGGTCACGTGGGCCGCGAGCATCTGCTGCGGGGTGAGGCCCTGGAACGGAGTGCGGCCCGTGAGCAGCTCGTAGGCCATCACGCCGACGGCGTAGATGTCGACCCGGTGGTCGATGTTCGGGTCGGCCGTGGCCTGCTCCGGCGCCATGTAGGCCGGCGTGCCGATGGCGACGCCCGCGGTGGTGAGATCGAGCACCCGCTCCTTCGGGCCCGTTGGGCCCTCAGGACGCTGGCTTTCAGCCAGCGCCTTGGCCACGCCGAAGTCCATCACCAGCGCGTGCCGGCCGGAGAGCAGCACGTTGTCGGGCTTGATGTCGCGGTGCACCACGCCCTGCGCGTGGGCGAACGCGAGCGCGTCGGTGACCTCGATCAGCAGCCGGACGGCTTCGTGCACCGGCAGCTCGCCCTGGCGGGCCAGGCGGTCGCGCAGGCTCTGCCCGTCCACGTAGGGCATCACGTAATAGAGGAAGCCCTCGGCCTGGCCGGAGTCGAGCAACGGCAGGATGTGCGGGTGCTGGAGCCGCGCGGCGATGCGGATCTCGCGGGTGAAGCGATCCGGCCCGAGGGCCGCGGCCAGCTCGGGCCGGAGCACCTTGACGGCCACCTTGCGGTCGTGCTTGAGGTCGTCGGCGAGGAACACGGTGGCCATGCCGCCCTGGCCGAGCTCGCGCTCGAGGCGGTAGGTCGTTCCGAGGGCTTGCTGGAGCCGGTCGCGCAGGTCCATGGGCTAGCGTCCGCCGATCTGGGGAATAAACGGCTGGAATCTACCCCCCGAGTCACCCTGAGCGAAGCGAAGGGGGCATGCGTCTGCTCATGGCCCCTTCGCTTCGCTCAGGGTGACTCGGAGTGGAGCTTCGGCCCCTTCGCGGAGCCTGCCCTGAGCGCAGCGAAGGGTTCAGGGTGACTCGGGGTGGGTGACTCATGAGCGCGGCGAGCGCGGCGAGTGCAGCGAGAGCGGCGCGCCGGACGGCCGGGTCCGCGCCGGACGGCCCGGCCCGTGAGGGCCTCGTCGGGCCTAGCGGGCGGTCGGTTGCGGGAGGAGTGCGGTCCAGCGCTGCAGGTAGATGAACTGCGACAGCCGGCCTTGCCGTACCATGACGAAGCTGCGGCCGTCCGGCGTGACATCGTAGTTGGCGTGCGGGGTGGCGGCCTCGAAGTCGGTCACCGGGAAGAGCGGGGTGCGCGAGACCACCCGCAGCGACGGCCCGGTCTCGATCCGCGCGGCGATCAGCTGCGGCTCGGCCGGGCCCAGGCTCCGGTAGAACAGCTCGTGCCCGTCGCGGGACCACACGGGCTCGCTTCCGCCGCTCTGCGACACCAGCACCTTTCCGGCACCCCCGTCGAGCGCCCGCAGGTACACCTCCGGGCGGTTGGCCTCGTCGGAGACATACGCCAGCCAGCGGCCGTCGGGAGAGAGCGCGGGGTAGGCCTCATCGTACGGCGTGGCCACGATGGGCCGCACCTCGCCTCCACCATCGAGCGGCACCGCCACGAGGTCTCCATCCCCGCCGGTGACCTTGAACCGCACGGCGATTCCCGTGCGGCCGTCCGGCGTCACCGCGTGGATGGTGACCTGAAACCCTTCGAAGTACACGGAGTCGGCCGGCCGGCTGCCGTCCACCGGCGCGCGGACGATCCCGACCCGCGGCCCGCGCGCCTCCGCGAAGACGAGCTCCCGGCCGTTCGGGAGCCAGGTGGGGTCGTGCCCCGTGCTCTGGAACGTGGCGCGCGACACCGTGCTGTCGTCCCGTTCGAGCAGCCAGACGTCGCGGGTGGTCTCGGAGAAATCGAAGGCGATGGACCGGCCGTCGGGGGAGACCCGCGGGCTGTGGTAGGAGCGCGGCTGGTCGAGCAGGGGCGTCACCTTCCCGTCCCGTGACGCCGACACCAGGCTGAGCGCCTGCGCCGGCACGTAGGCCAGGGTGCCGTGCCCCACCTGGGCGATCTTGGGGCGGCTGCCCCGCGTCTGCTGCACGGTGATGCCGAGCGACTGCACCGCGCCGCTGATGCGCGCCTTGCGGGGGTCGAACGGCGCGGCGTACAGCAGGCCGCCGGGCTGGGACCAGACGAGATACCCGTCGCTGTAGCCGGCCCAGATCACGTTTCCCGCGGGGATCTCCGTGCGGGAGCCGTCGCGGGGATCGACCACGACGGCGTGGCCGGCGGGTGCCGCCACCGTGGCGATGGCGAGGATCCGGCCGCCGGGCAGCACTTCCATCACGTCGAGCGTCCCCTCGCCCGCCGCCGAATCCGGGGCCGCGATCACCCGAAGGACGCCGTCGTTCCCCAGTCGCGCGAGCTTGCCCTCGGATGTGGTCACCACGAACTCGTCGGCCCCGGCCCACCGCAGCAACGTCAGCCGCACGTCGCCGGCCAGCGGAATGATGGTCGCGGCGCCCCCGCGGGCCGAGATCCGCTTGAACACCCCCTGCTGCACGAACGCGAGGTCCTGACCGTCGGGGGAGAACGACGCGCAGCAGCCGTTCTGGGTCCCGGGCAGCGGGAGCGGCGTGAGCTGGTCGAGCGGGCGCACGAAGATCTGGGGAATGCCTCCGGTTCCCTCGGCGCTATAGGCCAGCAGCTCGCCGCCGGGCGACAGCGCGGCGACCGGCTCGACCGGGATGAGCCGCTGGTCGGCGGGGATGGTGAGGGCGACCCGGGCGGGCAGGGCGTCCGACCGCGCACCCCGGCCGATGAGGTACGCTCCGCCGGCCGCGCCCGCGAGCACGAGCAGCGCGCCGGCCGCGAGCGCTACCCGGTTCCGGCGGGGTGGGGCGGCGGCGGCACGGAGTGCCGTGTCCGGCCGGCGGCGGCTGGTGGCCGAGCCGTCGGCCAGCGCGGCCGCGAACTCCGCCGCGGTCGCGAACCGGTCGGCCGGCAGCTTCTCCAGCGCCGTCAGCACCGCCGCCTCCACGT
>DAIPLK010000144.1:3563-6033 GCA_036769285.1 Gemmatimonadales bacterium | reverse complement strand
CAGTTCCAGACGATGATCGACGAGCGGCTGCTCGACCTCGACAGCCGGAAGGGCAAGGCCCCGGGCGGGTACTGCGAGACCCTCCATTTCAGGGGCCGGCCGTTCATCTTCATGAACGCCGTGGGACTGGTGGACGACGTCATGACGTTGCTGCACGAAGCCGGGCATGCCTTCCACGCCTTTGCCTCCCACCGGCAGCCGCTCATCTGGCAGCGACACCCCGGATCGGAGGCGGCGGAGCTGGCGTCGATGTCCATGGAGCTGCTCGCCGCGCCCCACCTGGCGCAGCCGACCGGATACTTCACGCCCGAGGACCACCGTCGAGCCTGGCTCGAGCACCTGGAGGACGTCCTGCTCAGCCTGGTCCACATCGCCTCGGTGGACGCGTTCCAGACGTGGATCTACACCACTCCCGACGGCGTGGACGCGTCCGCGCGGGACGAGGCCTGGCTCCGCATCCGGAGCCGATTCGAGCGCGGGGTGGACTGGAGTGGTTTGAAAGCGGAGCGGATCGCCCGCTGGTACCGGCAGCTCCACATCTTCATGTACCCGTTCTACTACATCGAGTACGGCATCGCACAGATCGGCGCGCTCCAGATCTGGCGCAACAGCCTGCAGGATCCCCGCGGCGCCGTCGCTCACTACCGCGAGGCCCTGGCGCTCGGCGCAGTTCGAAGCCTTCCCGAGCTGTACCGCACCGCAGGCGCCAAGCTCAGCTTCGATGGCGGCCTCATCGGCGAGCTCGTCCAGATGGTTGAGCAGCAGATCGATCGGATCAGCGCCCAGGTGCCCGGCGGCTCGGGCTGACCGACCATCTTGCCGGTGGTTGCTTCCCGGCCGCCGGGGCGCAAGATTCCACGCCCGAGACCCCGGCGCCGTGGGGCCGTCGTACCGTCACTCTGCGTGGAGGGCTTGGATGGCCAAGGAAGAAGGGATCGAGATGGAAGGGGTCGTGACCGAGGTGCTGCCCGACCGGAACTATCGGGTCTTGCTCGAGAACGGTCACGAGATCCTGGCGTACGCCGCCGGGAAGATGAGCAAGTTCAAGATCCGCGTCCTCGAGGGCGACCGCGTCAGCGTCGTTCTCTCCCCTTACGATCTCACTCGCGGCCGGGTCATCTACCGCCACAAGTGACCTCGCGCAGAGCGCGAGGTCACCCTGAGCGCCAGCGAAGGGGCCCATCTCCTCCCGTTGGCTCCAGGCCCAAGAAACCACGACGGGCCGCCCTCATGGAGAGCGGCCCGTCATGTTTCCCTTCCTGGTGCTTACTTGACCTTGACGACGTTCTCGGCGGCAGGCCCCTTCGCACCCTGCACGATGTCGAACTCCACCCGGTCACCCTCGGAGAGGCTGCGGAACCCATCCGCCTTGATGGCGGTGTGGTGGACAAAGCAGTCCTTGTCCCCGTTCTCCGGAGTGATGAAACCAAATCCCTTCGCGTCGTTGAACCACTTGACCGTGCCTAGGGTGCGAGCCATTGCTCCTACTCCGTGTTTGTTTGACTGCGTCGGCGTCCGGTCGTGCCGGTCCACCGAGTTTTTATGAGCGCGGGCCTATCCCGCGTCATAAAAAGCGTTAGCCGACCTGCGTCAGCTACAATCCGTTGATGTCGAACGAGATAAACCCCGGCAACAGGCGCCAGGGTCGGGGTGCCAATTGGGGTGTTCCCTGCTCGGTATGGCCAAGCGCAGGCATAAATCTGCAGCGGGGCTGTATTTAGTCAAGAGGCGAACCCCTGAGCCACCGTGCCGCCGCGCGGGCCCAGTCAGCCACTGGCTCTCGGGGCCCGCCCTCGGACGCCCGGTTGACCGCCTGGAGAAACTCGGCCGCCGATGGGAAGCGGCTTTCCAGGTCGGCGCTGAGGGCGCGGTCCAGCACCCGTTCGAAGGCCTCGCTGACATCCTCCCGGCGCTCGCGGGCCGAGGGAAGCTGATTGGTCGTCTGGCGCGCCAGCACCTGCTCGGTGGTCGCCCCGGGAAAGGGCGGTGTCCCGAGCAGGGCGTAATACACCACGGCGGCCAGGCTGTAGAGGTCGGAGCGCTGGTCCACCCGCTCGCCCAGCAGCTGTTCGGGGCTCGCGAACTGCGGCGTCCCGCTCTGGCTGGTGGCGCCGCCGTACTTTCCCCGGAGGGCGAGGGCCAGGCCGAAGTCTGTGATCTGCACGCTGCCGGCCGGGTCGATGAGCATGTTCTCTGGCTTGATGTCCCGGTGCACCAGCCCGTAGCCGTGCGCGTGCGCGAGCGCAGAGAGCGCCTCCCGCAGGAGGCGAAGCACCTGGTCGAGCGGGAGCGGTCCGTCGCGTTCGACCAGCTGCGCCAGGCTCGGCCCGTCGATGAGCTCCATCGTGTACCAGATGAGCCCGAACCGCCCGGCGATGTCGTAGATGTTCACGATGTTCGGATGGCTGAGCCGGGCGGCGAGCTGCGCCTCACGCCGGAATCGCTCGACCACCTCGGGGTCCTGCGTCAG
>DAIPLK010000144.1:0-3463 GCA_036769285.1 Gemmatimonadales bacterium | reverse complement strand
CGCGGGCTTCAGCGCCCGCAGCACGATCCGCTCGATGGCCCGCGGGCAGGTCGGGCGGAGCTCGGTCGGCCGAACCACATCGCGGGGGTCCAGCGGGGGGTGTTGCCCGGTCACCGCGAAGTAGAGCAGCGCCCCCGCCGTGTAGACGTCGCACGCCGGGTCGCCGACGGCTCCATCCCGCACCTCGGGCGCCATGTACATCGGCATGTCGGGACGGGTGCCGGCGGGAACGGCGGGCAGGGTGTAGCTGCTGAAGCGCAGATCCGTGATCGTGGTGCCGCCGCTCCCGCCCATCAGCACCGACGCCGGCACGATGCGTCGCACGATGATCCCCTGCAGGTGAGCGTGGGCGAGCGCCCCGAGCAGGTCACGGGCGAGCGAGAGCACGCTGGGGATGCTGCGCGGTCCTCGCTGTACCGCTTCCTCGAGCTCCTCCCCATCGGTCCAATTGCCGATCCGGTAGGCCAGCTCCCCCACCACGCCCGCGTCGTACACGTGCCGGATGGCGGGATGATCGAGCTGCCCCAGCGCAACCGCCTCGCGGAGAAACCAGGCGCGGCTCGGCTCGTCGCAGTAGAAGTTGACGCGGATGCTCACCGGGCGCTTGAGTGTCTCGTCGTGCGCCGCAAACAGGATGCGGTCGGCGTTGGACGCCGCGATCCGCTCGAGCCGATAACGCGCCCCGAGCGCGGCGCTGGTGCGCTCGAAGGCGAGGACGGGATCGGGGGCCGTCACCGGCGGAGCCCCCGGCGGCGCTCGACCGGCGCGTGGCGGCCGCAGATGTCGACGTCACACCAGCGGCGGCTTTCCGTGGGGGAGTCGTCGATGAAGAACAGTGAGCACGGCTGCCCCGCGCAGCGGCGCACCACGCTGCGCCCGTCTGCCAGACTGGCGGCGGCGGACCGGGCGATTGCCTCGAGCGCCGCGGGTGGACGCGTCGGCGCGAACCCGAGCTGCCACTCGCCGCCGACCCGGGTGAGCCGCTGGGTCCCAGCGTTCCGTCCGAGCTGCTCGTTCAGCGCGGCAATCGCACCGGGCGGAGGCTGTCGGCCTTCCCGCATCGCCCCGGCCAGCTCCAGGAGCCGTGCGCGAAACCCCAGCACCTGGTCGAACGGAGCGGGTTCGGCGGCGGCGTCGAGATGCTCGAGTGCGCACCACCGCGCGAAGGCGGCAGCGTCGGGCAGGAGATCCGGTGGGGAGGGGGTGCGCCCGCAGGCGCTGTTGACGAAGTCCAGCCAGAGGGCGTCGCCGAGCAGGATGAACTCTTCAGGGCCCATGGGGGACTATCCGTCCGCGACCTCGATGGCGTTGCGGCCGGCCCGTTTGGCCTTGTAAAGCGCGGCATCGGCCGCGGCCAGCACGCTGCTCACGGTGGTCCCGTGGGTCGGAGACTCGGCAATCCCCATGCTGAGGGTGCAAGGGCCGAACTCCGGAATGGACGATCCCGACTCGCGGAGGCTGGCCTGCACCCGGCCGACGAACACCTGGGCCTCGCTCGGTTTGGTCATCGGCAGGATCACGAGAAATTCGTCCCCGCCGAGCCGGCCGACCACGTCGAGCGCGCGGCACTGCTGGCGGAGCACCTTCCCCACATGGATCAGCAACCGGTCGCCCGCGGCGTGTCCCATGGTGTCGTTGATGACCTTGAACCGGTCGAGGTCGATCAGCAGCACGCTGGTGTGGAGCTGGTGGCGAAGGCTCCGGGAGATCTCCGCCGCCAGCCGCTCCTCGAGCGCCCTCCGGTTGTAGAGGCCCGTAAGCTCGTCGGTGGTGGCCGCGCTGTGCAACTGCTCGACCAGCTCGGAGTTCTTGAGGGCGATGGCAGCCGCGAACGACAGCGTTCCTGCCAGCTCCAGCTCCGCCCGGCCATAGAGCTTGTCGCTGATCCGCGAGCCCAGGACCAGTACCGCCATCCGCTCAGCACCCGCGTCGAGCGGCACCACCAGCTCGGCCCCGGGCCCCACCAGCGCCGCCACGGCCACGTCGTCCGCGCCGGTGGCCGCGCTGCCCGGGGGGAGCGCGCGGTCCAGCGCCGCCTTGTCGATCGGCGAGGGGCGCAAGCGGTCGTTGAGCGAGCGGAACACCTTTGGCGTGTAGGTGTTGCCCTCTGGCCGGTGGAGGCATGCCCACCAGGCGAAGAACACCTCCGCCATGAAGTCGAGGATCAGCTGCTCGGTGTCCTCGATCGAATGGACCGACGAGAGCAGCCGAGCCACCTGCCGCAGCGCCCGCAGCTGGAAGACGGCGTCGTCCAGCGCCGCCTGCCGCTCCAGCAGGATGCCGCGGAGCTCCAGCACGACGCTGAGGCCCAGCGCGAGCGGCATCGCCACGGCTCGCATCTCGCCGGCCACCAAGGGATCCGCATGGATGATGACCTCGGTCTCCCCGCTCCCCAGCCGCGCCACCTCCTGGGCCACTTCGAACCCCTCGGCGGGTCCGACGTGGGGCATGTGCTCCGTCGGAGAGATCATGCTCAGCCAGATGAGCTCGCTCTGGAATCGCCGTACCAGGGCCACCCGGCAGCGCTCGAACAGCTCTCCGTCGGTACGGGAGAGTCGGCACGCTGCGGCGAAGGCGCTGGGAAGGGTGGCGAGAGCCGTTGGAGGCGTGGCAGCCATGCCCAAGTATACCTGTGGCGATTGGTTAAAGGGAACGGGAACCGGTCCGGCGCGTTGCTTCCCCTGAGGCGGCCGGGTGCCAACCGGGCGCCCGGCGCGGTAGGCGCGTAACGCTTTGCAACAGCGACTTGCGGCCGTTTCGGGAGCTGGCTAATCTTAGCCGCAGACAGAGATGAACATAGCCCTTCGGGGCCCCAGGGATTTCGGCTTTGCGGCCTGGGTGATCAACACCGCTAAGGCCACCGGTCCCGGCGAGCGCCTGCTCAGCCGGGATTTGTGTTTCCGGCGCGGACGATGCGTCCGCTCTTGGGCGGCGTGACCTCCCCCTTCAGCGAGTCCGCCGTGTACTTCATGAGCAGATCGGCCGCCCGCGGCGTTCCGGCGCGACTGGCGCATGCCGTCGCCGCCTCGGGCACGTCGTAGCCGTCGCCCCCCTCGCACGCCGGATACACCGGGATCGCAACTCGCACGTGGTCGCCCGCGGCGATGATGCCGCCGTCGGCGCGGCGAATGTCGCCGCGGATCCGCCTCCCGCTGGGGGCGGCCGGATCGTAGGTGTAGGACACGCCCGAGACCTGCAGGAATCCGCCTTTCCCGAGCGACCCGTCTGCCACGCCGTGTTCCAGGATATCGCGCAGCCGCGCGCCGGTGAGAGGAACGGTGAGGACGCGGGTCTCGTCGGGGAAGAGGAAGATCGACTCGAGCTGGTAGTTGCTGAGCGGGCCGGGCCGGATGACGTCATCCAGCCGGAGCGTCCCCGCATTGAGGACTGCCACGTCCGTGCCCGTGCCCCAGCGCATCGCATCGGTGACCAGGTCGCCCAGCAGCGACTCCTGCTGCCGGCC
>DAIPLK010000143.1:4889-6113 GCA_036769285.1 Gemmatimonadales bacterium | reverse complement strand
TCCCCCGCTCGAAGCGCGACGGATCCAGCGCGCTCACGTCCAGCGCGGACGCCCGCCCGTCGCAGATGATCTCGGCCAGCAGCTGTCCGAGCGCGGGCGAGTGCATCACGCCGTGGCCCGACGAGCCGTTGACGAGGTACAGGTTGGGACACCCGGGTGCCGCACCCAGGATCGCATGCCTGTCGGGCGACATCTCGTAGAGGCCCGCCCAGCTCGCGGCGCGGTCGATCGTCGCCCGCCGCAGGACCGGCACGCGGGAGCGCGCCATGGCGACGACGGCAGTCACCCAGGCCGGATCGACGCTTGCCTCGAACGGATCCCCCGCCACACCTGGGGTCGGCCAGAGGAGGAGGACCCGGCCGTCGCGCACGCGGAGATGGAACCCATCGCCCGCCCAGATGGTCATCGGCATGTCGGCCGGGAGCAGGTCGAACGGCCCCGTCGTGGCGACCTGCCGGCGAAGCGGCACGACCGGGAGCGCGACTCCCGCCATGGCCGCGACCGCGGCGGCCCAGGCGCCGGCGGCATTGACGACCGCGGCCACGGCGAGGGAATCATGCGAGGTCTCGATCTCGACGACCCGGCCTCCGGCGTCTCGTCGCAGCCCGCGGACCTCGACGCCCCACTGCACCCGCACGCCCATCCGTCCGGCGGCCGCGAGGTACCCCTCCAGAATCCCGAGCGGCCGGATGAACCCGTCGCTCGGGCAGAATGCGCCCCCGACCACACCCTCCAGCCCGATCGCCGGATTGAGGCGGGCGATCTCCTCGGGCGAGACCTCCACCGCCTCGCGCAGCCCCTCGGCGTGCTGCAGCTCCCGGCCCGCACGCAGCGCCTCGAGCTCCGCCGCGTCGGCGGCGAGCCACAGATAGCCCGCCGGGAGGTATCCCGGGTCGACACCGGTCTCCTCGGTGAAGCGGAGCAGCTTCTCCCGCGCGAGAAGCGAGAGCCGGACGTTGATGGCGGTGGCGTACTGCGCACGATAGCCGCCGGTGGCGCGCCCGGTGCTGCCGGACCCCGGTCCGTCGCCACGGTCGAGGATCACCACGTCCCGCTGACCGCGGAGCGCCAGGTGATAGGCCACGCTCGCGCCCATCACCCCGCCACCGACCACGGCCACCGCCGCCGGCCTCATGCCGTGAAGACGTGCTCGGGGTGCTTGAAGCTCTTGAACTCCAGGGCGTTGCCGCTCGGGTCGAGGAGGAACATGGTGGCCTGCTCCCC
>DAIPLK010000143.1:0-4789 GCA_036769285.1 Gemmatimonadales bacterium | reverse complement strand
CCGCCGACGCGGCGACCCCGCCGATGCTGAAGCACTGGCGCGAGGTGAAGGCGCAGCACCCTCACACGATCCTGTTCTATCGGGTCGGCGACTTCTACGAGATGTTCCACGAGGACGCCGAGCTCGCGGCGCGCGTCCTCGAGATCACCCTCACCTCGCGGGGCGACGGCGTGCCGCTCGCCGGCGTGCCGGTCAAGGCCGCGGCCGACTATCTCCGCCAGCTGATCGGCGCGGGTCATCGCGTGGCGATCTGCGAGCAGGTCGAGGACCCGAAGCTGGCGCGGGGGCTCGTGCGTCGCGAGGTCGTCGAGACGGTCACCCCCGGCGCCCTGCTCCAGGAGGGCTGGCTCGCCAGCGGGAGGAACAACTTCCTCGTGGCGCTCGGCGGGAACGACGAACGGGTCGGCCTCGCCGCGATCGACCTCAGCACGGGCGAGTTCCTGCTCGAGACGCTCGCCGCCGCCGGCGTGGCCGAAGCGCTCGGCCGGCTGGGCCCCGCCGAGGTGGTCGTGCCGGACGGGATGGACCTCGCAGCCGGCGACGGCGTGCTGCGTACCGTCCGCGAGCGCTGGGAGTTCGACGCCGACCTCGCCCGCGAGGAACTGGCCCGCCGGTTCGCCATCGCCACGCTCGACGGGCTCGGCGTCGGGCCCGACGACGCCCCCGCCCTCGGCGCGGCCGGCGCGCTCCTCCGCTATCTCACCGAGCTCCAGCCGGGCGGCCTGCCGCACCTGGCGCGACCGTTCGTCCGCCGGAGCGATGCCTTCCTCTGGCTCGACGAGATGACGCGGCGCAACCTGGAGCTGGTCGAGCCGCTCCGGGCGGGCGCCCGCGGCTGCACGCTGCTCGAGACCATCGACGCGACGGTGACGCCGATGGGCGGACGGCTGCTCCGCCAGTGGCTGCTCTCGCCGCTCCGCGATCCCGCGGCCATTTGCTACCGTCTCGACGCCGTCGAGGTGGCGGTGCGCGACGGCCGCGGCCGCGGCAGGCTCCGCGAGGCGCTGGACGGCGTGCGCGACATCGAGCGTCTGGCCGGACGCGCCGCCGCGGGCCGGGCCACCCCGCGCGAGCTCGGCGCGCTCCGCGACTCCTTCCTCCGGCTGCCCGACGTGTCGGAGGCGCTGAGTGCGCTCGCCGCTTCGACGTTGCCGCGCGGCGCGCCGGCGGCCGCGCTCGCGGACGCCGTGGACGAGCTCGATCTGCTGGCCGACCTGGCCGCCGAGCTGGGCCGCGGCCTCGAGGAACATCCGCCCGCGGCGCTCGGCGACGGCGGGGTCATCCGCCAGGGATACGACGCCGAGCTCGACCAGCTGCGCTCGCTACGCGACGGCGGCCGGCAGTACATCGCCTCGCTCCAGCAGCGGGAGCGGGAGCGGACCGGGATCCCGTCGCTCAAGGTGGGCTTCAACAAGGTGTTCGGGTACTACCTCGAGATCACCAACGCCCACGCCGCCAAGGTGCCGCCCGACTACGAGCGCCGCCAGACGCTTGCCTCCGCCGAGCGCTACGTGACCGCCGAGCTCAAGGACTACGAGGCCCGCGTGCTGGGCGCCGAGGAACGGATGGGCGCGCGCGAGGCCGAGCTGTTCGGCGCCCTCCGCGCTGCGGTCGGCCGGGACGTCGCCCGAATCCAGCGCTCCGCGCGGGTGCTCGCGCGGCTCGACGTCTGGGCCGCGCTCGCGGACCGCGCGGTGGCGGGCCGCTACTCGCGGCCGGAGGTGCACGACGGGTTCGACCTGACGCTGCGCGAGAGCCGGCACCCGGTGATCGAGCGGATGATGCCGCGCGAGGCCTTCATCCCCAACGACGCGCGCTTCACCGAGGCCGAGCGGGTGGCGCTGGTCACCGGTCCCAACATGGCGGGCAAGTCCACCATTCTGCGGCAGATCGGCCTCTGTGTGGTGCTGGCGCAGATGGGGGCGTTCGTGCCCGCGGCGGAGGCCTCGATCGGCGTGGTGGACCGGCTCTTCACCCGGGTCGGCGCGAGCGACGATCTCGCGCGCGGCCAGTCCACCTTCATGGTGGAGATGAGCGAGACCAGTGCCATCCTCCACAATGCCGGACGCCGGAGCCTGGTCCTGCTGGACGAGATCGGGCGGGGCACCTCGACGTACGACGGCGTGGCGATCGCGTGGGCGGTCACCGAGCACCTCCACGACCGCATCGGCTGCAAAACGATGTTCGCCACCCACTACCACGAGCTGATGCAGCTCCCCGAGCGGCTCCAGCACGCGCGGAACTACAACGTGGCCGTGCGCGAGACGGGCGGAACGGTGGTGTTCCTCCACCGGCTCGAGCCGGGCGGCACCGACCGGTCGTACGGCATTCACGTCGCCCAGCTCGCCGGGCTTCCGGACGGCGTCGTGCGGCGGGCGCGCGACATCCTCGGCACGCTCGAGGGCGAGCATCGCATGGTGCCGGGGCCGCCACCCGACGCGGCCCGTGATCCGGGGCAGCTCGCCTTCTTCACCGACCCGCCACCCGACCCGATGATGGAGGAGCTGCGCACCATCGACGTGAACGCGCTCACCCCGCTCGAGGCGCTCAACCGGCTGGCCGAGCTCAAGCGGCGGGCGGAGGACCGGCGGTGAACCGCACGGGGCTTCTGCTGCTGGTGGTGGCGGCGGCCGGAGCCGGGTGCGGGCGCAAGGACGACGGCACGGTCCGGCTCTCCACCACCTCGCCCACCGCGGCGACGAGTGACGCCGACCAGCCGCCCGTCGCCATCAACCCGGTCTCTCCGGTGGACTATCCCGTGCCGCTGCTCGAGCAGGGGATCGAGGGCAAAGTACTGCTCCGCCTCTATGCCGATTCGCTCGGCAAGCTCCTCCGCGACTCGACTCGGGTCGCCGAGTCGAGCGGATACCCCGCCCTCGACTCCGCCGCCGTGAGCGGGGCGGCTGGACTTCGGTTCTCGCCGGCGCTGCGGCACGGACGGCCCGTGGCCGGCGCCTTTCTGCAGCCGATCCACTTCCGGAATCCGCGGTCCCAGAGCGCGCCATGACCCCTCCGCATCTTCGCCCGTACGAGTCGGTCCTCGACACCATCGGCTGGACACCGCTCATCCGGCTCGGGCGGGTCGGCGCGGGCCTCAGGACACCGGTCTACGGCAAGGCCGAGTACGCCAACCCCGGCGGGTCGGTGAAGGATCGGATCGGCCTGGCGATCATCGAGGACGCCGAGCGGCGGGGCGAGCTCCGGCCGGGTGGTACGATCGTCGAGGGGACCAGCGGCAATACCGGCGTGGGCCTGGTCATCGCCGCGGGCATGAAGGGGTACCGCTGCATCTTCACCATGCCCGACAAGATGTCCAGCGAGAAGGTGCGACTGCTCAAGGCCTACGGCGCGGAGGTCGTCATCACGCCTACCGCCGTGCCGCCCGACCATCCCGACAACTACGTGATGAAGGCCAAGCAGATCGTGCGGGACACTCCCGGCGCCGTCCTGGCCAACCAGTTCTACAACCAGGTGAACCCCGACGCGCACTACGCCACTACGGGGCCGGAGATCTGGGAGCAGACGGAGGGTCGGGTCACCCACTTCGTGGCGGGGGCGGGTACCGGGGGAACGGTGAGCGGCGCGGGTAAGTACCTGAAGGAGAAGAACCCGGCAATCCGGGTCATCGCCGGTGACCCTGTCGGGTCACTGTATACCCACTATCACCACACCAGGACACTCGGTGAGGGGCATCCCTACAAGGTCGAGGGGATCGGCGGCGACAAGATCCCCGGCACGGTATGGTTCGACTGGATTGACGAGTTCCGACAAGTCTCTGACAAGGCGTCGTTTACGATGGCCCGCCGGCTCGCACGCGAGGAGGGCATCCTGGTCGGCGGCTCGGCGGGCCTCAACGTGGCGATCTCACTGGATCTCGCCCGCGAGCTGGACGATCCCAAGGCCCTCGTCGTCACCATCCTGTGCGACACCGGCGAGCGGTACCTCTCCAAGCAGTTCAACGATGCCTGGATGCAGGAGAACCAGATGCTGGACACGCCCCGCACCACCGTCCAGCAGCTGCTCGAACGGCGCCCCGCCGACGCGCCGGCCGTCGTGAGCGTCGCTCCCGCCGCCGCGGTCCGGCAGGCGCTCACCCTCATGAGCACCTGGGGGGTGAGCCAGATTCCCGTGCTGGACGACGGACAGTCCGTCGGCGGGCTCATCGAAGGCACCCTGATGACCAAGGCCCTGGCCCAGCCGGCGCTGCTCGACCGGCCGGTCAGCGAGGTCATGGACCCGCCGTTCCCGGAGGTCGAAGCCAGCACCCCGACCGACCGGGTCGGCGCGATGCTCACGCGCGAGAACCCGGCCGCGCTGGTTCGCAAGGACGGCCACCTGATCGGGATCGTGAGCCGGTACGACGTGCTGCAGCAGCTCCTCGGGACGCGGTGAGCCGGCCCATGCGCGTCACCGTTCTCACCGGCGGCACGTCCGCCGAGCGCGACGTCGCCATCGCCTCGGCAGTCCAGGTCATCGCCGCGCTCCGGTCGCGGGGCCACGAAGTCGCGGTGGTGGACACCGCGCGCGGATACATCCCCGAGTCCGACGAGCGGTCCCTCCTCTCCGGCTCGGTGGGAACGGTCCCGCCATCGAGCGAGCGGCTCCAGGCGCTCGAGCGGGGCCTGCTGCTCTCGGGCCTCGCCAACCTGGCCGTCGTCCGGGATGCGGATGTGCTGTTTCTGGCACTCCACGGCGGCCGGGGTGAGGACGGAACCCTGCAGACCCTGCTCGAAATGGTGGGTGTGCCCTACACCGGCAGCGGGCGTCTGGGCAGCGCCATGGCCATGGA
>DAIPLK010000001.1:59019-63344 GCA_036769285.1 Gemmatimonadales bacterium | reverse complement strand
GCAGATCCTGCCCGATCGTCTGCTTGATCACCCGCTGCCCCGCGAACCCGATCAAGGCCCCCGGCTCGGCCAGAATCACGTCCCCCTGCATGGCATAGGACGCCGACACGCCGCCGGTCGTCGGATCCGTGAGGATTGAGACAAAGGGGATGGAGTCGCGGTGGAGCTGAGCGACGGCGGCCGAGGTCTTGGCCATCTGCATGAGGGAGAGAACGCCTTCCTGCATTCGGGCGCCACCCGAGGCGGAGACGAGGACCAGCGGGATCTTCTTCTCGTGGGAGCGCCGTGCCAGCCGCGCGACTTTTTCGCCCACCACCGACCCCATCGATCCGCCCATGAAGGCGAAATTCATGACCCCGAGATTGAATGGGAGGCCATCGAGCCGGGCGGTGCCCGCGAAGATCGCGTCGGCCTCGCCGCCCTTCTTGCGAGCGGACACCAGCCGCTCGGCGTAATGCTCGAAATTGAGCGGGTCGACCGACCGGAGGTTCCCCCAGAGCTCACGCCACGTCCCGGGATCGGTCAGCAGCTCGATGTACTCCTCCGCCCCGATCCGCCGGTGCCGGCCGCATTCCGGGCAGACGCTCAGCGCCTTCTCGAACTTCTCCCGGATGTCGATGTGCCCGCAGCCGTCGCACTTCTCCCAGGCGTCCGGCGGGATCTCATGCCGCTCGCGCTGCGACGTCCGAGGCTTGCGCTCCTTCTTGAACCATGCCATCACGGCCATAGAAAGTAGATGTCGCTTGAGAGGAGGATGTCGCGGGACACAGGCTGCCTCCAATCTCGGTCATCCTCGCCCCAAACGCCAGACCCCAATCGCTAAGTAGTTGTCAAATATCAGGATAGCCTGACTGCCTTGAATCCCACGCCACCCGGAATGCAAGCCCCAAGCAGAGTGAGCAGATGATGAAGAAGGAGCCGCCGTAGGAGAAGAACGGCAGCGGAATCCCGGTGATCGGCATCAGGTTCACCGTCATGCCGACGTTCTCAAACACGTGGGTGAAGAAGAGCCCCAGTATGCCGAACGTGACCAGGCTGCTGAAGCTGTCGGTGGCGCGCCTGGCGATGCGGAGCAGAGCCAGGAACAGCGCGAGGAAGAGCGACAGCGCGACCATGACCCCCACAAAGCCGAGTTCCTCGCCCACGATCGGGAAGACGAAGTCCGTGTGCTGCTCCGGCAGGAACGCCAGACGCTTCTGGGGGCCCTGGCTGTAGCCGGTCCCGAACCAGCCGCCGGAGCCGATCGCCACCCGAGACTGAATGGCATGGTACCCTGCCGCCCGCGGGTCGGCTTCGGGATTCAGGAAGGTGAGCAGGCGGTTCTGTTGGTATGGCGCGAGTCGGTGCCAAAGCGGCAGCGCGACGGCGCCCATCGCGACGTTCAGGAGCCATACTAGGAGGGCGTCGTAGATGTACGGGCGCCAGAAGACCAGCAGCGCGGTGAAGCCGACCATCCAGGCGCCCCACGCCCAGTTGTTGAAGGCCAGCAGCAGGCTGAGCCCCGGCGAGGCGATCAGGAACAGGAGCTGTGGCCGCACGCCGGCCCAGAACAGCATGGCGAAGGCAATGCCGATGAAGACAATGGCGCTGCCGAGGTCAGGCTGCTTCAGCACCAGGAGGAAGGGAACGCCGACGATGGCGCCGGGCACGAGGAGGTCTCGGAACGAGCGTGGCGGCTCCCGCCGGCCGGACAGGTAGCGCGCCAGCATCAGCACGGTCGCCACCTTGGCAAGCTCCGACGGCTGGCCGATCTGATGCCCGCCGATCGAGAGCCAGCTGTGGCTGCTCTGCGCCGTCCCCGCGCCGGTTCCCACCACCAGCACGATGGCCAGCAGCAGGAGGCTGAACCCGTACAGCGCCGGGGCCAGCCATTCGAGCAGCCGCAGCGAGACGTGGAAGACCACCCACCCCACGGCCACCCCGATCCCGAACCAGAAGAACTGCCGGTACCACACCCCGGCGGCCCTAGTCGGCACGTCGGTCTGTCCGGCCGAGTAGAGAGTGAGAAGCCCGAACAGCATCAGGCCGAGGCTCACCCAGAGCAGCTGGCGGTCGAGGGTCGCGGTCCTCACGGCCGGTCTCCAGCCCGCCGAACGCTGTCGGCCCGGGCCCGCGCTGCGGCTGAGTCGGGGTCGAGCTCGACGGGCCGCGGGGCCGTGTCCAGGGGACCCAACGTCTCGTCGAGCAGCACCTTGACCTTGATCGGGCCGGCGGTGTCGGGGCCAAGGATATAGCGACGGAGGGTCCGGATCACGTAGGGCGCCACGGTGGTGCCGTGCTCCGCGAATTCCATGATCCCTCCCACCACGAGCTCGGGCTTCTCCGCCGGCGCGAATCCGATGAACCAGCCGTGGTCCTTGCCGTGGGGATTCTGCGCCGTGCCGGTCTTGCCGGCGACCGCGAGGTCGGCGTGCCGGCTGGCAGCGGCGGTGCCCCGCTCGACCACGGCGATCAGGGCGCGCCGGAGGCCATCCAGTTGTTCGGTGGTCAGGCCGAGCGAGCGCGGTTTCGCGTCGGCGGGGCGGACGATGTGCGGCGGCGCGGCGTTGCCGTCACCGGTCAGTCCCTCGTAGAACCGCATCATGTTGATGAGGGTCTGGGTGTTCTCGCCCTGCCCGATGGAGAAGTTGAGCGTCGTCGCGGGCGGGCTCCAGTTCCGCGGACCGTAGAGCCGGTCGAAGTAGGCGGTCGTCGCCGGGAAGATCGGGTCGACCTCGTTTTCGAGGTCGATGCCACTCTTGTCCCGGAAGCCCATCAGCACGCCGTCCTGGATGATTGCGTTGAGCCCCAGGCGGAGGCCGAGCTGGTAGAAGTACACGTCGCAGCTCGAGGCTACGGCGCTCACCAGGTCGAGCGAGCCGTGCCCTTCCTTCTTCCAGCAGCGGAACACCCGGTTGCCGAGCCGCAACCCGCCACGGCAGGGCGTTGGCATGTGGGTATCCAGTCCGATCAGGCCGCGTCTCAGCGCCATCGCGGAGATCGCCAGCTTGAACGGCGAGGCCGGCGGGTAGCGGGTCTGGATGGCCCGGTTGAGCAGCGGCCGCGCCTCGTCCTCGTTGAGCGCGCGCCAGAGCGCGCTCGAGATCCCGCCGACGAACGCATTCGGATCGTAGGAGGGCGCGGAATAGAGCGCCCGAACCTCTCCCGACGGTGTCATCGCCACCATGGCGCCGCGCACGCCGGCGGGCCACACGCTGTCGATGAAGCGCTGGAGATCGAGGTCGATGGTGGTGCTGATCGGCTTGCCGGGCGTCGGGGCGAGGGAGGCACTGCTCCCCTCCTCGCGCACGAGGCGGCCGCGGGCGTTGACCTCGATGTATCGCACGCCCTCCGAGCCGCGCAGCGTGTCGTCGTACTCCCGCTCGAGTCCCGCCTTGCCGACGATCGAGCCGAGCCCCGCACCGGGGAACCGATCGGTGCTCAGGTCCGATTCCGTCACTTCGGAGACGTAACCCACCAGGTGGGCCACCGCCTTGCCCGCCGGATAGAGCCGCTTCGGCTCGGCCTGGATCACCAGCCCCGGCAGCACGGCGCGATGCTCTTCCAGCCGGGCGATCGTCTCGAAGGTCGCGTCGCCGAAGACGACCACGGGCTGGTAGCGGGCCAGGGCGTAACGCCGCACGATGTCGGACGTCTCGGAGGTGTCGAGCGGAACGTACCGGCCCACTCGGACCAGCACGGCCAGGAGCGAATCCTTGCTGGGCACGAGCAGCTTGACCGAGTAGCCCGGGACATTCTCCGCGATGATCCGCCCGCGCCGGTCGAGGATGGCGCCGCGAGGCGGGGTGAGCGGGATCGGCCTGAGCCGGTTGGTCTCGGCCTTGAGCTGGAACTTGTCATGCTGGATGATCTGCGTGCGGAAGAAGGCGCCCGACAGGACCAGGAAGGCCGCGATCAGAATCCACCGCGCCACGTCCGCGCGCTCGCGCACGCGATACGAGTCGAACCCGCTCATCCCGGGCGCCTCATGCGTCGAGCCGGATCGAGAACCACTCACGGAACGCCAGCAGGACGAGCAGCGCGAACAGGGCGGAGGTGACCGCCTGAAGCGGACTGTACACGGCGAGCTCGGTCAGGAGCGACCGATCAGCGCTGCCGCTCACCGCGAGCACAATGAGGTCCCGCAACCAGAGGCCGCTCGCGACGAACGCCGCGTTGACCAGCAGGTTGTCGGCGAAGAAGACCGCGCGCGTCCATGATGCCAGGTAGCCCACGACGGTATGGGCGAGCGTGGCGGCGCCGAAGCGGGCCGGGGTCAGGGAATCGGCGGCCAAGCCGATGGCAAAGCCGGCCAGCGCGGCGGCTCCGGGAGGGCTCCGCATCGC
>DAIPLK010000001.1:26058-58919 GCA_036769285.1 Gemmatimonadales bacterium | reverse complement strand
TCGAGTCGCTCGGGAAGGCGCGGCCGAGGTCGCCGCTCGGCGCTACCAGGATCAGCACGTGCGCGACGGAGCCGGGGTTGGCTGCCGGCCGCAGTCGATACACCCGTTCCCAGCCCGCCTGTTCCCGGACCACGCCCGTGACCGCGCCGACCGGAATCCCCTTCGGGTAGACCCCTCCGAGTCCGGAGGAGAGCACCAGCGTACCCACCGGCACCGAATCCCGGTAGGGGACACCGCGGAACTCGAGCGCGCTTTCTCCGACCCCGGAGGTCGAAGGGGCCACCACGCCCGCCGCGTTGCCCGTCACGGTAAAGGCGCTCACCCGAAACTCCGGATGCGCCCACGTCATGACGATGCTGGTCCGCTTGGCTACGCTGAGCACGACGCCGATCAGCCCCTCGGGCGCGACAACCGGGTCGAAGACCGACACGCCGTCACGCGATCCCGCGCTCAGGAGCAGGGTACGGCCATCGGTGGCCTGGGCCTCGTGGAGCACTTCGGCGGCGACGTAGGAACTGGCAAGCCGGCGGCTGAGCAGCAGGAGCTGGCGGAGGCGTTCGTTCTCGGCGAGGAGCGAGGGGAGGCCCTGGGCGAGGTAGGCGGCGGAGTCGCGCTGGGCGGTGATGGCGCGGAGCCGGACCTTGCTGGTCTTGCCCTCCTCGGCGCGGACCTGGAGCCAGACCAGCGGTGCGAGGACGCTCCCCCTGAGCGCCGCTGCGATGCTCAGCCCCCAGCTGTCGGGCGAGAAGAGCCCCACCAGGGAGAGGCCGAGGCAGACGAGGAACGTCACGGTGTCCCGGCGCGTGTAGGAGCGTTCCGACGCGCTGGCCATGCTCAGACGGAGAGGACGCTGCGGTATTTCTCGTAGTCGTCGAGAATGCGCCCGGTCCCGCGGACCACACAGGTAAGCGGATCCTCGTCCACGTGGATCGGGAGCCCGGTCTCCTGGGCGAGCAGGATGTCGAGACCGCGGATCAGCGCGCCGCCGCCGGTCATGACGATCCCGCGGTCGACGATGTCGCTGGCGAGCTCCGGGGGAGTGATCTCCAGCGCGCGGCGCACGGCGTCCACGATCTGCTGGATCGGCTCCTGCACCGCCTCGCGGATTTCCGTCGAGTGCACCCGCACCGTCTTGGGAATGCCGGACACGAGATCGCGACCCTTGACCTCCATCTCACGCTCGTCGCCGGTGGGCGCGGCGGAGCCGATCTTGATCTTGATCGCCTCGGCCGTCGGTTCGCCGACGAGGAGGTTGTAGTTCTTCCGCATGAACTGGACGATCGCCTGATCCAGCTCGTCGCCACCCGTACGAATGGAGGTGTCGGAGACGATGCCGGAGAGCGCGATGACCGCGATCTCGGTGGTGCCCCCGCCGATGTCGATCACCATGTTGCCCGTGGGCGTCTCCACCGGAAGCCCGACGCCAATGGCCGCGGCCATCGGCTCGGCCACCATCAGCACCTGCTTGGCGCCGGCGGTCTCGGCGGAGTCGCGGACGGCTCGGCGCTCGACCTCGGTGATTCCCGACGGCACGCAGACAATGACCTTGGGCTTCACCCGGAAGACGTGCTTGTCGATGATCGTCTTGAGGAAGTACCGCAGCATCTTCTCGGTGACGTCGAAGTCGGCGATGACGCCATCCTTGAGCGGCCGCACCGCGAGGATGCCGTCGGGTGTGCGGCCCAGCATGCGCTTGGCCTCGAGCCCGATGCCCTTGATCTTCCCCGTGGCCTTCTCGATGGCCACCACCGAGGGCTCGTTGAGGACGATACCCTCGCCCTTCACGTACACCAGCGTGTTGGCGGTGCCGAGATCCACCGCAATTTCGTTCGCGGGGAGCCAGGACATCAGATTCAGGGACGGAAACTTCATCGGGTGGCCGTCAGGCGCATGGTTCAGAAGGTAAATGGGCACCAGGGGATCGGGAAGCCACTCGGGTGGTCCCGAGTCGGCGCGAGTCATCCTGAACGACGCGAAGGAGCCGTGACCGGACGCAGGCCCCCTTCGCGGAGCTTGCCCTTGAGCGCAGCGAAGGGCTCGGGGTGATTCGAGCTGGCTGCCCCGTGACGCTGTACTTTACCAGCACCTACCTCCCCGTGCTGCCGAACCCCCCCGCCCCACGCTCGCTCCCCGGCAGCTCCGCCACCGCCCGGAAGGTCACCGGCTCCACCCGCGCGATCACCATCTGGGCGATCCGCATCCCTCGCGTCACCTCGAACGCCTCGCGGCCGAGGTTCACCAGCATGATCATCAGCTCGCCCCGGTAGTCGCTGTCGATCGTGGCCGGCGTGTTGGGCAGGGTGATGCCGTGGCGGAGCGCCAGGCCGGACCGGGGTCGGAGCTGGCACTCGAACCCCTCGGGCACCGCGATGGCGAACCCGGTCCGGAACAGCCGCCGCTCCAGCGGCGCCAGGCACCCCTCCTCCGCGCTCGCGATGTCGTAGCCCGCCGCGCCAGGAGTGCCTCGGGTCGGCAGGGGGAGGCCGTCCGCATGGGGAAGCCGGGTGATCAGGACCTCGGTCACAGGACCGAGGCGACGTCGGTCAGCGGAAGTCGGAAGGCGTCGGCCACACCGGGGTAGACCACCTTCCCCTCGACCACATTGAGCCCCAACGCCAATGCCGGGTCCGCCTTGCAGGCGGCACGCCAGCCGCGCTTGGCCAGCTTAAGTCCATACGGGAGCGTAGCATTGGTCAAGGCGAGGGTGGACGTCCTGGGCACGCCGCCGGGCATATTGGCGACGGCGTAGTGCAGAATGCCGTCAACGAAGTAGGTGGGATTCTCGTGCGTCGTCGGCTTGATCGTCTCGACGCAGCCGCCCTGGTCCACCGCCACGTCCACGATGACGGAGCCGGGCTTCATCGCCTTGAGGTCGGCTCGCTTGACCAGGTGGGGGGCCTTGGCTCCCGGGAGGAGCACCGCGCCGATCACGAGGTCCGCTCGGCGGATGGCGTCGAGGATGTTGTGCCGGTTGGAGTAGGCGGTGTCCACGTTGGCCGGGAGGACGTCGTCCAGGTAGCGCAGCCGGTCGAGAGAGATGTCGAGGATGGTCACGTGCGCGCCCAGGCCGGCCGCCATCTTGGCCGCGTTGATCCCGACCACGCCGCCACCGATGATCACCACCTCCCCCGGAGCCACGCCCGGCACCCCGCCCAGCAGCACCCCACTGCCGCCGAACACCTTCTCGAGATACTTGGCGCCCTCCTGCACCGCCATCCGGCCGGCCACCTCGGACATGGGCGTCAGCAGCGGGAGCTCGCCGCTCGGCAGCTGCACCGTCTCGTATGCGACCGCGATCGCGCCCGAATCAATGACGGCCCGAGTCAGGTCCTCGGCGGCGGCAAAATGGAAATAGGTGTAGATCACCTGACCCCGCCGCATCCGCGGCCACTCGGCCGCGATCGGTTCCTTGACCTTCATGATCATCTCGGCCCGCTGCCATACCTCCTCGGCGGTCCGGAGGATCGAGGCGCCGACCGCTGCGTAGGCGTCGTCGGGAAATCCGCTGCCGAGTCCTGCGCCGGCCTCGATGAAGACGGTGTGTCCCGCGGCCACCAGCGCTTCGGCGCCGGCCGGCACGAGGGCAATGCGGTTCTCGTTCGTCTTGATCTCCTTCGGCACGCCGATCAGCATGGGACCTCTGGATGGTTGGTTGCTTGAGGTGATCTCCGGAGTCATCCTGAGCACCGCGATGGAGCCATGTCCCGACGCATGCCCCCTTCGCTTCGCTCAGGGTGACTCCGGGGTCCGAGCCGGCATCTCCTCAGCGCGACGGCCCGAGCCGGACGACCGTTTGCCGATCCGGGGCAAAGTACTCGGCCGCCACCGCGGCGACATCGTCGCCGGTGACCGCGTCGATCTCGGCGAGCATCTGATCGAGCGGCCGATAGTGGTCATCGTGGAGCACGAAGCCCGCCAGGCGGCCCATGCGCGCGCCGGGGCTCTCGAGCGAGAGCATCACCTGGCCCTTGAGCTGCTGCTTGCCGTCCGCGAGCTCCGCCAGCGGCAGGCCCTCGCGGGACAGGCGGGCGTACTCGCCACGGATGGCCTCGACGGCGGCGTCGGCCGTGGACGGCTGGGTGCCGATGTAGACCCCGAGCTGCCCTGCCGACTGGTAGAAATTCTTGTACGCGAAGACCGCATAGGCGAGGCCGAGTTCCTCGCGCACCCGCTGGAACAACCGGCTCGACATCCCGCCGCCGAACACGTTGGTGAGGATGGCGAGCGCGAACCGGCGCGGGTCCCGGAGCGGGAAGGTGTCCGTTCCGAAGACGATGTGGGTCTGCGCAGTATCGCGCTCCTCGTGGCGCTCGGTGCCGCGAACCGCGGGCACGCCCGGCACGGCTTGGCGGGCCGGCTCGACGGCCGTGCCCTCGAACCAGCCCTCACGCTCGAGTACCGTCAGGAGCTGGTCGTGGTTGACGTTCCCGGCCGCCGCGACGACGAAGTTTCCCCGATAGTACCCGGCCTGGTGCAGAGAGCGCAGGTCGTCCGCCGACAGCGCGGCCAGCGTGCCGGGGCTGCCGAGGATGGAATAGCCGTAGGGATGGGCGGGCCAGAGCTCGACCGCGTGCAGCTCGAACACCAGATCGTCGGGGGTGTCCTCCACCCCGTGGATCTCCTCCAGGATGACGTTCCGCTCGGGTTCGAGATCGCTTTCCCGGAGCAGCGGCCGGCGGGCGAGATCGGTCAGGATCTCGACCGCAAGGGGAAGGTCGGCGTCGAGAGTGTGGGCCTGGTAGCTGGTGTAGTCGCGCCCGGTGAACGCGTCGAGGCTGCCGCCCCGTACCTCGAGCTCGAGCGCCAGCTCCTTGGCGGAGCGGCGCTCGGTGCCCTTGAAGACCATGTGCTCCAGCAGATGGGAAATGCCCATCTGTTCGCGCCGCTCATGGGCGCTGGCGGTACGGACGTAGATGCCGGTGGCCGCCGAGCGGATGCCCGGCAGCTGCTCGGTGAGGACGACGAGCCCGTTGGGAGCCGTGGTGCGGAGGAGCCCCTCGTCCAGACGAACCGTTTCCAAGCGGAGCTACTCCTTCGGCAGCAGCGCCTTCCGGGAGAGCTTCATGCGGCCGCGCTCGTCCACCTCGAGGAGCTTGACCTGCACGATGTCGCCCTTCTTGACCACGTCCTCGGTCTTCTCGGTGCGGCCGTGCTGCAGCTCGCTGATGTGGAGCAGCCCCTCGACCCCGGGGAGGATCTCGACGAACGCGCCGAACGCAGTCGTGCTCTTGACCGGGCCCTCGTAGGTCCGGCCCACCTCCGGCTCGGTCGTGATCGCGGCCACCATGGCGCGCGCCTTCTCGCCCGCCTCGCCGCCGACGGCGGAGATGGTGACCAGCCCGCTGTCCTCGATGCTGATCTTGGCGCCGGTGGCGTCCTGGATCCCGCGGATGGTCTTGCCCTTCGGCCCGATCACGTCGCCGATCTTGTCCGGCTTGATCTGCATCGTGAAGATGCGGGGCGCGTACTGCGAGAGCTCGCTGCGCGGCTCGGGCAGCACCTTGGTCATCTCCTTGATGATGTGCAGCCGCCCGCGGCGGGCCTTCTCGAGCGCCTGCTCCATGATCTTGAGGTCGAGCCCCTCGATCTTGATGTCCATCTGGATCGAGGTGATCCCCCGCTCGGTGCCGGCCACCTTGAAGTCCATGTCGCCGAGGTGGTCCTCGGAGCCGAGGATATCGGTGAGCACCGCGATCTTGTCGCCTTCCTTGATGAGGCCCATCGCCACGCCGGCGCAGGGGGCCTTCATCGGGACGCCCGCGTCCATCAGCGCGAGCGAGCCGCCGCAGACAGTGGCCATCGACGACGAGCCGTTCGACTCGAGGACCTCGGAGACGACCCGGAGCGTGTAGGGAAAGTCCTCATAGTGCGGCAGGAGCGGCTGCAGCGCCCGCTCGGCGAGCGCGCCGTGCCCGATCTCGCGGCGGCTGGTCCCGCGGATCATCTTCACCTCGCCGGTCGAGAACGGCGGGAAGTTGTAGTGCAGCATGAACGACTTGGTCGTCTCGCCGGCCACGTCAATGCTGTCGATGCGCTGCTCGTCGTCCGCCGTGCCGAGCGTGACCGACACCAGTGCCTGGGTCTGGCCGCGCTGGAACAGGGCTGAGCCGTGGGTGCGCGGGAGCACCCCGGCCTCGATGGCGATCGGCCGGATGGTGTCGAGGTCACGGCCATCCACGCGCTCGCCCTTCTCGATCACCTGCTTCCGCATGACCCGATACTCGATCTCCTCGAGCTCGTTCCCGATGTCGCGCGCCTTCTCCGGGAACTCGACCAGCAAGGCCCCCAGCGTCTGTTCCTTCACCGCCTTGACGCCGGCGCTCCGCCCGGCCTTGTCCTTGTGGTTGATCGCCTGCCCCATCTGGGCCTCGGCGGCCTGACGCACCTTGGCCACCAGCCCGGCGTCCGGCTCGACCCTGGTCCAGGCGACCTTGGGTGCGGTCCCGGCCTTGTCGAACAGCTCCTTCTCGAGCGCGATGACGTCGCGGATCCCCTTCTGCGCCACCTTGAGTGCCTCGAGCACCTCGGTCTCGGAGATCTCGAGCGAACCGCCCTCGACCATCACGATGGAGTCGGCCGAGCCGCTGACGACCAGGTCGAGCGTCGAGAACTCGAGCTGCTGGAACGTCGGATTGAGGATCCAGTTTCCTTCCACCCGCGCCACGCGCACGGCCCCCAGCGGACCGTTCCACGGCACCGTCGAGAGGCTCAGCGCCGTGGAGGCGGCGATGACCCCGAGGATGTCCGAGTCGTTCTCCTGGTCGGCCGACAGCACGATCACGAAAACCTGGACCTCGTTCTTGAACCCCTCCGGAAACAGCGGCCGGATCGAGCGGTCGATCAGCCGGCTCGCGAGAATTTCGTCGTCTGACGGGCGGCCCTCACGCTTGAGGAACCCACCGGGGATCTTGCCGGCGGCGTAGGTCTTCTCGCGGTATTCGACGGTGAGCGGGAAGAACGGGAGGGTGGAAACGTTGGGGGATACGGTGACGGCCGCCAGCACCATCGTGTCGCCGAAGCGCAGGACGGCGGAGCCGGCAGCCTGCTTCGCCAGGCGTCCGGTCTCCAACATGAATGGACGTCCGGCGAACTGGGTCTCGATCCGTTGCACGGTCACTACCTTCTCTCTCTGGTGTCGGGTTTCTTTGCAGCTCAGGATACATCAATTCCAGGACACATCAATACAGAGAGGGCGTCCCGATGCAGGCATCAGGACGCCCCCTGCGGCGCGGCGCGGCTAGTGACGGAGCCCGAGCTGCTCGATCAGCGCCCGGTAGGTCTCGAGGTCACTCCGCTTGAGATACGTCAGGAGCCGGCGGCGGGTGCCGACCATCTTCAGGAGGCCGCGCCGCCCGTGGTGGTCTTTGGGGTGGCTGCGGAAGTGCTCGGTGAGGGAGTTGATCCGCTCGGTGAGCAGGGCCACCTGCACTTTGGCCGACCCGGTGTCGGCCGCGTGCGCCTGGTGCTTGGTCGTGACCGCCTGCTTGTCGAAGCCCATGCTGCCGTGATCCTCTGTGCGTGTAGCGCCGTAATCCGTTGTAGCACGGTAGAATAACGCCGGCTCAGGCCGGAGACAAGGGCTCACACGTGAGGGAGGACGGGCACGCGGTCCCGGGTCGCGCGCCACCCTATGCCCCGAACAACCGCCGAATGTCGTTCGAGAACGCCAGCCCCATGAGCAGAACGATCAGCACCAGACCCACCATCGTCAGCCGCTCGCGCAGCTTGAGCGGCAGCGGGCGGCGGACCACCGCTTCGGCGAGCAGAAAGAGAAACTGGCCGCCGTCGAGCACCGGCACCGGCAGGAGATTGAGGACGGCCAGATTGATGGAGATGAGCGCCATGAACGCCAGGAAGGCGTCTAGCCCCAGGCGAGCGCTCTCCCCGGCCAGCTGCCCGATCAGGATCGGCCCGCCCACCTCGCGGCGCGAGATCCGTCCGCTGAACAGCCCCCGCACCGTGCGAACGATCTGGGTCGAAGCGCTGACCGTGCTGTGCCAGCCCTCGACCACGGCCTGACCCAGGGTCAGGGGCTCGGTGCGGAAGCTCCCGGCCACGGCGACGCCGATCCGGCCGATCGCCTGTGGCTTGCCGTCGGGGCCGGTGATCGAATCCACGTACGGGGTGATGTCGTAGCGCACCCGCCGCCCGCCGCGGGCCACCTCGACCGCCAGCAGGCGCCCGCCGCTCTGCTGCAGCAGCTCGAGCAGGTCGTACCACTGCGTGACCGGCCGATCGTCCACCGCCACGATCGTGTCTCCAGGCTGGATCCCAGCCCGCGCCGCCGGCCGCCCGGGGACCACCCGCCCAACCACGGGGGCCCGGAATGGCTGCAGCGCCTGGGAGGCCTTGAGCCGCTGCTCGAGGGCATCCTGATGGATCTCGGCGGTCGCCACCGAGCCGTCATCCAGCTCCAGCCGGATCTCGGGATCCGCGGTGTTGGCGATCCCCTCCGAGATCTCGTCCCAGGAACTCACCGGGTGGCCGTTCACCGAGACAATGCGCGTGCCGGGCCGAATCCCCTTGAACGCCTCGGCCTCGGGCGGAACCAGCTCCGTGACCACCCGGCCCACGGTCGTGACCGGATCGATCTGGCGGCCATTCTTGGCCGCGAGGAAGGTGAACAGCAGCCACGCAAACAGGGCGTTCATGGTGACGCCGGCCAGGATCACCACCATCCGCTTCCACACCGGCTTGGCCTCGAACATCCGATCCGGCGGCACCGCGGTCGCGGACCGGCCGCCCTCGAGAGGGCTTGCCCCGATGTCTTCCTCCTGGCTCGCCATCTTCACGTACCCGCCGAGCGGGAGCCACGAGATCGAATACTCGGTCTCCCCGCGACGAAAGCTGAGCCGTCGGATCGGCGAGCCCAGACCGAGGGAGAACCGGTGCACGTAGATGCCGGCCCACTTGGCCGCGACGAAATGGCCCGCCTCGTGGACGAAGACCAGCACGCCGAGCACCACGATCAGAGACAACACGGTCGTCAGCACGATGACCTCATGAACGGCTCACATAGTCGCGCGCCCGCGCGCGCGCCCAGCGATCGGCCTCGCGCACGACCGGGAGCGTGCTGGCCGGCGCCGGCACGTGATCGTCGAGCACGTGCTCGATGATTTCGCTGATCCGCCCGAACGGCACCTGTCCCTCGAGGAACGCCGATACCGCCACCTCGTTGGCGGCGTTGAACACGGCCGGGGAGATCCCGCCGGCCCGGCCGGCCGCGATCCCGGCCCCGAGCGCCCGAAAGACGTCCGCCCGCACCGGCTCGAAGGTGAGCGGCCCCGCTGCGACCGGATCGAACCGGCGGACGCCCGTGTCGGGAAGGCGAGCAGGGTGGGTCAGGGCGTACAGGATCGGCAGCTCCATCGAGGGGAACCCCAGTTGCGCGATGACGCTCCCATCGCAGAACTCGACGAAGGCGTGCACGATGCTCTGCGGATGGACCACGACCTCGAGGGCGTCGTACGACAGGCCGAACAGGTGATGCGCCTCGATCAGCTCCAACGCCTTGTTGGCCAGCGTGGCGCTGTCCACGGTGATCTTGCTGCCCATGCTCCAGGTCGGATGCCGCAACGCCTCCTCGACCGTGGCCGCCCGGACGCGCTCTGCGGGCCACTCGCGAAACGGTCCCCCCGAGCAGGTGAGGATCAGCCGCCCGAGAGACGAATCCCGCCCGCTCACACACTGGAGCACCGCGCTGTGCTCGGAGTCCACCGGCACCAGCTCGCCCCCGCCGGCACAAGCTGCCTGAGCCACCAGGTCCCCCGCCATGACGAGGGTCTCCTTGTTGGCGAGCGCGACGCGCTTCCCCGCCCGGAGCGCAGCCACGGTGGCGTCGAGCCCCGCGGCGCCGACGACGGCATTGACGACCACGTCCACGTCCGGGTGCGTGGCGGCCTGAAGCAGCACGTCGGGGCCGGTCGGGTAGCGGGAGCCGTTCACGGCCGACGCCAGGCCGGCGTACGCGGGCCGCCAGTCGGCGACCTGGGCGTCGAATTCCTCCAGATTGCGCCCAGCGGTGAGCGCCACGAGCCGGAAGTGCTCGCGCTGGCGTCGTAGCACCGCCAGCGTACTCCGGCCGATGGAGCCGGTGGACCCGAGAATCGCGACCCCGCGCACGGCGGCCATCAGACGATCCCGAACAGCCGGTACATGACGGCGGCCACCGGAACGACGAAATACAGCGAGTCCAGCCGGTCGAGCACGCCCCCGTGCCCGGGAATGAGGTGGCTCGAGTCCTTCACGCCGGCCTCGCGCTTGAACAGCGACTCGGCCAGGTCGCCAACCTGGCCCACGACCCCGAGAACCGCCGCGATGACCAGGAGCTGCCAGAGAGGGATGTCGAGACCCACGCGCGGAAAGACGGCGGCGGCGAACAGCGGCGCGACCAGCAGGCTACCGGCGACCCCGGAGAGGCTCCCCGAGCGGGTCTTCCCGGGACTCACGATGGGCGCGAGTTTGGGCCCGCCCAGAGCTCGGCCGCCGAACATCGCGGCGGTGTCGCACACCCAGGTGACTACCAGGGGGTAGAACACGAGCCAGGTGCCGGCCCAGCTCCTGAGCCCGTGCCCGCTGTGCCGCATGTCGAGCAGGAAGGCCGGGAAGCCGCCGGTGTAGGCCACGGCGAGCACGGTGATGCCCACGGCGGCGAGGGGATGCGCCGAGGGTGCCCGCGCCGCCAGCGCCCAGGTGAGCACGAGGATGAGCCACAGTGCCGCGGCGTAGGGCCAGGCCGCCGCCGCAAGGGCGCGGACGTCGGGCACGGCAAGGGTCGCGTAGGTGAGCGGGGCGACGGCCGCGGCGCTCACCAGGCCGATCACGCGGGCCGGCCGGATCTGCTGCCGTTCGGCCAGGTCGAAGAGCTCCCGCGTGGCGAGAGTTCCGGCCGCGGCCAGCAACCCCGCGAGCGGAAGGCCCCCATACCATACGATGAGCAGCGCCAGCGGGATCGCGGCGGCGGCGAACCCGACCCGGCGGACCAGATTCGCGTCCATCAGACCGAGACGCGCCCGAACCTGCGGTCGCGCCGCTGAAATTCCAGGATGGCCTCGAACAGGTGGCGCCGCGTGAAGTCCGGCCAGAGCACGGGAGTCACGTAGAGTTCGGCGTAGGCGAGCTGCCACAGGAGGAAATTCGAGATCCGCATCTCGCCCGACGTGCGGATCAGCAGGTCCGGGTCGGGCCACGGCGCGGTGTAGAGCCGGCGCGCCAGCGCGTCCTCGCCGATCTCCGACACCTCGAGGCGGCCCGCCGCCACGTCTTCGGCCAGCTGGCGCGCGGCCCGCGTGATCTCGGCGCGCGAGCTGTAGGAGATGCACAGGTTGAGCGCGAGGTCCCGGCCGCCGGCGGTCTCGGCCATGACCCGGTCCACGGCCTGCTGCGCGCCCGGCGCAAGCCGGCGCACCTCGCCGAGCACGTGGACCTCCACGCTCTTGGCGCGGAGGTTGTCCAGCTCGCGCGTGATGTACTCCTCGAGCAGGCTCATCAACGCGTCGATCTCGATCGCCGGCCGCTGCCAGTTCTCCTGGCTGAACGCGAACAGGGTGAGCACACCCACGCCGGCGTCCAGGCAGCCCTGGATCACCTCGCGCACCGCGCGCATGCCGGCGTGGTGGCCGAGCGGGCGCGGGAGCGCGCGGCCCTTCGCCCAGCGGCCGTTGCCGTCCATGATGATCGCGACATGGGCCGGGACGGACCCCTGCACCTTGAGCCGCTGAAGCAGATCCTCGCTCATCCCGTCAGACTTCCATGATCTCGGCCTCTTTGGCGTGGATCAGGCCGTCGATCTGCTTGATGTGCTCGTCGGTGAGTTTCTGGACGTCCTTCTCCGCGCGCAGCTTGTCATCCTCGGAGACCTTGTCGAGCTTCTTGATCTTCGACATCGTCTCGGTGCGCGCGTGGCGAACCGCGATGCGGCCTTCCTCGGCCAGCTTGTGCACGACTTTCACCAGTTCCTTCCGCCGCTCCTCCGACAGGGCCGGCAGCGGGACCCGGATCAGGTTGCCCTGGGTGGCCGGGTTCAGGCCGAGGTCTGAGTCGCGGATGGCCTTCTCGATGGCGTGGGTGAGCCCCTTGTCGAACGGCTGCACGGTGAGCAGCCGCGGCTCCGGGGCAGCCACCATGGCGACCTGGTTGAGCGGCATCGGATTCCCGTACGCCTCTACGCGCACGATGTCGAGCAGCGAGGTGGTCGCCTTGCCGCTCCGCAGGCCGCTGAACTCGCGCTTGGTATTCTCGACCGCCTTGTGCATCAGCTCGCGGGCGTGCTTGGTCAGTTCGGGAATGGTGCTCATCGGACGAGAGTCCCTACCCGGTCGCCCTTAAGCACGCGGGAGATGGCTCCGGGCTGGTTGATGTTGAAGACGACGATGGGAAGCTGGTTGGCCTTGCACAGCCCAAACGCGTTGGCATCCATGACAGCGTAGTTCTTGATGATCGCTTCCTGGTAGGTGAGCTCGGGAATGAAGGTGGCCCCCGGATCGGTGTGCGGATCGCCGGTGAAGATCCCGTCCACATTGGTGGCCTTGAGGATCACCTCCGCCTCGATTTCGAGCGCGCGAAGCACGCCGGCAGTGTCCGTGGAGAAGAACGGGTTACCGGTGCCGGCGGCGAAGATGATCAGCCGGCCCTTCTCCAGGTGCCGGATGGCGCGGCGCCGGATATACGGTTCGGCCACCGACTCCATGCGGATGGCGGTCATCACCCGCGTGTCCACGCCGATCTTCTCCAGCACGTCCTGCAGCGCCAGCGCGTTGATGACCGTGGCCAGCATGCCCATATAGTCGGCACAGACCCGGTCGAGCCCCTCCCGGCTCGCGGTGGCGCCGCGGATGATGTTCCCGCCGCCCACCACCAGGGCCAGGCGCACGCCGAGGGCGTGCACCGCCTTGATGTCCTCCGCGAACGCTTCCACGACGTGGAAGTCGAGGCTCGACCCCTTCTCGCCACCCAACGCCTCGCCCGAGATCTTGAGCAGGGCGCGGGTATAGGCGAGGGCCATCAGGCCGCTCCGACCTGGAACCGGGCGAACCGCCGGACGGTGATCGCCTCGCCCAGCTTGCCCGCCGCCTCCTTCACCAGATCGCCCACGGTCTTCTTGTCGTCGCGCACGTAGGGCTGCTCGAGCAGGGTGCGCTCGGCGATGAATTTCTTGACCTTGCCGTCCACGATCTTGGCGCGGACCGCCTCGGGCTTGCCCTCGGCCGCCACCTGCTCCTCGGCGATGCGCCGCTCGCGCGCAACTAGCTCGGCGGGGATGTCCTCGGCGGACACGCCGATCGGGTCGGCCGAGGCGATGTGCAGCGCGATATCGCGCGCCAGCTGCTGGAACGCCTCGTTGCGGGCGACGAAGTCGGTCTCGCTGTTGAGCTCGAGCAGGACGCCCACCTGACCGTTGTGGTGGATGTAGCTCGCCACGAGCCCCTGCGAGGCGGTGCGACCGGCCCGCTTCTCGGCCTTGGCGATCCCCTTCTTGCGCAGGATCTCCGCGGCCTTGTCCATGTCGCCGCCAGCCTCTTCCAGAGCCCGCTTGCAGTCCATCATCCCGGCGCCGGTGCGCCCGCGGAGCTCGCTCACGTCCTTCGGGGAAATCGTCACGCTTGCCATAGTCTCCAACCTGGATGCCGTCAGGGGTGAATAGTAAAACCGCCGCTCACAGCCCGCACGGGCCAGGAGCGGCGGATGCTCCGAATCTCCGACCCGCCAGGCCTACGCGCCGCCTTCGCCCGCCGCGCCCGTCGCGGCGGCTTCGGCGGTCCCGTCCGCGTCGGTCTTGAGCCGAGCGGCGATGGCCTCCGGCTTCGGCCGCCGCTTCCGGCGGGGCCGGCGGCGCTTGCGGTCCGCCTCGCTCTCGCCCTCGCCCCCGGCATCGGTGCTGTAGGTCTCGGCCTCGAGATCCTCGCTGACCTCGCGCATCGGCATCTGCTGGCGTGATTCCTTGATCACGTCGGACAGGGCGGCGGTGATCAGGGAGACCGAGCGGATGGCGTCGTCGTTGCCCGGGATCGGCACGGTGATGACGTCCGGATCGGCGTTGGTGTCTACGATGGCCACGACCGGGATGCCCAGCTTGTTGGCTTCGGCGACTGCGATCTTCTCCTTCTTGGCGTCCACGATGAAGAGCGCACCCGGGAGCCGCCCCATCAGCTTGATGCCTTCGAGGTTGCGGCTCAGCTTCACCCGCTCACGCTCGAACAGCAGCTTCTCCTTCTTGGTGTAGTTCTCGAAGTCGCCTTCGGCCGCGCCCTGCTCGAGCTCCCGCAGGCGTCGGATCTGCTTCTTGATCGTCTGGAAGTTCGTGAGCATGCCGCCCAGCCACCGCTCCGTGACGTAGAAGGCGCCGCTGCCGGCGGCCTCGGCCTGCACGATGGCCTTGAGCTGCTTCTTGGTGCAGACGAAGAGGACGCCCTCGCCCTTGAGCACGACGCTCCGCAGCAGCTCCTGGGCCTTCTGGATCTGCCGCAGGGTCTTCTGGAGGTCGATGATGTAGATGCCCGAGCGCTCAGCGAAGATGAAGCGCCGCATCTTCGGGTTCCACCGGCGGGTCTGGTGGCCGAAGTGGACGCCGGCCTCGAGCAGGTCCTGCAGTTGGGGCTGTGCCATGCGGGCGTTCGTGTCCGATCTGTGTTGGGGTTAGGCGTCCACCGCGTTCATCTCCCGACGATTTCCCCGAAGGGCACCCACGCCGGGATCCCGCGGTGTGCGAGATAGTGCCGTGCCTCGAAACCTCGCCCGGGCGTCATCCTGAGCGACGCGAAGGAGCCGAAGCCTGAGGCAGGGTTCCTTCGCGTCGCTCAGGATGACGCCGGTGCTTCCCTGCCCGCCTGTCCGACTACCGCTTGCTGAACTGGAACCGCTTGCGCGCGCCGGGCCGGCCCGGCTTCTTGCGCTCGACCGCACGCGGATCGCGGGTCATGAGCCCGGCGGCCCGGAGCTTGGTCCGATGCTGGCCGTCGGCCTCCACCAGCGCACGGGCGATCGCGAGCCGGAGCGCGCCGGCCTGCCCCGCCTGCCCGCCTCCGTCCACGTGCGCCTTCACATCGAAGGCACCGAGCGTGTCGGTGGCGGTGAAGCTCTGCTGAATGTGCTGCACCAGCGACGGCCGGGGGAAGTAGTCACCCAGCGTGCGGCCGTTGACGTCCCACTTGCCGGTGCCGGGGGTCAGATAGACGCGCGCCACGCTGGTCTTGCGACGACCCACGGCCTGCCAGCGGAACTCGGGTGCTGCGGTCATGCGCTCACCTTCGAGGGAGTGACAGAGAACGGCTTCGGCTGCTGGGCCGCGTGCGGGTGGTCGGCGCCGGCGTAGACTTTGAGCTTCCCACGCAGCTTCTGCTTGGCCAGCGAGGTCTTGGGCAGCATGCCGAAGACGGCTTTCTCGATGACGCGGTCCGGGTGCTTGGCGAGCATGGCCCGGGCGGCCGTGAAGCTTTCGTGGCCCATGTACCCGGTGTGCCCGAAGTACTTCTTGTTATCCAGTTTTCGGCCCGTGAGCCGCACCTTGTCGGCATTGATCACGACCACGAAGTCACCCCCGTCCATGTGGGGGGTGAAGGTGGGCTTGTGCTTGCCCCGGATGAGCTGGGCCACCACGCTGGCCAGCCGCCCGAGCGGCACCCCCGCGGCGTCGACGACGTGCCAGTCGTGGCTGATGTCGTCCGGCGTGGCGGTGAACGTTTTCATGTCGTGAGCTGCCTTCAATAGGGTCAAACCGAAACAGACTCACAAGATAGACGCACAAACCGACTTGGGTCAAGAGCCCGCCTCGAACTCCACGAGCACCTGCCCCTTCTCGACCGCTTCGCCTGCGCGGACCCGAATTGTCCGTATGACGCCCGGGGCCGAGGCCCGGAGCTCGTTCTCCATCTTCATGGCCTCCAGCACCACCACACCGGCCCCGGACGCCACCTGTTGGCCGACCTCCACCTGCACCCGGACCACGAGACCCGGCATCGGCGCCCTCATGACGGCCGGGCCCCGCCCACGGCCGCCGCCCCCGGTCAGACCGCGAATATGCCGCGTCCGCTCGTCCACGACTTCGATCTCGCACCGCTCTCCCCGGCGGGTAATCGTCCACCGGCCCCCGCCCGCCGATTCGACGCCCAGCGCCTCTGAACGCCCGTCGAGCAGCAGCTGCCGGACGGGCGTGCCGGCCACCACGCGGAGGCTGGCTTCGCGGGCCCGTCCGGCGACGGTGACCCGCTCGCCATCCACTTCGATCTCGACCTCGCGGCCCAGCACGGTCACGAAGTACTTCACGAGGCCCGCTCCAACACCGCCACCGTCTCCACGTGAGCCGTCTGCGGGAACAGATCGAATGCCCGCACATCCGCCAAGCCGAAGCCCGGAAGCCGCTCGAGGTCGCGAGCGAGGGTCGCCGGGTCGCACGAGACGTAGATCACCCGGGATGGCTGGAGCCGCTCCAGCGCCTCCGGCACACGTGCGTCCATGCCGGTGCGTGGAGGATTGGTGATCACGAGGTCCGGTGGGCGCAGGTCGCCGAGCACGTGCTCGACCCGGGCGGCGTGGCGCCTCGCGGCCGGCCCCTGGCGCTCCGCCTCCGCGACCGCGCGCCGGTCGGCCTCGACGCTCTCGACCGACGCGCCAGCGCGGGCGAGCGCGGCGGTGGTCTCGCCGATGCCGGCGTACAGATCCCAGACGTGCCGCCCCTTCACTGGGCCGAGCGCGCCGATGGCGTACGCCCGGACCCGGTCGCCCATGGCCGGATGCACTTGCTCGAACACCGTCGCCGGGTACGCCTCTCCGGCTCCCGCCATGGCGCGCGGCGCACCCTCCTCGGGCTGCCACCAGATCGTCGCGGTCTCCGCGTGCCGCCGAAGCTCCGCGTGGAGCATGGGGGCGCCGCTCCAGGCTTCCCTGCCCGCCGTCCGCAACAGCACATGGCAGCCGCCCTCCCGGTCGCGCCGGAGCACGACGGATCCGAGCCGGGGCGGCAGGAGCGGGCGGAGCCGGCGGAGCGCCTGCCACAGCCCCATCAGTTCCGGGACCGTGATATGGCACCATTCCAGGTCGAACACCTGGTCCGCCCGATGGTAGCGGTGGAGCCCGATCCCCCGGCCGTCCACGCTCGCGGCCAGCGTGAGCTTGGTCCGGTAGTCGAACTCGCGCTCCGCGGGGACGAGCGGCGGATCGGGTACGTCCCGCCGGGCAAGCCGCCGCAGCGCGTCGCCCACGAAGCCGCGGCGGGCTTCGCGCTGGGCCGACGGCGCCACATGCTGGAGCTGGCAGCCGCCGCACTCGTCGCGCAGGTAGTGGGGACAGCGCGGCTCCACCCGGTCGGGCGACGGCTCGAGCAGGCGTCCCGCACGAGCCCGGGCGAACCGCTTGTGCGCGCGGAGTTCGGTCAGCTCCACAAGGTCCCCCGGCGCAGTGCGTGCCACGAAGACGGCACGGCCGTCGTCGAGCTTCCCGACCCCGTCGCCTCCCGCGGCCAGGCGGAGGATGCGCACCGCGCTCACCGGAGGCCTTCGCCGCGGGCACGCAGCATCCAGGCGTCACTCGCCTGGCCCTCCGCGGCCACCGCCGGCCGCCGCATGCGGCGCCCCTCGTCTTCCGCGAGCGCCGCGGCGACGGCGAGCTGGAGCAGCTCGTCCGCCGGCGGCCCGGGCCGCACCAGATCCGCGCGCCGGTCGAGGAACTGGATGTCGATATCGCCGTCCTGGAAGGCGGGATCGGCCAGCAGGCGGCGATGGAAGGCCTGGTTGGTGGCGACGCCGAGCACGGCGAGCTCGTCGAGCGCGCGCCGCATTCGGACGATCGCCTGCGCGCGGTCGGGCGCCCAGACGATCAGCTTGGCGAGCATCGAGTCGTAGTGGAGCGTGACTTCGTCGCCCACCTCGACCCCGCTATCCCAGCGGATTCCCGGACCGCCGGGCACGCGGAGATACTCGATGCGTCCGGTGCTGGGAAGGAAGCCATGGGCGGGATCCTCGCTCGTGATGCGGCACTCGATCGCCCAGCCGCGCGGTTGGAGCCAGCCGGCGTAGACGCGCATCGGCTCGCCCGCGGCGATGCGGAGTTGCTCCCGGACCAAGTCCACCCCGTAGACAAGCTCGGTCACCGGGTGCTCGACCTGGATGCGGGTGTTCATCTCCAGGAAGTAGAAGGACCGGTCGGGCGCGAGCAGGAATTCGCAGGTGCCGGCCCCGCGATACGCCACTGCCTCGGCCGCCGAGACCGCGGCGGCCCCCATCCACTCGCGCAGGTCGGCGTCGACCGCCATCGACGGCGCCTCCTCCACCAGCTTCTGGTGTCGCCGCTGAATGGAGCATTCGCGTTCACCGAGATGGATGGTGCGGGTATCGTCGGCCAGGATCTGGATCTCGATGTGCCGCGGGCGCTCGATGAATTTCTCGAGGTACACGCTGGCGTCGCCGAACGCTCTGAGCGCCTCGCTCGCCGCGCTCTCGAGCGCGCCCGGCAGTTCCTCCGGCGCACGCACGATCCGCATCCCTTTCCCCCCGCCGCCGGCCGCCGCTTTCACCATCACCGGGTATCCCACCTCGCGGGCGAGGCCGAGCGCAGGGCCGAGCTCGTCCACGGGCGCGCTGGCACCGGGCACGATGGGCACCCCCGCGAGCGCCATCCGGCGCCGAGCTTCCGTCTTGTCGCCCATGGCGCGAATGGCCGCCGGCGGCGGTCCGATCCAGACGAGGCCGGCCCGCTCCACCGCCTCGGCGAAGACCGCGCGCTCGGCCAGGAACCCGTAGCCGGGGTGCACCGCGTCGGCGCCCGCCTCGCGCGCGGCCTCGACCAGGCGATCGATGTCGAGGTAGCTCTGCGACGGCGTGGCCGGTCCGATGGCGACGGCGCGATCGGCCGCCCGGACATGCGGGCTCGACCGGTCCGCCGCCGAGTAGACCGCCACCGCCTCCAGCCCTTCCTCGTGGCAGGCGCGCACGATGCGAAGGGCGATCTCGCCCCGATTGGCGATGAGGACGCTTTTCATGCGTCGAAGGAGAGGGTGGACCCGGCGGGGCGGACGGAGCGGACCGCTCCGCTCCCCCCGTTTAGGGCCTGCATGCCGCGGGCGGCGTGTCTCCGAAGAACAGCAGGAGGCTGCTGCAGAGGAGGGCGTTGTAGCGGGCGGCACTGTCGTAGACGACGCGGACGTCCTGCACCCAGGGCGAGCGATCCTGGCGGGTGGCCTTGAGCAGCTCGGCGATGCTGAGCGCATCGGGACCGGCGGGCGCCGGCCGGCTCAGCCGCACCATGCGGAACGGCATCCAGGCGAGCGCTGGGGCGGCCGCCACGTCGGTGGTCGGACTGAGGCAGACCGTGCGACGCGACGCGACCGTTGCGAGGGCTCGCTGCACCGTCAGCGAGGGATCGACGCCCATCGCCGCGGCCATGCGCTGGCGATAGAGGGAGTCGGTGGCGTAGAGGTCTGGGCGGATCGGAAGCACGTCGAGCGGGGGGCGCTGCAGGCTGCCGTACCAGACCGACACTGCCTCGAGGTCGCTGCCGGTGAGCAGCACGCCTCCGGACGGACACGAGGTGAGGAGATTGGCGCCGAGTTCGACGATGAACGGCGGCATGGCGGGGAGATCCGGCCGCGGGCGCGCCCATCGACTCGCATCCCACCCGGAGTCTTCCACCGTCACGAGCGCGCGATCCACCTCGGTCACGCCGCGGAAGACGACTCCCGAATCGACCGACAGGCGGACCGCCTGGTCGAGCGCGGTGGCGGCGAAATCGAGGTAGAGCACCCCGTCGGGATCGCCGTGATGGCCGTGCAGGTGCCAGTCGCGGGCGTCGAACAGGTAGAACCGTCCGAGCTGCAGCCACGCCCGTCCGTCGTCCGGAGCGGTGGCGAGGTAACGTCCCAGCAGGTCGATGGCCATAGGCCGCTCGCCCTCGCGCTCGAGCGCGGCGGCGCGGGGGGCGACGTTGGGATCGATGGCGCCCTGGGCCGAGGCATCCGCCGCGCCGGCGCCTGCGACCAAGATGGCGAGCAGGCCGGCGGCCACCAGCCGGCGAAGCGACCGGTCGGGGGATACCGCGAAGGGGGGAGCTGCGTGCATGTATCTCAAGTATGCCAAAGGACTTCGAAGTTCGCTAGTACGTCACCGGCGCCGATCACAAGGGGATGTTCCCGTGCTTCTTGGCGGGATTCCGATCGCGTTTGGCCCGCAGCGTCCGCAGCGCGTCGATCAGGCGTGGCCGGGTGTCTCGCGGATCGATGACGTCATCGATATAGCCTCGGGCCGCCGCCGCGTAGGGATGCGCGAACTGCTCGGTGTACTCGTCGATCAGCCGGGCCGTCGCGGCCGCCGGGTCCGGGGCCTTCGCGATCTCGTCCTTGAACAAGATCTCCACCGCCCCCTTCGGGCCCATCACCGCGATCTCGGCCGAGGGCCAGGCCAGGTTCACGTCGCCCCGGATGTGCTTCGAGCTCATGACGTCGTAGGCCCCGCCGTACGCCTTCCGGGTGATGACCGTGAGCTTCGGCACCGTCGCCTCGCAGTACGCGAATAGCAGCTTGGCGCCGTGCTTGATGATCCCGCCGTGCTCCTGTGCCACGCCGGGGAGGAACCCCGGCACGTCCACGAAGGTGACGAGCGGCAGATTGAAGCAGTCACAGAAGCGGATGAACCGCGCGGCCTTGAGCGACGCGTTGATGTCGAGCACGCCCGCCAGCACCGCGGGCTGGTTGGCCACCACGCCCACCGGCCGGCCGCCCAGCCGGGCGAACCCCACGATGATGTTGTCCGCGTAGCCGCGCTGGACCTCCAGGAACCGGCCGTCGTCCACTATCCGGCCGATGGCACCATGCATGTCGTAGGGCTTGCTCGACGCATCGGGGATCAGGTCGAGCAGCGCTTCGTCGCGGCGGTCGACGGGGTCGTCGGTCGGCCGGACCGGCGGCTCATCGAGGTTGTTGAGCGGCAGGAAGCCCACGAGCTCGCGGATGGCCTGGAGGCACTCGGGCTCGGAGTCGTGCACGAAGTGGGAGACGCCCGAGGCGCCGCCGTGCACGTCGGCTCCACCAAGCTCGTCGAAGCTCACCTCCTCGTGAGTTACCGTCTTCACCACGTTGGGTCCGGTGACGAACATGAAGCTCACGCCCCGGACCATGAAGACGAAGTCGGTGATGGCAGGGCTGTACACGGCGCCGCCGGCGCACGGGCCGAGAACGGCCGAGATCTGCGGGACCACGCCCGAGGCGAGCGTGTTGCGGAGAAAGATGTCCGCGTAGCCGCCCAGCGACGCTACCCCCTCCTGGATCCGGGCGCCGCCCGAATCGTTGACGCCGATGACGGGCGCGCCGTTCCGGAGGGCGAGGTCCATCACCTTGCAGATCTTCTCCGCGTGGGCCTCGGACAGCGATCCGCCGAACACGGTGAAGTCCTGGGCGAAGACGTAGACCAGGCGCCCGTCGATCCGGCCGGACCCGGTGACCACGCCGTCACCGGGGAAGACCTGCCGATCGAGCCCGAAGGCGGTCGAGCGGTGGGTGACGAACCGATCGAGCTCGACGAAGCTGCCCTCATCGAGCAGCAGGTCGAGCCGCTCGCGGGCGGTGAGCTTGCCCTTCTGGTGCTGCTGGGCGACGCGGGCGGCGCCCCCGCCCTGTTCGGCGAGCGCCTGTCGGTGGTGGAGTTGGTCGAGCAGCTGCCGAGGGTCGGGCATGGCGGCGGGAAGATAGGCGAACCCCGTGCGCCGGAGAAGGCTCGGGTCAGCTCGGGCTCTGTTTGGCCAGGTCCTTGAGATCGATGCCCTCGACGATCTTCCGGGCGGACCCCTCGCCGGAGCCCCGTGTGCTGGTCGTGACCACGAAGCGGTCGCCAACCATGACCGAGATCTCGCTCTCACCCGTGCCCTTGTCCCATTTCTCGAACGCCGGGAAGCCCTTCACCTCGACTGTCCGCTCGTAGCCCTTCGTGCTCTCCCGGCTCACTTTCATCCGCAGCATCATCTGATAGGGCAGGTAGAGCATGGGGATGTGCGCGTAGTCGAAGACGCCCACGTGGGCGCTCCGGCTGCCGTCCGTCGAGCGGAACACGACCTTGGCCTGGGAGTACTGCCATTGCCCGGCACTGGTGGTCTCGCCCTCAGGCTCCTGGGCCGTCATGTCGTCCAGACTCTGCGGGAGATAACCCAGCAGCACCTTGTAGCTCACCGGGGGCACCGGCGTGCGTTGCGCGCCCCCGGTGCTGTCGCCGGCGAGTTGCTTGGCCTGCGCGGCCATTTCGTTGGCCGCCCGGGTCAGCTGGGACAGCGCGTCGGCGGGCTGGGGAGCGGGCTTCTCACCTCCGCACCCGGCCAGCGAGACGGCGAACGCCGTGGTGACGAAGCCGACGAGGGTCGACCGCATGGACTCCTCCGCCAGGGATGAGGTTGGGACGACGGGAGGGCCGCGAACGGCGGCTACCGGAGTTCGACCGCGGCCGGGGGTACCCAAGCCGTCTCGATCTCGGACGCATGAGACTGCGAGCTTCGATACGGGGACCCGTTCTCGCCTGTCGCGCCTCGGCGCTACTCCGCCTTGCTCTCCTCGTACACCGGCTTGACCGGCGGGATGATCGGCTCGTCCGGATAGCCGACCACCGCGAGCACAATGCGGTGATGGATCGGATCCACCTCGAGCACCTTGAGGTCGAGCGCCTGGCCTTCCTTCACGGCATCGCCCGGGTTCTCGATGTTGGCCACGCCCAACTGCGACATCGGGACGAAGCCCTCGATGTCGTTGCCGAGGTCCACGACGACGCCCTTGTCCATCAGGCGCACCGAGCGGCCGCGGAGCTCCATGCCGATCGGATAGGTCTCCCCGATCCGGAGCCAGGGATCCTCTTCCGCCTGCTTGAGGCCGAGGGAGATCCGCTTGTTCTCCCCGTCGATGTTGAGGATCACGACGTCCACGGCGTCGCCCTTCTTGACCACCTCGGACGGGTGCTGGACCCGCTTGGTCCAGGACATGTCGGAGATGTGGATCAGGCCGTCGATGCCCGGCTCGATCTCGACGAAGGCGCCGAAGCTGGTGAGGTTCCGGACCTTGCCCTGGATCCGGGTACCCACCGGATACTTGAGCGGCAGCACCATCCAGGGATCCTGCTCGGTCTGCTTCATGCCGAGCGAGATCTTCTCCTCCGCCTCGTCCACCTTGAGCACGACGGCCTCGATCGTCTCGCCGATGCTGACGATCTTGGACGGGTGCCGCACGTTCCGGGTCCAGCTCATCTCGGAGATGTGGACCAGGCCCTCGATGCCGGGCTCGATCTCCACGAATGCGCCGTAGTTGGTGATGGAGACGACCTTGCCCTGCACCCGCGTGCCGACCGGGTACTTGGCGGCCACGTTCTGCCAGGGGTACGACTGCAGCTGCTTCATGCCGAGGCTGATGCGCTCGCGCTGCCAATCGATGTCGAGGATCTTGACCTCGACTTCCTTGCCGATCGCGACCATCTCGGTCGGGTGCGAGACCCGGCCGTAGGACATATCGGTGATGTGGAGCAGGCCGTCCACGCCGCCCAGATCGATGAAGGCGCCGAAGTCGGTGATGTTCTTGACCACACCCTTCCGCACCTGACCGACGGCGAGCTCCTTCATCAGGTGCTCGCGCTTGTGGGCGCGCTCGTTCTCGAGGATGACGCGGCGGCTCACCACGATGTTCCGCCGGCGCTTGTTCAGCTTGATGATCTTGAACTCGTAGGTCTGCCCCAGGAGCTCGTCGATGTTCGGCACCCGGCGCAGCGCGATCTGGCTGCCGGGGAGGAAGGCGTCCACGCCCATCAGGTTCACCACGACGCCGCCCTTGATCTTCTTGACGAGGGTGCCTTCGACCGGCTGGTCGCTCTCGTGCGCCAAGCGGATCTTTTCCCAGACCCGCATGAAGTCGGCCTTCTTCTTCGAGAGGACGACCGCGCCCTCCTGGTCCTCCAGATGCTCGAGGAAGACCTCGACCTCATCGCCTTCCTTCAGCGACTGGGGGTCCTTGAACTCGTCGAGGGGAACCGAGCCCTCCGACTTGAAGCCGACGTCGAGGATGACGGCGTTGTCGGTGACGCGGAGGACCTTGGACTTGACGATCTCGCCCTCGACGATCTGCGCCATGGTGCCCTCGTACATCGAGAGCATCTGCTCGTAGTCCGCGTCGGAGTAGTCTTCGTCGTAGAGGTCCTCGCGGACGCGGAGACCCGTGGGCGAGGTGAACTGGTTGGTCGAGGGTTGGAGTTGGTCGAGCATGCGGGGCTGGCCGTCCTTTGTGCTACCGCGCCAACCGGGCCGCGGGAGAAGGTGATGAGACCGCCCCCGGCGGAGGTGCCGTGGGAGGAAGCCTTCCAGAATAATCCGAATCCGGCGTCAACGCAAGGTGGGACAAGGAGTTGGTGGTGGGTAAGCCGGTGCGAAGGGGTCCGATGGAGTTACTCGCGGCCGAAGATCGGCCGGGCCAGCTCCACGATGCGGCTGACCTGCTCGGCGAACGACATGGTGGTGGTATCGACCAGGACCGCATCCTCGGCCGCGCGGAGCGGTGCCACGACCCGGCTCGAATCGGCGTGATCGCGGGCGGCCAGCGCGGCGGCCTCCGCCTCGAGGCCCGAGGGCTCCAGGCCCATCCCGCGCTGGCTGATGCGGCGGCCGGCCCGGGCCTCGGGGGAGGCGGTGAGAAAGATCTTGAGGTCAGCGTCGGGGAAGACAACCGTCCCGATGTCGCGCCCGTCCACGACGACGTCCCGGCCGGCGCGCACCATCGCGCGAAGCCGCGTGTTGATCCACTCACGGACCACCGGAACCGCCGACACCGCGGAGACGCAGGCGGTGACCCGGGACCCCCTGAGCTCGCCGTCCACCGGCTCACCCTCGAGATAGGCCGCGAACCCCGCCCCGTCCGGCTGCAGCATCAGCCCCCGATCCTCGGCGGCGCGCAGGATCGCCTCGGCATCGAGCACGGCCAGAGGATCTTCGTCGGGCCTCCCGCGCCTGGCCGCCTCGCGCAGCGCCACCAAGGTCACGCCGCGATACAAGGCGCCCGAGTCCAAATGAGCGAACCCCAGCGCTTCGGCGACGGCACGCGCGGTGCTCGACTTGCCCGACGCAGACGGCCCGTCGATGGCGATGACGCCACCCTTCATGACCGGTCCCGCCAGGCGAGGCTGCGCAGCGTCTCCGGAAAACGCGGGAAGCTGACCGCGGCGCACGCCATGTCGTCCACCCGGATTCGCGCGCCGGGCACCGTGCCCAGCACCGCAAACGCCATGGCCAGTCGGTGGTCGCCGGCGCTCCGGACGGCGCCCCGGGGTGGCGCGTCCGTGCCTTCCACGTGCAGATCGTCGCCGGACACCTCCGCCCGGCAGCCGATCGACCGGAGGTTCTCGGCGATGAGCCCGAGCCGGTCGCTCTCCTTGACGCGCAGCTCGCCCACCTGCCGGAAGATCGTGGTTCCCCGGGCACGGGCCGCCAGCACCGCGAGCAGCGGGATCTCGTCGATCAGGCCGGGAATCTCCGCGGCCAGCACCTCCGTGGCGCGGAGCGCCGCGGGCCGGGCGATCAGATCGGCCACCGGCTCGCCGAAGTGCTGGGTGACCTCCTCGATCGGAATGCGCGCGCCCATGCGCTCAAGCACGCCCAGGAATCCGATCCTGGTGGGGTTGACGCCGACGGCCCGGATCCGGAGCTCTCCCCCTTCGGCAAGCACGGCGGCACCGACCAGGAACGCCGCCGAGGAAGGGTCTCCGGGCACCTGGAGCTCGAACGGCTCGACCACGCCGGTGGGGGCGAAGCGGATCCATCCGTCCTGGTCGTCCACCAGGAAGCCGAAAGCCCGGAGGAGCCGCTCCGTGTGATCCCGCGAGCGGCCGTGCGGCTCGCGCAGCTCCACTTCGACATTGCCGGCCAGCCCGGCCAGGAGCAGCGCGCTCTTGATCTGGGCGCTCGAGACCGGCATCTCGTACCGGAGCGGCTTCAGCGCCCCGCCGTGCACCGTGAGCGGCAGTCCGTCACCCGCCCGCTCGGTGAAGCGCGCACCCATCAGCGAGAGCGGCACGGTGACCCGGCGCATCGGCCGGCGGCGCAGCGAGCCGTCGCCCGTCAACGTCGCCGGGAACCGGTGGCCGGCCAGCAGTCCCAAGAGGAGCCTGGTGGTGGTGCCCGAGTTCCCGCAGTGGAGTACCGCCCTCGGCCGGCGCAGGCGGCCGCGCCCGGTGATGGACACCACGCTCCCGGGACGGAGCGGCGAGACTTCGGCGCCGAGCTGGCGAAGGACGCGAGCGGAGCTGCGGGCATCGAGCGACGTGAGCGCGCCGCCGACGTGGCTCCTTCCCTTCGCCAGAGCGGCGAACAGCAGCGCGCGGTGGGTGATGCTCTTATCCCCCGGAACCCGGACGGCTCCGCCGACGATCATCGCTCGAGTCCTTCCCGGAACCGCTGCGCGGTCGCGAGGTAGCGCCGAAGCCCGTCGGCGTCTCCCGCGGCGAGCAGCGTCCGGAGTTCGGCCAGGCCTGCCTCGGCGGCTTCGATGGCCTCGGTCACGGCGGCGCGGTTGTAGAGCAGGATGTCGATCCACATCTCCGGATTGCTCGCGGCCAGGCGCGTCGTGTCGCGGGCCCCGGTGCCGAACGACAGGCCGGCGAGTCCTCGGTCGGCCAACACCTTGGCCAGCGCGGAGGCGACCGCCTGCGGCAGGTGGCTGGTCCAGGCGAGCTGGCGATCGTGCGCCACCGAATCGATCAGGACCGGCTGCGCCTCGAGCACCCGCTCCCAGAAGCTCATCACGCGGCGGGCGGCCTGATCCCCGCCCGGCGCGCCGGTCTCGCAGACGTACACGACGCAGCCGCGCAGCCGATCCGGGCGCGCAGCGACGAAGCCGGAGGCGTGCGTCCCCGCGAGCGGATGCCCACCGGCGAACCGGTCGCCCAGACCCTCCACGAGGGCCCGCGCCACCACCGGCGCCTTCACGCTGCAGACGTCGGTCATGACCGCCCCGGGGTCGAGCGCCGGCCGCAGCCGGCCGATGAGATCCAGGGTGACCTGGGCCGGCACGGCCAGCACGACCAGCTCCGCGCCGCGCATCGCGCGCGCGGCGGAATCGGCGAGCTCGGTGATTGCCGAGGCCCGAAGCGCCTCCACACTGTCGGTGCGCGACGGCGAGAAACCGGCCACCCGGGGTACCCCCGCCAGGCGCGCCTGCCATGCCAGGGATCCGCCGATGGCCCCCAGGCCGATCACCGCCAGCGAGGATGGTCGCACGAGTATGCCGCCGTGAGAGTTGTGGCCGGCCCGCATTGTACCGAGATACCGACGGATTCTCAACGGAAGCTCGAGGTCCTCGCGCTTGCCGCACGGCACGGCGACCGCGAGGAAAACGCCGTGAATTGCAGAGCGCTGGAGCAGGGCGTCCTCGCTCAGCGGAAAACGTCCCGCGTCAGGCGGGCGCGCCACGTGCGAGCAATCAATCCGTTGCTTGACAATCACTTGGTGGCTGAGGGCGGCCGGCGCGCGCGCCCGATTGAGCTTGCGAGGGGTCCCCTGCTGGCGTGCTTCTTGCCCCCGGGACGGGCCGGGATAGACGACGGAGCACCTCGCATGAGCCACGAGACCACCACGCCTGCGCCGAGCCCGACCGCTTCGCCTGAGAAGAAGGCGCTGCTGGAGGCGTTCGATACGGTCCTGAAGACCCAGGCGGAAGCGCGTGAGGCGGAGCGCGCCGCGGCCGAGGCGCGCCGCCGGAGCCGCGACGCCTCGCGCCTGCTGATGCTGGTCTGCACGCTGACCATCGTCTTCGCGTCGGCCTACCTGTATGTCGAGCGGCCGGAGTGGGCGTTCCCGGCGGCGGCGGCGCCGGAGTCGCCCGCGGTGCGGGAGGCAAGCCTGCGCATCAGCGTGGCGAACGCCGCTCAGCACATTGAGCATTACCGGCAGCAGACGGGTCAGCTGCCGACGACGCTGCAGCAGGCGGGCGCGCACGGTGCGGGGATCCGCTACGAGCGGACGACCGCCGGCTATCGGCTGCTGGGCGAGGACGACGGCGTGCGGGTCGCGCTGAATTCGGGCGAGCCGCTGGCGCGCTTCGTCGGCAACAGCTTCGAGGTCATTTCCAGGAGATCGCGATGAGGGGGCGCCGGGGCGGCTTCACCTTCCTCGAGATGTTGATGGTGATGATCGTGATCGGCCTGCTCGCTGGCATGGCCGTTCTGAAGTACATCGACCTCCGCCACCGCGCCCGCGCGTCGCAGGCCACGGCCGACCTGCAGGTGGTCCGGCTGGCCGCCTACGGCGCGTGGTACGAGAACGGGACCTGGCCCCCCGAAGTCGGTCCCGGCATCGTCCCGCCGGGCCTGGCGGCCTACCTGCCCATCAACTTCACCTTCGCGAAGCCGGAATACACACTCGACTGGGAGAACTTCGTCCCGCCGAGCGGCGGGACCAGTTCGGGCATGCAGCTCGGCATCGTGGTCACCTCGTCCGACCCCCGGCTGCAACGGGCGCTCCTGCAGACGCTGGGGGACAAGCTGCCCTTCATCAACGTCGGCGGCACCCTCACCTTCGTCATCGTGGGCCCCGACGGCAATAGCTGATCTCAGCGCAGCGTCCGCCTGAATTCCTCCATCCCCGCCGGCGGGCCGGGATACTTCGGATCCATCCGCTCCAGCGTCTCCGTCACGACCTCCGCCACCAGCAGGTCACGCAGGTACTTCTTGTCTGCGGGGATGACGTACCATGGCGCCAGGGCGGTGCTGGTCCGCGACAATGCTTCCTCGTAGGCCGCCGTATAGGCATCCCAGCGCTCCCGCTCGCCGAGATCGCCCGGTGAAAACTTCCAGTACTTGTCCGGGGCCTCGAGTCGCGCCAGCAGTCGCTCGCGCTGCTCCTCCCGCGAGATGTGCAGAAAGAACTTCAGGAGGGTGACGCCGTTCTCGGCCAGGAGCCGCTCGAACTGGTTGATCTGCTCGTAGCGGGGGCGCCAGACCGACTCCGGCACGAGCTGGTGCACCCGCACGACCAGCACGTCCTCGTAGTGGGACCGGTTGAAGACCCCGATAGTCCCCCTCGGCGGGACGGCCTGGTGGACCCGCCAGAGGTAGTCGTGCGCCAGCTCGACCGGGGTTGGCGCCTTGAAGCCCGTCACCGAGAAGCCCTGTGGATTGAGCGGGCCGAACACCCTCCGGATCGTCCCGTCCTTGCCTGACGTGTCCCGCCCCTGCAGCACGACCAGCAGGGCGCCCTTCCCTTCCGCGTAGAGCGCCACCTGCAGCTCGTCCATCCGCCGGCCCAGCGGCTCCAGCCTCGCGAGCGCCTCCTCCTTGACCGGCGCGCCGTTCGGCGGGCCGGCGCCCTCGTCGGTGAGTCGGACGGTGCTACCGGGAGCAACGGGCGCGAGCGACATGGGGGCTCCTAGAGGCGGCGCAGCAGAACGAGAGAGTGGGGTGCGAGGGTGAGCCCATTCTCCGCCATCCGCTCACCCTCGTGAGCCGTATCGACCACCACGGTCCACGGCCCCGGCGGCCGCTCGGGGAGGACGAACGCGCGTGAACGTCCGCCGCCGTTGAGCAGCAGCAGCAGCGGGTCGGCGCCATCGAACAGCATGCCCAGAAGATGGTTGGCGTCGTGGGTCCAGTCCTCGGCCGTCATCGGTGAGCCGTCGGCGCGAAGCCAGGTCAACCCGGCCGCGTCGGCAAGCGCCGGCGAGAAGAAGGCGCCCCGGCGGAGCGCGGGCGTGGCCGCGCGAATGGCGAACACCCGGCGGGTGAAGTCGCGCAGGGCCCGCTGCGCCGGATCGAGGTCCCAGTGCACCCAAGTGAGGGGCCCGTCATGGCAGTAGGCGTTGTTGTTGCCCTGCTGGGTGCGGCCGAGCTCGTCGCCGTGGGACAGCATCGGCACGCCTTGGGAGAACGCCAGCGCGGCGAGGAGACTGCGCTTGACCCGGTCCCGCACTCGCGCCACCTGCGTCGTCACCGCAGGGCCTTCGACGCCCCAGTTCCGGCTCAGATTGTGATCGGAGCCGTCGCGGTTGTGCTCCCCGTTGGCCTCGTTGTGCTTGCGCTCGTAGCTCACCAGGTCGTTCAGGGTGAAGCCGTCGTGGCAGGTCACGAAGTTGATGCCCGCCAGGGGTCCGCGATCGTTGGCCTGGTAGAGATCGGCGCTCCCCGTCAGTCGCGACGCCAGCTCGCTCACGGCCCCCGTGTCCCCCCGCCAGAACCGCCGCATGCCGTCGCGCCACTTGCCGTTCCACTCGACCCAGCCGCGCGGGAACGCGCCGACCTGGTATCCGTTCGGGCCGAGGTCCCACGGCTCGGCGATCAGCTTCACCCCGGAAAGAACCGGGTCGTCGCGCACGCGCTCGAAGAACGGCGCCGTGGGATCGAAGTCCGGGTCCATGCGTCCCAGCACCGTCGCGAGGTCGAACCGGAAGCCGTCGACGTGCATTTCCTCGACCCAATAGCGCAGGCTGTCGAGCACGAGATCGAGGGCGGGCGCGCGCCGGAGATCGAGGGTGTTCCCGCAGCCGGTGAAGTCCACGTACCACTCCGGATGCTCGGGGCGGAGCCGGTAGTAGGCGGTGTTATCGATCCCCCGGAAGGCCAGCGTCGGCCCGCGATGCCCCCCCTCCCCGGTGTGGTTATAGACCACGTCGAGGATCACTTCGAGCCCAGCTGCATGGAAGCGCCGGACCATCGTCTTGAACTCCTCCACCGCCTGCCCGCGACCCGCTGTCGCGAACCGCACGTCGGGCGCGAAATAGGCGATGGGACTGTACCCCCAGTAGTTCGCCAGGCCGAGCCCGGCGAGTCGGGGTTCGCTCGCCACTTGATGCACCGGAAGCAGCTCGACGGCGGTGACGCCGAGCGACCGCAGATGGTCGATGATCGGCTCGCTGGCGAGGCCGAGGAAGGTGCCTCGCTCCGCCTGGGGGACCTCGGGGTGGAGCATGGTCATGCCCTTGACGTGGCACTCGTAGATGATCGTGCGGTCCCACGGCGTCCCGGGACGCCGATCGCCCGCCCAGTCGAACGCCGAATCCACGACCACGCACTTGGGCATCGCCCCGGCGCTGTCCCGCGGGTCGGGCGCGTCCGGCGGAACTGCACCGGCGTCGTCCGGATGGCTCGCCAGCGGCGCGCTCCACAGCACCGGCCCGCTCAACGCGCGGGCATAGGGATCGAGCAGCAGCTTGGCGGGGTTGAAGCGATGCCCCCGCTCGGGGGCATAGGGGCCGTCCGCTCGGTAGCCGTAGAGCTGCCCCGGTCCCACGCCCTCCACTTCGACCCGCCAGATCCCGTCGGCGCCGGACCGCAGGGGAATCCGGCGCGCCTCCACGGCGTCCGACGGCTCGCGGAAGAGACATAGCTCGACGGCGGTGGCATGGGCGGAATACAGGGCGAAGGTGGTGCCGGCCCCGGACCAGGTGGCGCCGAGCGGGGCGGGGTCCCCGGACCGAATGCGTGGCATGCCGGAAGTATAGCGGCGAGCGGAAGGCTACTCGATCGTCTTGTGGAAGCGGGCAACGCTCAGTACCACCAGCGCCACGGCGAAGCCGCAGAGGGCGAGCCCCTCGGGCCAGAGATGGGCCAGACCGATGCCCTTGAGCAGCACGCCCCGGAGGATGGTGAGATAGTAAGTGAGGGGCAGCGCTGCCGCGATCCACTGGGCGACCGCCGGCATCGCCTGCCGGGGGAACATGAAGCCGGAGAGCAGGATGTTGGGCATCAGGAAGAGAAAGCTCAGCTGCATCGCCTGCACCTGGCTCCGGACCATGGTGGACATGAGAAGTCCGAGCGCCAGGCTCGCCAAGATGAACGGCAGGCTCAGCAAGTAGAGCAGCGGCAGGCTGCCCAGGAACGGCACGCGGAAGAGCAGCCGGCCGAGCACCAGGATCACGGTGACCTGCACGTATCCGATCAGGAGAAACGGCAGGATCTTGCCGAGCATGAGGCTGGTCTTGTCGATCGGTGTGACGATGAGCTGCTCAAGCGTGCCCCGCTCGCGCTCCCGCACGATCGCCATGCTGGTGATCAGCACCAGCGTGAGGGAGAGCAGCACCCCGATGATGCCCGGCACGATGTAGACCGCGCTCCGGAGCCCGGGGTTGTACCACGGCCGGACCCGCACTTCCAGCGCCGCTGCGCCGCCGCCCATGGCCCGGGCCAGCTCCCCGGCGCGCGCGGCGCCGGCGCGGGCCGCCCCCGAGAGTGCCGCCGAGGACGCGAGCGGGTCGGCTGCATCGACGATGATCTGCGCCGTCGCGCCCCGGCCGCGCTTGAGCCGCCGGAGATAGTCGGGCGGGATGATGAGGGCCGCGTTCGCCCGGCCGCTCTTGATCCGGTCCGCCATCGCCCCGCGGCTGTCCACCCGCTCCACGATGTCGAAGTTCCCGCTGTTCCGAAACACCTCGATGAGCCGGCGACTCTCGGACGTCCCCGACTCGTCCAACACGACCGTGGGCAGGTGGCGCACCTCGGTCTGGATGGCGTAGCCGAACAGGGCCAGCTGGATCGCCGGGATCCCCAGCATGAGCCCCAGCGTCATCCGGTCGCGGCGGAGCTGGACCAGCTCCTTCCAGAGCATCGCCCAGAGCGGCGAGTGGCCGAGCCGGCGGAGCAGCGTCATACGACCGCCCCCTCGTCCCGCCGCTGCAGCTCGATGAAGACGTCCTCGATCGTGGGCTGGCGGGCCTGGGCCAGCACCTCCGGCACCGTTCCCATGGCGATCAGGTGGCCCCGCGACAGGAATGCGAGCCGCTCGCACCGCTCGGCCTCGTCCATGTAATGCGTCGTGACGAGAATCGTCGTTCCCTGCGCGGCGAGGGCGTGGATCCGCTGCCAGAAGAGCCGGCGGGAGGCCGGATCGACGCCCGCCGTCGGCTCGTCGAGAAAGAGCATCGCCGGACGATGCGCCGTTGC
>DAIPLK010000001.1:11827-25958 GCA_036769285.1 Gemmatimonadales bacterium | reverse complement strand
CAACCCGAACACCTCGCCCCGGCGGATGGCCAGGTCCAGCCCCGCCACGGCCACGAGCGGGCCGAAGGCCTTGCGAAGGCCACGGACGACCACGGCGTCCCCGCCGGCAGGGCGATCGGTCATCGGGCCGCGAGCCCCTCGAACACCACCGTGGCCGGAAGCCCGGGCCGCAGCAGGCCCGTCGTGTCGGTGAGCGCGACCTTCACGCCGAAGACCAGATCGGCGCGCTCCTGCTCGGTGAGCGCGATGCGCGGCGTGAACTCCGCCTGGGGGCTGATGGCGACGACGCGGCCCTCGATCGGGCGATCGGGATAGCCGTCGAGCCGCGCCACGGCACGCTGGCCCTGCCGCACCTGCGGCAGCAGCTGCGTCGACACGTAGACGCGCACGTAGGGCTCGTCCGTCTGCCCCAGGGTCAGCGCCGACTGGCCGGCGGGGAGGAGCTCGCCGGGCTCGGCGTTGCGCGAGAGGACGGTGCCGTCCACCGGCGCGGTGAGCACCAGGTCCTGGGCCACGGCCTCGGTGGCGGCCAGCGCCGCCCGCGCGCTGGCCACCTCGGCGCGGGCCGCCTGGAGCCGCTCGGGCCGGGTGCCCTCGCGCAGCAACTGCACCGCCTCGCGCGCCGCGTCCAGGCGCCCTGCCGCCGTCGCCGCCGCGGCCTCCACCGCGTCGAACGCCTGGCGGCTCAGCGTGCCGCTGGTGGCGAGCGGCCGCATGCGGTCGCGATCACGCTCGGCACGCGCCGCTTCGGCCTCCGCCACACGGAGGTCGGCCGTGGCCCGGTCGATCTCGCGCGGCCGCGCGCCCGCCACCGCTTCCCGCAGGGCCGCTTCGGCTGCCCGCACCCGGGCCTCGCGCTGGGCAAGGTCGGCGCGCGTGGTGGACTGGGTGAGCACGACGAGCGTGTCGCCCGCCCGCACCGCCGCACCCTCGTCCACCAGGACGCGCATGACCCGCGCGGGCACCTGCGGGGCCACGTCGAGCTCACGAACCTCCACCGTCCCCGTGAACCGTGGACCCGAGTCACCCGGTGCGCGACAGGCCGCGACCGGCACCAGCAGAAGCCACGACCAGTTCCTCACGAGGCCCTCCGGGAAGCGCGAATGGGCCGACGGGCGGGCGGCGCGGCAAGCGCCGCCAGGGCGAATTCCGCGGCATGGCCGGCGTAGGCGCGGACGACCTCCGGCGCCGGGCCGTCGGGCCCCGCCCCGAGCAGAATGCGGACGGCCGGCCGGGCGACGAAGAAGTACGCCACCTGCGAGATCGTGGAGATGGCGGCGAACCGCGGGTCGACGTCGCGTCGGAACACCCCGGCGCGCTGACCCTCCTCGATCAGCCCGCACAGGCGGCGGAAGCTGGTGGCGGCGAGCAACTGAATCTGCTCGACCGCGTGGGCCGCGTCGAAATCCACCAGCTCGCGAACGAGCAGCCGCGGGAAGTGCGGGTTCGCGGCGAGAGCGTCGGCCTGGGCCGCGACGAAGGCGCGGAGTCTCGCGGCCGGGTCGCCGTCGCGGGTGCTGCCGGTCATCGTGCGCGCGACCAGCCGGGAGACGAAGCGCTCCAGCACGGCGCGGTAGAGCTGGTCCTTGTCGGCGAAGTAGTAGTACAGCAGCGCGCTGTTCACCCCCGCCTCGCGGCCGATCTGCTTGATCGTGGTGCGGGCAAAGCCGCGCTCCGAGAAGAGCTGCTCGGCGGCGTCGAGGATGGAGTCGCGGGTGGACGGGTCGCCGGTGGGATCGCGCATGGCGAAGGTAATTAATCGATTAGTTAAGGCCCGTCAAGCGCACCGGGTTCGCCGGGCGGGTCAGCCCCGACGCGCCGCCTGCCGCCGGGTGAGACGAGCGGCCCGGATCCGCCCGAGGCTGCGCAGGACGACCACGAGGGTCGCCATGGTCCAGAGGAGCGTGTAGCCGAGCTTGAGACCGCCGGACGCGGCCGCGAGGCCGGCGGCAAAGTAGATCGCGACGAAGATCCCGTCCACCAGCGCCACCAGGGCGACGAGGGCCAGGACCTCCCGCCTCAGAGCACCGCGGTCGTCGGCCATCGGCGCGGCAGGGCGGCGCACCACGCCACCTCGATCTCGAGCCGCTCGATCTCCTCACGCGCTTCGGCCAAGCATTCCTGGAGATCGCGGCCGCCGGCGGTGGTCTCGAGCGCCACGACCACCTCCCGCAGGCCTGCCAGCTCATAGCGGAGCAGCTGCTCATACCGCTCGGCTGCGTCCGCCTGAACCGGCGCCAGGCGTCGCAGGTCCGCCTTCCGGTCGAGGGTATGCTCGATGGAGTGCCGAGCGGCGTAGTCCTCCGCGGCGATGCGGGGGCGTCGGCGCTCGACGGCGGGCGTCAGGAAGGGGAGGCGCCGGCGGTGATGCGCGCGGAACTCACCGAGGGTCGCGACGAGTTGCTGCAGGAATGCCATGGCGGGAGGCCCGGCCTCAGTCCCGGGCCTGCCACACCGCGCGCAGGTAGAGACTGACTCCGAGCAGGGTGAGGCCCGCGATGATGGACCCCGGTCCGCCGTAGTTCTCGTACGCGAAGGCGAGCGGGCCGGCCTGACCCGGCACGGGCCGTACCATCGTGAGCACGCCGAGCCCGATCCCGGCGACACCGATCAGGGCCAGTAGGGCGAACAGGTTCCGCATCGGATCCTCGTCAACGGTGGAGGACAGGGGCGTTCCGGCACGCCTAGGATGAAATCGCCGTCGGGGTCGCTCGGCAAGTAGCCCCCGCCCTGCGCCCGATCGTTGCCGATCGACCCAGGCCGTCGCGCTAGCGGCGCAGCAGCGGCGCCACGGCGCCGCCGACCAGCGCCCCGACGAGGAGTGGAACGATGTTCAGCAGCGAGATGACCACGCCACCGAGTCCGGCGAGCAGACCCCACGGGTACCATTCGGCGAGATAGGTCACGCCAATCGCCGCCATCGCGCCCGTGAGAATGGCGGGAAGGAAGACGGCTGCGATCGCGCGCCCCACCGTTCCGGCCTTGACCCCGCCCACCAGTCCGGCGACCAGGGGACCCGCCACCGGCACCCAGAACAGGAGCAGCGAGAGCCCCCCCATCCAGTTCATGGCGGAGACGAGACTTCCCGGCGGGCGCGGACGGTCGGCGGACATCTAGCGGTTGTAGATCAAGCCCCCGCGCTCGCGGTAGAGGGCGAGCACCGCTGCGGCCTCGGCGCGGAGAAGGTCGCGTTCAACCCGCACCCCGCGCTGCTCCAGGTAGGCGTAGGACTCGGGGAACACCGGGCCTTCGTCGAACGCCAGCGCCGAGGCGTCGGCCCGGTCCGCCGCGAAGACCAGCCGCTCCACCCCACTCCACAGCGTCGCGCCGAGACACATCGCGCAGGGCTCGCACGAGCTGACCAGCTCGCGGGCCGGCGCGCCGGGCCCACCCAGGGTGAACGAGCCCACCCGCCGCTGAGCGAACATGATGGCGACCACCTCGGCGTGGAGCACCGCGTTCGCCAGGCGCTCGACGCAGTTGACGCCCACCCCGATGAGAGTGCCGGTCGCCGATTCGAACACCGCTGCCCCGAAGGGACCACCGGTCCGGCGCTCGACGTTCTCACGCGAGAGCGCGATTGCGAGGCGCACCCGCGACTCGTCATCCGCGTATCGGCGGTTCCAGTCCACGACCTGGTCCACCCACTCCGGCAGGGTGATCTCGAGCACACGGGACGGTGCGGCGCCGCCGCTCACGCGGTGGCGCCGGGTGGGGTGTATTCGGCGAGGAACTGCACGGCCGCATGCACGCCGCCCTCCGGCGAGGCGGCCGCCTGGCAGGCGCGGATCAGCAGCGGCGAGAGCGCCCTGGCCTGAGCATCGTCCAGCACGGGGCCGCTGGGGAGACGGCGCGTGAGCTGCTGCAGCACGCCGATCAGCTCCTGGGCCAGATGCTCGCCCGTGACCGCACTCCACATCGCCACGCACTCACGGGTGTTCGCGGGATGCTTGAGCTCCTCGTCCATCGAACCCTCCTGAGACGGGGGTGGGTCGGGCTTGGAACTTAGGGAGCGCGCTAGGGCGCCACTCGCTCGCCAGGGAGAGCATGGATTCCGCCCTGTGACCTGGTGGTCTCGCGATAACCATACGAAGCGAGGCTAACCTCCATGGGCGCCGACTTCCCTGCGCGGCCGCCGCTCCGGGTGACTCGGTGACCAGTCGGAGAACCTGCTACTCCCCCGCCGCTCGCGCGCTCCCGACCTCCGCCGGCCGCACGGCTCCCACGCCCTGCGGGTTCCCCGTCACGAACCGTCGGTGGGCGTCCAATTGACCGAGATGGTAGGCGAAGTGAGTACAGAGATGCACCAGGTAATCGCCGGTCCGGATGCGGGCCTGCGCGATCGTCTCGGGGTAGTCCGCATCCAGCGCGTCTGGTCCGACCCGCGCGAGTCCCGCCGCCACTGCTGCCCGCGCGCGCTCGATTTCCGCCACCAGCTCCGCCCGCGGGACGGCCCGCCGGGTGAACTCCGCGTCGCGATCGCGCACGTAGCCGGTTCCGGCCCAACGCGCTCCGATGTAGTGCTGGAGGTTGCCCGCCAGGTGCAGCGCCAGCGTTCCGGCCGAGTTCGGCATCCCCGGCACTTCCTGCCAGATCTGCCGCTCGTCCGGATACGCCTCCAGCTCACGCCGCAGGGCGCGGAGGTCGCGGTCGAGGATGGCGGCCAGGTCGGCCGGGAGAGCGCTGCGCGTCGTCGGTCCTCAGGGGTTCGAGGCGGCGAGCAGGCGGCGAAGCGCCACCACCATGACCGCGAGCCCCGCCAGTTGGACGAGGTGGAAGAGGCCGTTGTGATCGAATTCCCAGAGCAGGCGCACGGGATCGATCTCCGAGGCCTGGAGGGCGCCCGCGCCGAGACTGAGCGCGAGCGCCGCCGCCATTTCCGCTGCACCCGCGCGGCGCCCGCCGGCCGCCAGGCCGAGATATACGAGGAGCGAGAACAGCAGCGCACCGGCCTCGTACACCACGAAGGCGAGGAAATCGCCCCCGGTGAGGCGGGTGACGCCGTAGAAGGTCGCCGCCAGAGCGAGCATCGGCAGGAGCACGCGGCGGGCGGCCCGGTCGCCGCGCCAGTCCCTCACGGCCCCGACCACGAACAGCGCCATCGTCACGCCGAGCGCGAGATAGAGCGGCTGCCACAGCAGCTCGCGCGTCGCCTCCGGCAAGGCGAGCCCGTGCGCGATCGCGCCGAGGACCGATGCGACGGCCAGGGCCCCGAGCGCGCCTTGCCACACCGCGCGGCCGAAGGAGGGGGCGATCCGGTAGTGGAGCAGCACGATGGCGGCGGCGGCGGCGAGGGCAAGGAGCGCGTCGGTGGCCGCCGTCGTGCGCTCAGTGGCCGCCGTGACCGGCTCCATCGGCTCAGAACTTCTCGATTTCGATGCTGGCCAGCTCGCGATCGGCAGATCCTCGGCGCAAGCGCCGGAACGCTCCCTCGAGCAGCTCCACCCCCAGGAGGATCCCCACCGTGACGACGGTGAGCATGAGCGTGGCACGCAGGTGGCCGAATCCGATCATGGCCCCGAGGGCCGCCAGGACCCAGATCACCGCCGCAGACGTAACGCCGGTGATGAGCCCCTCGCGCGCGAGAATGACTCCACCGCCCAGGAACCCGATCCCGCTGACCACCTGGGCCAGCACCCGCGTCGGATCGGCCTGGTTCGGCGGCAGGGACGAACCGAGGGTCACGAACAACGCGGTCCCCAGGCAGATCAGGATGCTCGTACGAATCCCCGCCGCCTTGCCGCGCAGCTGCCGCTCGATGCCGATCAGCCCGCCGGAAATCACGGCGGTGGCGACACGCAGCCAGAAGGCGCGGGCCTCCGGATTCAGGGCATCGGCGAGCGTCGTCTCGGTCACAGTCCCTCCCGCCGTGTCAACCGGCGACCAGGGTGGGCCGGCGGCGCACCGCCCGCTCGTAGCTCTCGCCCACGTCCTCGGCGCCCGACGCGGTGAACGCGAGATCGCGCAGGAGCCCGTCCTGAAGGCTGTAGACCCAGGCGTGTACCGTCACCTCCCGGCCGCGGCGCCATGCGTCCTGCAGGATGGTCGTCCGGCAGACGTGGGCCGCCTGCTCCACGACGTTGAGCTCGCACAGCCGTTCGAGCAAGGCGCTTCCCTCCCCCACCCGGCGCAACTCGTCGAGGTGGCGGGTGCTCACGTCCTGCACGTGGCGCAGCCAGTTGTCGATCAGGCCGAGCGGCTTGGCTTCCCAGGCCGCGCGCACCCCGCCGCAGCCGTAGTGGCCGCACACGATGACGTGCTGCACCTGCAGCGCATCGACCGCATACTGCAGCACCGAGAGACAGTTCAGATCCGTGTGCACCACCACGTTCGCGACGTTGCGATGCACGAACATCTCGCCCGGCAGGAGGCCCACGATCTCGTTGGCGGGCACGCGGCTGTCCGAGCAGCCGATCCACAGGTATCGCGGCGTCTGCTGGTGGGACAGCCGCTCGAAGAAGTCGGGCTCCCGGCGGGTGATGGCCGAAGCCCAGCTGCGATTGCGGGCAAAGAGATCGGGCAGGTCGCGATCGGGGCGGGACGATGGACGATTGGACATGTCTCACAGTACAGCCGCTCCCGCTCGCGGGCCAGACCGCTCCGCCGCGCCGCTAGCCGACGGCGCCGGCGCGCGCGATGCCGCCCAAGAGCGCCAGCAGTGGCACCTCGCGGTCCGGCAGCCATTCGGCCACCCAGCGGACGGTCCGGCGGGTCCACTCCGGGTCGAGCCCGCCACCGGCCGCCACCTCGGCACGGCGTGCACCGAGCTCGTCGAGGAGTCGCGCCAGCTCCGGGGCGGCCGATCGTCCCTGCGCAGTGCGGAGACCCTCGGCCTCCAGCCGCCGAGTCGCGGCGATCATCTGGTCGAGCGCCTCGAGCAGGGCCTGCGCGCGCATCGCCTAGAGTCCCAGCTCGTAGCGGAGGAACTGGTCGTCGCGGCGATAGCCGAGCGACTCGTAGAGCCGCTGGGCGGCCATATTGGTGCGGGCGGTCGCGAGCTCGAGACCGCAGGCGCCGGTCTCCTCGGCGAGCTGGCGCGCCCGCGCCATGAGCGCGCGCCCGATCCCGCTACCGCGAGCCTCGGGCGCCACGAAGAGATCGTTGAGCAGCCACAGCCGCCGGGGGCGCGCCGCGGTGGAGGAGAACAGCGGATACAGCTGAACGAACCCCACTGCCCGGCCGTCCCGTTCCGCGAGGAAGATGACCGATTCCCCACGCTCCAGCCGTTCCGCGATGAACGCTCGGGCGAGGGCCGGATCCGCGGGCTGCTCGTAGAACTGCCGGTAGGCGTCGAAGAGCGGTGCCACCGCCTCCGTGTCGGCCGGGCTTGCCTCCCGGACCGTGTCAGCCACGCGCCCGCCCGCGGCCCAGCAGCACGCGCTCCTGCCACAGTCGCTTGAGCAGCTGGATCTGACCGGTGTGATAGGCGTCGTGGGCCGCGACGCCGAGCACCAACTCGCCGTAGGTCCACTTGCGGCCCCCGGGAGGGATTGCGGCGAGGCGCCGCGGGTCGAGCCGGCGCACCGCTTCGACCAGACGGTCATGCTCGTGCCGGAGCAGCGCCACGTCGCGCGCCCAGTCAGCCTCGTCGGCGGGGTCGGGCAGTCGCGGGAAGTTCGCGGGGCTCCGGGGAAACCGGGGTTGCGGGCCCCCGGCGAGATGCCGGCGGACCGTGTACTTCCAATACGCGATGTGGAGCACCAGCTCCCACACGCTCTTCCGCCGCGCCGTGGGCCGCCACGCGGCCTGCTCGGCGGACACGCCCCGCAGCGCGCCGACCGGGCTCGGCCCTCCGTGCCAGTTCCGGCGGCCCGGTGGCGGCTGGAGGTTCCAGACCAGCAGATCCATCTGCGGGGTTGCCATGGTGGACTCCGTGGAAGGGGGGCGCCCGGGCCGCTCAGTCGAGCGGCCGCGCGAGTACCCGGTCTCGCTGGTGATCGGCGCCGAGCACGAAGATCTGGGTGCCGACGTCGCCGAAGCCGCACTTCCGGTAGAAGGCGATGGCGCGAGGGTTCCGTTCCCACACGCCGAGCCAGAGGGTCCGCGCGGCGGCCGCACAGGCCGCCGCGATCGCGGCGGCCATCAACGTCTGCGCCACGCCGTGCCCGTGCCAGGCACGGTCCACGTAGAAGCGGACGACCTCCATCGGCGCCGGACCGGTCACGCAGGCCGGGGCGTCACCCTGCCCCAGCTGCGCGTATCCCGCAGCCTGCCCACCCACCTCGGCCACCAGCGTCACCCTGCGCGGATCGCGCAGCTCCGCCTCCTGCCGGGCGGCGCCGAAGTGGTCGCTCACGTACCGCTCCATGTCGTCCGGGGTGTTGTACGCTGCGTAGGTCTCGCGAAACGTGCGCTCGGCCAGCGCAGCCAGCCAGGGCGCTTCGCACACTCCGGCGGGCCGGACGACCACGCTCACCGGGGGCGCTCGTCCAGGACGCGGTAGACCACCCAGTGCTGCGTCCCGGGCACGATGAGCGGAGCCAGCGCATCGGAGTGCTGCTTGAACTGCGGGCCGGACATTCCCGCGAGCGCCGCTTCGAAGTCGGCGAGGCTTTCGAACTCGTACTCGTCCACGATGTGCGATGCGGAGGGGCCGAGCATCCCGCTGAGCAGCCGAGCGCCCCGCGCCCGGCGGAATTCGGAGCTGGCAAACTTCTCGGCCCCCCAGGCCCGCATGACGGCGAGGGCTTCGCCCTGCTTGCCGTACGGGATGTCGAGATGCCACTGGCAGACGAACATCGGCGACCTCCGTTGCCGCGCGGGCGCGCGGCGGGTTAGAGCAGTTCGACCACGCTGCCGAGCCCGGCGTAAACGTAGCGCGCGCCGAAGGCCCGCTCGAGCGCGTCGAAGGCGGGCTCGCCGGTGCAGTGCCCCGGGGCGATGCGGTCCAGGCGCCAGTCGTCGCGCAGCGCCCCGGCGATGCGCTCGATGTCTGGGTCGGGTGTGGCGACCAGGTGGAGCCCACCGAAGATCTCGTGCACGTGGTCGCCGTAAGGGCGCGTCGCTTCGAGAATCGTCTCGATGCCCGGATGCGAGCACCCCACGAAGACCACCAGCCCCTCGGGAGTCCGCAGCACCAGGGAAAGCTCCCGCAGCTCGAGCGTGCCGGGCGTGCGCGAGACGGTGGAGACGATGGCGACGCCGGGCGCCACCTCGGTCAGGGTATCGAGCCGGACGAAGTGGGCCCGTGGCCACACCGTCGAGCTCGAGAGCTCCGCGGGCACGACGCCGCCGAAGTAGCGCATCCGTGCTGGCAACGCCGTGTCCGGCCGAATGATGGTGGCGGGGACCGGACCGCCGAAGATGCCGAACCGCTCGACCGGCGCGTAGACCCTGACCTTCGGATTGACGCGCAGCAGATAGGCGAGCCCGCCGGTGTGGTCGCCATGGCGGTGCGAGATCACGGCGAAATCGAGCCGCCGGAGATCCACGCCGAGCGCGCGCACGTTCCGGGCGAAGATGTCGCCGTCGTTCCCGGCGTCGAACAGGATCCGGCGGCCGCCGTACTCGATCAGCGCCGAAAACCCCCAGTCACGCTCGAGACCGGGGCGGTTGCCGAACGCGTCGTACAGGATTGTCACCCGGCTCGGCGAAGGCGGCGCGGCGGGGATCGCCCCGGCCGTCGCGGCCGGCACCATCAGGGGCAGGATCAGGAGGAGAGCACCCGGCAGCAGCATGGATTGTTCCCAGCAGCGGAAGGAGATGACCAACGGTTCGCCCAATCTACTATTGCGTCTCCGGGGGCGCCGCGCCGCTCGCCGCCCACAGCCCGTAGCGCTCGCCGAGCACTTCCAGGTGATGGTGCTCGTGCCCGGCGATGATATAGCCCAGCGCCCGCACGCTCACGGGCAGACCGCTGGCGATACCGCGCCGAGTCCATGCCTCCGGCGGCAAATGCCGGAAGAGCGAGAGCGTGGCCCGGCGCACGTCGCCCCATTCTCCAGCGAGCTCGGCGAGCGGCTGTGCGTCAGCGCCCGAGAGCGGTGCGTAGGCGTTCTCGTCGAACCCCGGAAGCGGCGTCCCATCGCCGCGGCCGATGCGCAGCGCGCGATACGCCATGATCCGCTCGACGTCGCACAGGTGCGCCAGCACTTCCTTCACGCTCCACTTACCTGGCGCGTAGCGGTAACCGCCCCGCGACTCGGGCACGACGGCGAACCGGGCGAGCGTCTGCTCCCGCTGTCGGGCGAGCAGCTCGAGAAGGTCGGCGCCGGGCGGAACGCGGGCGACATAGTCCGCGTAGAACGCGCCGTACTCGTCGGCGGCGGGTGGGGCGAGTGAGGTCATTGGGGGGCGTCTCTCTCCAGCCGGGCCGGCACCAGGGGTTGCAGGGAAGGAGGCTCTCAGTTACCTTTGCTCCGCGAATGCTGCGCGAGCAGTGCGGCTTAGCCAAGGTCCAAGGATATCACAGGGGGCTGGCGGAACTCGCGCCGGCTCCCTTTTTGTTAGTTGCTTCCAGGGATCGCGTCCAGTCGGGCGCACCTCGGCAGCTGCCCCGCGTGAGGGCCCATTTCACGCACATCGCGTAGTCGGTAGGTGCGGCATGGCCGAACTCCGATTACAACAACACGCAAGGAGTAGGAACAATGCGCACCACCGGCACGGTCAAGTGGTTCAACGACGCCAAGGGCTTCGGTTTCATCACCCCCGAAGGCGGACAGAAGGACTGCTTCGTCCATCACTCGGCGATTCAGGGTCAGGGGTTCAAGAGCCTGGTCGAGGGTGAGCGGGTCGAGTTCGACGTCGTCCAGGGCCAGAAGGGCCCGGCGGCGGAGAACGTCGTCAAGCTCGGGCGCTAAGACCGCGCTTCGCGGCTTCGGCCGCGGGAAGAGCGACGGCCGGTTCGAGATCACTCGAGCCGGCCGTCATTCGTTGTCCCACCTGACCGGCGCCCCGACCATGATGCCGCCGCCGTCGAGCACTTCGGCGAAGGCACCCCCGCCCCAGCCGGGCTGCATAGCCTCACGCAACCCCTCCAGCGCCTCGTCCATCCGGTCGCAGGGGCGGGTCTCGCCCAACAGGCGGAGCCGGCACCCGCCGATCCGCAGCACGCGCCCGCGGCTCTCTGCCAGAGCGCATCCGCTGATCATGAGATTCGCCCGCCGCGCACTCGGTTCCACGCTCCGGCCCAACCCCCGCATGAGCCGCTGCCAGACTTCCTGTTCGATCAGGGTGACCTGCCGGCGCCCGCCCTGGTCGGCGTTGTCGACGAGGCCACGTCCCGCAACCAGGGTGGCCGCCGGTACCGGGTCCATCGGCCCGCGGTGGGCGCGCTTGATCCAGATCGCCTCGAGTCGCCCCGCATTCGGCGTACCGCTCGACAAGCTCACGGACGCTCCACGCTGATCATGTTGCGCCGGCGGTAGGGCCCGCAGGTTGGATCGCCGGGGCGACGCTCCCCGCGCAGGGTCGGTCGCCAGGCGTCCACCCCCGCGGTGTCCGCCGCCGTGGCCGCGGCCGCGTAGCGGGCGCGGCACTCGCCGAGCACCTCGGCCAGATCGGCGCGCATGGTCTGCACCCGGTGCGTCCGCGCGATGACCACCGGCAGGATCGCCACGATCGCCGCCGCGACGAGCAGGACGACGATCAGTGCGCGGGAGCCTAGTCCCTTACCCGTCACGGTGAACCGTCGCCGGCGAGAAGGCAGGGAGACAGATCGCGACGTACTCGGCGCCGCCCGGCGCGGGGGTGCCGTAGCGCACCCACTCGCCCGGCCGGGACACGACTGCCTGGCCCGCGTGGACGTCGAGCACGCCGCCCTCGTGCTCGACCCGCAGCGTGCCACGGAGCACCAGGGTGATTTCCTGGAACTCGGGCCGCTGCCCCGCCTCCTGCCAACCCTCGGGTGACAGCATCCGCGCCACGCTCACATCGGCATCGCCGGAGTTCACCCGTCCGGCGTATTCCTCGATCCGTTTAGGCTTGTTGCCGGCGGCCTGAATGATCGTGGGCGCGGGAATCAACGTCGGCACCGGCGGCCTCCATGGGTGAGTGGGTGCTGAGCCTTGGGCGAAAGCTATTCAGGCCCCCGGGACGTGCCTATGCGGAGACTGAGCGGCCACCGGACACGCCGGACGGTGTTCGGTGGCCCCCATAGCGGCGCGAGGTCGCCCCCGAGCGGTTCCACGGGATCGTATCCCCGCTCCGCCGTGAAGCGCGACGTCGCGGACCAGGTCCGGAGGTAGGCGAGCAACTCGACCAGGTTCCAGTCGTGCGCCATCTCGAACGCCGGCGCGGGCAGCTCGTCGAACGGGAAAGCCAGCGTGCGGTAGCCGGTTTCGACCAGCCTTCGCTCCGGCGGCCAGTACGGCCCCACCACCGATTCGTAGAAGTGCTCGAGCAGCCGGTCCACCGGCGGATCGTCCAATCGCTGCAGGCCGTAGCACCATACCGCGATCACCCCGCCGGGTACGAGGACACGCCGCGCCTCCTGGCAAAACGCGCCGGGGTCCAGCCAGTGCAGCGCCTGCGCGACCGTGACCAGATCGACCGACCCCTCAGGCAGCCCGCTCGCCTCGGCCGGCGCCACACGGTAGGTAACCCCCGGATGGGCCGGAGCCTGCGCCAGCTGCGCGGCACTGGCGTCCGTGCCGATCACCTCCACGAAGAAGGGCGCCAGCTCCAGCGTCGCCTGCCCGGTTCCTGCCGCGCAGTCCCAGGCGCGCCGCCGGCCGGGCGCCAGGCCTGCAAGGTGCACGAATAGCTCCCGCGGATAGGTGGGCCGGGCCGCGGCGTAGGCGCGGGCGATGTTGGAGAAATGGTCGGCGAACGGCTTCAGCGACTAGCCCCTTCGGAACGCGCGCCCGATGAAGTGACCGATCGTTCCACCGACGACCGCACCCAAGGCGCCGACGCCGATGGCAACGCCGGTGCAGTCCCGGGGCCCGCTCTCGGAATTCCCGCAGGCTGCCGCAGCCTCGAGCCCGGCCGCAATGCCGAGCGCCGCCGCGCCGATGGCGGTGCCGAGCCACCGATGGTCGCGCCTGGTCCCGCCGACACTCACCACCAGGCGGGATGGCACCGCCCACATGGAGGCATCCCACGCGTCGGGCAGCGCGGGCGCGAGTTGCTGGGCGACCGCGGCCTGCGGTAACGCGGCCGCCACGACCGGCATGCCCAGCAACGCCAGGGTGAGGACGCGAGCGGGGAAGGAAGCGACGGGTGCGGACACGAACGGCTCCGGGGAGAGGATACCGCCCCAATGCGACTGCGGCCCGGAAGGTTCCCGTCCGAGGGTCAGACGTGCGGAAAGTGCGGGTTCCACGCCACTTCCCAGAGAAAGCCGTCGGGGTCGGCGAAGTACCCCGAGTAGCCGCCCCACTCCGCCCGCTGAGCCGGCTTGACGATCCGGCCTCCGCCCGCGGCCACTTCCGCCATCAGGGCCTCCGCCTCCGCCTCGGACCGAACATTGTGGGCGAGGGTGATGCCGCGGAACCCGCTTCCCTCCGCCGAGACACCGGCGTCGGCGGCGAGTTCGTCCCGAGGATAGAGTGACAGCCAGGTCCTGCCCAGCTCGAAGAAGGCGATCCCTGGTGGCGAGGGAAGCTGCGGCAGGCGCAACACGTCGGCGTAGAACCGGGTGGCACGGGCGAGGTCTTGCACGCCGAGGGTGACGAAGCTGAGCCGGGGTTCCATGGCGGAATCAGGCCGGTTCCGGGGGTGGTAGACTCTTCTCCCGCGCGATGCGCTCCATCAGGGCCGCGACGTCCTCGGGCGTCAGCCCGACCTCCTGCAGCAGCGCCTCGGTGCTCGGGCGGCTGAAATCCTCCCGGCGTGCCTCGAAGATGAGCTCGTACGCGTGCGGCGCGTCCAGCGCCTGCTGCTGGCGGAGAATCCAGCCGCTCTCGTCCACGAAGAGATGGAGCGCATGCTCCAGCGACTCGAACGAGTTCTCGTTCCAGCGGTGGAGCGACGGGTGCCAGAAGCGGGAGAGGAGGACCGAACCTTGCGGCGCGCCGTCGGCGGGTGTGACCGCACGGGTGACCACGACGACGAGGTGCACCCGACCCGGGCGCACAACCGGGCTGGGCGCGGCCCCGGGCTGCAGCTCGAGCACCCCCTCCGGCGTCTCGTACGGGAGCCGCTCGCCGGGACGCCCGCTCATGGACCGACCAGCTCGACCGCCCGGCGG
>DAIPLK010000001.1:6615-11727 GCA_036769285.1 Gemmatimonadales bacterium | reverse complement strand
GTCCGGCCGCCCGGGCATGGCCACGTACTCGACGGAGGGAACGGAGAGGTCGGCGCCCTGTTCGCGCGAGCCGCAGGCGGAGACAACCGTGGTCAGGGCTGCAAGGATGCGCAAGCCGGCTGGGCGTCGGTGCATCGAATCTCCAAGTGTTGGGCGGTCAGCGGCCTCCGGGGTGCCGGGCGAGCTTGAACAGCATCCCGAGCAGATTCGCCGCGGCGCAAGTCGCGCCCAGCATGATGAGCCAGCGGGCCACGGTGCGGAGGAAGGTGACACGGTTCAGGTCCACGATGACGAGCAGCACCTTTGCGCTCAGGAGCGTGGCCGCGGTGGAGAAGATCAGAAGCTGGAGCAGGAGGAGCGGGCGGTAGCCCATTCCCTGAGAGAGCCAATAGAACGCGAGCCCGACGAGCAGCCATGCGAGCATGCCGGTGCGCGTGCTTTGCCCTAGTGGGAGCTCCCGGATGATCGGCACCACCAACAGCGCCAGCGCGAGCAGCATCAGCAGCAGGCGGATAGAGGCGCGGCGCAACTCGGCCGGCGTCGCGTCCTCGGCAGTGTGCAGCGGTGTCCGGACGTCCATCAGACCGATGCCATTGCTATCGACTCCCATCCCGTCATCGAGGCGTCACGGCTGCGTCAGGAGAGCAGTATTCAGCCGGCGCCGGCGCGCCGCTAGTCCTCGTCGGTGTCCGGTATGTCTCGGCACTCGCCCCGGACCATTGATCGCGGAGCCGGTGAACCAGCATCACCGAGCGGACGCCCTTTCGGCGAACGCGTGATTCCGGGAGCTCCCGCAGGCGCGGATCGCCGTTGCGGTCTCGGTTGAGCCGTCCTGCCTCGTGAGGTCGGAACTCGCCCTGGGTCAGCCACCCTTGCCGGGGGTCACCGCCCGCGCCAGGCCCTAGAAACGACATGACATTGTCATGCTAACTCTTTCATGTCTATGTCATTAACTACTTCGTCTCGACAAGACGTCAGATCAGCGCAGTCCTCACGGGCGACGGCTCGCAGTATCCGCCCGCCCGGCCCGCTCCACCTCGATCCGCAGCGGCTCGTGCACCACCTCCACCAGATGCCCCCGCGGCTCGAACCGTCCGATCCAGACATCGTAGGGACCCGGCGGCAGCGGGCCCACCTGCACCTCGTACACGACCTGCCGATATCGCGAGGGCGGTGGGGGATCGTCCACCGGCCGGCCGGGCAGCGAATCGTAGAGCGTCAGGCGAACGATATGGGGGTCGGTGAGATCCACGTCCCCATAGAGCCCCCCGCCCTCGACCTGTAGCGCCATGCCCCGAATCGTCACCACCTGCCCCTCCAGCCGAAGGGTGGGAGCGCCGGTGTCGGACGGGCTCGCATTGCCCAGCACCCCAAAGCGCACGGCCGGGGAACCGGCCGGCGCGGCCGGCGGCGGCGGCGCGTGGCTCGCACACCCGCAGGAGAGCAGGCTCGCCAGCACGGTCACGATGGTCCTCACGTGGTCCCCCCTTCCCCACTCCCGACCGATGCCAGCGCCGGCCGGCTCCACCAGAGATACACCGGAATGCCAAGCAACAGGAAGCTGGTGGCGATCGCGGTGTTCCGCGAATTGGCCAGCACCAAGCTCGCCACCACGAAGCGCGCCACGGCCACGAAGAGCGCCGGAGTCCAGGGGTAGCCGGGGACAAGGAGCTCGGCGCCACTTGGCGCGCCTCTCGCGGCGCCCATATCCCGCGCCCGAAGCCGATACCGTCCCGCGACGGTCAGCCCGAAGAAGATCCAGTCGCCGAACGCGACAGAATCCCCGAACTGCGCACACGTTCCGGTGGGCGCGAGCGCGACAATCCCTTCCACCACCACCACGTTCGCGGAGAAGCGCCCGAGCCGGCGGGTGTAGGTCGTCATATCGCCTCGCAACTTGAGAGAGCGGGGCCGGCGCGGGCCATCGGATCCGGAAGGTCGGCATTGCCACGCAACGGGTTAGCTACGTGCGGACACACGGCACAACGGTTGCCCCCCAGGGCGTCGTGTCCCGTCTCCCGCTCCGACCCCCAACGCTCGCGCTCGTGCTCCTCGCCGCTTGCGGCTTCGACCCGGGTGAGGACTCGCCGATGACGCCGCCGGCCGTCTACCAGGAATGGTGGGCGAAGACGGAGGCATGCTCCGGTCTGAGCGGCGACTTCGACCGGGTGCAGTGGTCGGTCGTCGCCGGCCACGGCTTCCCTTGCGCCAGCGGCAACTGCGCCGGGCACTGGGAGCCGGGTCACCGCATCTACCTCGCCGAGGACTGGACCATGAACGAGATGGTCGTTCGGCACGAGATGCTGCACGACCTGCTCGGCCGTGCCGGCCACCCGGACCCGCCGTTCGGAAATCCCTGCTCGCTCACATGGGCGACCTGGCAGGGCGATCGCTCGCCGCTGCTCCAGCCCCTCACGCATCAACTCGCCGACTTCTGACCGCCGGCGCTTGGACACCGGCCGCGGAGCGAAGATCGCACCGGTGATTGGTGTCATTCCTCCCAGGCCGCGAGACAGCGCTCCCGCACCGTCAGTCCCTCGCAGGCCGCGTCGAGCGCGGCATACTCGGCGGCTCGCTCGCGCCGGAACGCCTCGTAGGCGGCGCGGCTCTCCCACTGATCGAGTGTCAGGAAACATGGCGGCGCGACGGTGCGCCGGAACAGGTCGGTGCTCCGATACCCATCGGCCTCCCGGAACAACGCCACCCAGGGGCCTGCGGGGCCGTAGGCCTCCGCGAACGCGGCGGCCTGGTCCTCCATGGTGTCGAACTGCCAGAGGATCTGGAACACGGGCGATCTCCAGGTCGGCGCCGCCTCGCGGACGAAGTCGGCGGAATGAAGGGTCCGTCAGAAGCGATAGAACTCCACATCCGCCGCCCGCCAATCGGCCGTGTACGAAACGGTGACGACCACCCCCCCATCGCTCCCTTGCCCGCGCGCGTAGCAGACGCGCTCGACCTCCGAGCCCAGTCGAGCAACAAGGTGGTCGGCCGGCGGGTCGCAGCCGAGGGACGTCCACTGCGGTGTGTCCGCCACCAGCTCGCGCAACTCGTCCCGCTCGGCTTCGGCCAGGAAGTGTCGCAGCCCCAGGGTTGCTTCCTCGCCCTCGGACCCGTCGGCCAGCCGGCGGAGGAGCGCCTCGACGGCCGCCGGAGGCCCCGGCCCGGGGAGCGGCGAGGAGATCATATGCGGTGGCACGAGGGACGACTCGAGCATGCCTGCCACGGCCAGCGAGATCGCTTCCGGACGGGCCTGCTCGAGATTCGCGAGCACGATCACCGTCAGACCCGCTCTCGGAAACCGCTGGATGCTGCTGCGGAACCCCTGCCAGGCGCCCGTGTGCCCGATCCGCGGCTGCCCCCGCATTTCCCCGAGCCTCCATCCGAACCCGTACGGATACGAGCCCCCGTCGTTCAGGAGCACCGGCGTCCAAGCCATCGCGAGCTCCTCAGCGCTCAGCACCCGGTGCCGGTCGAGACCGACGGCCCAGCCGGCCAGGTCATGCACCGTGACATACAGCGAGCCGTCGGCCGTCGTGTTGAGCGACGGAGAAACCCACTCCTGGTTCCGGAGCGTGTCGCCCGCCAGCCGGTAGCCCGCAGCCCGATTGGGCACGATGTCGGCCTCGGAGATCACCCGCGCGGTCCGCATGCCGAGCGGAGCAAAGATTCGATCGCGCAATAGGTCGCCGTAGAAGACGCCGGTGACGCGGTGGACGATCACGCCGAGGAGCAAGTACCCCGTGTTGCTGTAGCTCCAGCGCTCGCCCGGCGGGAACAGGGATCGCAGCCCGGCCGCGACCCGCACCAGCTCGTCCTCGGTGTAGTCCCGCCGGAGGTCCACGGCGCTGTCGGCGTAGTCGGGAATACCGGAGGTGTGGGTCAGCAGGTGGCGAACGGTGATGGAGTCCCAGCCGGGTGGCCCTTCGGGCAGGTGGCGGCGGATGGGGTCGGCGAGGCCCAGTCGCCCGCTGTCGGCGAGCTGAAGCACGAGGGCGGCCGTGAACTGCTTGCCCAGCGATCCCGACTGGTAGACGGTACGGTCCGTCGCCCGCACCCGGTGCTCCACGTTGGCGTAACCGTAGCCGCGGGCAAGAAGCACGCGCTCGTTGCGGAGGACGGCGACGGAGAGCCCCGGCACGCGCTGTCTGCGCAGCTCCTCGCGCAGATACCGGTCCACCGCCGCCAGCCCGCCCGACCGCTGCGCAGCCGCGGGATGGCCAGCCACGAGGGCGAGAGCCACGAGCACCAGGAGGAGACGGCGCCGCGTCAGGCGCGTCCGCGGATCTTCGCCACCCACCAGCGCAGCCCGACCAGCAGGAAGCGCCAGTCGTGGAAGAACTCCGGCGGCTTCCCCTCGAAGGCGTGCCCCACCAATTGGAACACCCACCCGACCACGAACATGCCGAGCGCCACGCGCCACAGGCCGGGAACGAAGAGCGCCGCGATGAACAGGGGGATCGAGAAGACGATCAGCGGGATGCCGATCGTGTGGCATCGACGATTGACCGGATGCTCGTGGCTCCGCCCATACCGCGCGATCCACTCCTCCCACGAGAGTCCGCCAAGGAGCGCCATGGTCAGAACTTGAGCGCCGCGAGCCCTGCGGCCGCGACCTCGCCGTCCTGCGGGGACGTCATCCCGCTCACGCCGATCGCGCCAACGACCTGGCCGTCGACGCGGATCGGGATGCCGCCTTCGAGCGCGAGCGCGCCGGGCAGGCTGAGCAGGGCCGTGCGGCCGGCCGCGATACCGTCTTCGAGCGACTTGGTGGGCCGGTGCAGCCGGGCGGCGGTCCGTGCCTTGAGGACCGCGATGTCCTGGCTGCCCGGCTGCGTGTCCTCGAGACAGTGGAAGAGGATCAGGCCGCCCGCGGCATCCACCACCGCCACGGCCACCGTCCAGCCCCGTTCCGTCGCGAACCGCTCGGCCGCGGCGGCGATCGCCTTGCCGGCCTCGAGCGTCAGGGCGCGAACGTCCCGCAGGTGAGCCATGCCGAGCCGCTCCTTCCCCGTGCGAGTGGTGCGCATCGGGAGGGAGAACCCGACGCGACTAGTTGGCTGCCGGCGCGACCACCCGCCGGATGCGCTCCAGCGTCTCTTTGAGATCCTGCTC
>DAIPLK010000001.1:0-6515 GCA_036769285.1 Gemmatimonadales bacterium | reverse complement strand
ATGCCGAGGCCATGGACGCCGGTTCCAGGGTCACGGACCTCACCTCGGGACCGCCCCAGAGTCCGGTGCAAGCTGCAAGCAGGACGAGGACGAGGCAAGGGACCGAGCGCGCGACCGGGGCGGTGGCGCTACTCCACAGGCTCGACGACCACGGCGGTGCCGTAGCACAGCACTTCGGTCACGCCGGACATGATCTCGGTAGCGTCGTACCGGACGCCTACCACTGCGTTGGCGCCGCGCCGCTGGGCATGGGCTAGCAGGATGTCGAAGGCGTCGGCGCGAGCGCGTTCGCACAGCGTGGTCAGCATCGAGATGTGCCCGCCCAGGAGCGTCTCGACACGGGCTCCGATCGTTCCGAACAGCGAGCGGGACCGGACCGTCACTCCTCTGACGACGCCGAGCGACTGCACGATGTGGTAGTTGTCGAGGGTGAACGTCGTCGAGGTCATCGTCTCGTCCATTGCCGCCCCCCATCGGTGGAGTGCCAACCTCTCGCCGGCCCGTCAAGCGGGCGGCACGGCCCCGGCCCGCCTAGTGATCCAGTCCGGCGAACCGCCTCACCTCCGCCTCTTCGTGCACGACGTCGAATGCCGCGATCAGGTCCTCCGGCAGGCGCCGCCGGCGGCCGGTCGAGAGATCGATGAAGACCCACCGCGTTTCGGCCCGCGCCACGAGCTGGGCGTCGTCGTCCCGTACGAACAAGTACCGGCGGGGCGTCGCGCGCTGCGTGAACTCGGGCACCCAGGTGTGGATGGCCAAGCGGTCGCCGGAGAACGCGGGCCGGAGATACTCGACAAAGTGCGACCGCACGACCCATCCTGCGCCATTGGCGAGGTAGCGCTCCATGGGCCAGCCGACCGCCGCCGAGTGCTCGATGGCCACGTCCTGCATCCAGGCGACGTAGGCCAGGTTGTTCACGTGTCCCTGCCTGTCGATGGCGTCGCCGGGAACCAGAAGCCGCTTGGAATAGATGCGCACCGGCGACCCCCGATCGAATCGAACCGCGGCGCCCGATAAAGATCAGCCCTGCGGCGAGACGAGAATCTCCGGCGGCGCCACGGACTTCCGCCTCGGCGTCGCGTCCGCCGGGAGCAGCGCTAGCAGCTCGTGCCACGCAGGCCGGTGCCTCGCGTCACACGTCAAGTCGCCGCTCGTACGGCACCACCTCGCCCTCCTCGACATACCGGCGGAGCAGGCGCAGGTACATCGCCCAGCAATACGACGAGATGCGGAAGTGCTCGTTGGACTCCGGCCAACCGGTGTGATGGAACCGCACCTGGGTTCCGCGCGGCTGCGGGTCGAGCCGGAATCCGACCCGGGTGCCGAGCCAGTCGCGATCGGATTGGCCGAGCTCGAGCTCGAAGTCGGTGCCTGCGTCGCAGCGCGTGACCCGCGCGCGCCAGTCGGAGGCCGGCCCGAACCAGAGTTGGTAGGTCGCGCCGAGCTGGGCCCTGCCGCTCGACCGCTTCGTCCACCAGGCGTCGAGCTCGGCGGGAGTGCTGACGGCCGCGAAGACGCGCTGCGGGGGCGCACCGATGAGAACGTCGTGGAGAATGTCGGCCATGGTCCCGCCCCTCCCCTGCGTGCGGCTCCGTCACGCGCCGCTCCGCAGCCCAGCCGAGTTGTTCCTCGATCGAGCGGCTCCGGCGCGGCTGCCGGTGCGAGCGCTGACCCCCCCCCGGCTCAGGCTGCGACGGGGTCAGGGCCGAGGGCGTAGTGGGCCAGGATGCGGCGCACCAGGCCGGCTGAGTCGAGCTCCATGCATTCGGCGCCGACGAGCGCCTGAATGCTCTCATAGTGAAGCACCACGCTCCGGGAGCCGGCATAGGCGCGGTACAGCTTGAAGCGAAGGTCCGGGTACTTGGCGAGCGCCGCGGCCCAGTAGGTCCGGAGCATCTCCTTGCCGCGAACAGTCACCCGGCCGGGACCCAGCACCGTCTCTACCAGCGGTGAGGTGAGCTCCACGTCGTCGGTGTAGTGACTGAGGATGCGGTCGAGGTCGTGGCTGTTCCACGCCGCGATCCACTCGACGGCGAAATCCTGGGCCTCGGCCTCAGTCATGTCCCACCTAGTCCACCACGTTCAGGATCTCGCGGTAGCCGCCCTCGCTCAGCGCCGTCGCCTTCGGGTACCAGGCACGCCACTCCGGCACCGCCATGAGCGCCCGAGTCGACTGCTCGAACTCGGCGAGCGAGTCGTACGTCCCTTCCAGCACCAGCGTGTAGAAGTCCGGGCCCACGAGGTCGGTGAGCAGGCGATAGCGACCGCCGCCGAGACCCGCGCGCTCCGCGATCGCCAGCCCTTCCTTCCAGGCGGCGACTGCCTCCCGGGCCTGACCGAATTTCAGGCGGAAGACATTCCGCACGAGGATCATGGAAACACACCTGTTGGAGGGTGCCACACGTTACGACAGGTGCCGGCCGGCCGCCAGTCAGGCTCGGCGGCGGCGCAGTGCCGCAGCCGCCGGAGCAGGAGGCGAGTGTCGAGATCGAGGACGGCCGCAAGCGGCACGACGGGCGGTTCCAATTGCGGTTCCCTTTTGGGGACCGTCACCCGCCCTGGGCCACCGGCTCCGTGGCCCGGCCGAAAGCCGCCGCCCCTCGACCATGCTGGCAAGCGGCCGGAGTGATGATCGCCTGGAACGCGCCTCGTGCCGGATCGGCAGACAAGTGGATCCTCGGATTCGAGTCAGTGGGTGTTCGATGCGGTCAAGCTTGGTGAGAGGACCAGGTGGGCCGCACGGAACATCACCCCCGTCAGTCGGCAAGTGCGAAGGCTATCACCATGTCCCCCTGGGTGAAGCCGAACAGCGCGTTCCCGCCCACGGCGACCGCCACGTATTGTCGGCCCCCGGCCTCGTAAGTGATCGGCGGTGCGTTGACGCCCGCGGCGCACTGATAGGACCACAGTTCCTTCCCGCTGAGGCCGTCGAACGCCGTGAACCGGCCCTTCCCTGCCCCGGAGAAGACCAGACCGCCGGCGGTAGCCAGGACGCCACCGACCAGCGGCTCGTCGGTCTTGACCTGCCAGCGCAGCCGGCCGAGAGCGCCCAGGTCGAGCGCGGTGAGCGTCCCCCCGGCCTCGTCGGTGTTCTGAGTGCTGGCGTACTGGAGGATGCTGCCGTCCGACCGCTGGGCCTCGTGGGCGACGTAGCGCGTGGGCAGATGCAGCGCGCCGACGTAGAACAGCTGGCGGCCGGGATCGTACGCGGACGGCGACCAGTTGGCCCCGCCGGCGATCCCCGGCGCGATCACCACACCTTCGCCCGGCTGCGGGGGGGTAAAGAGGTTGCGCTGGGGGACGAAGGCCTCGGACTTGAAGAGGAACCGGCCGTCGCGCCGGTCGTGCACGAACACCCATCCGGTCTTGCTGGCCTGCGCCACCGCCGGCACGACGCGGCCGGCGTGCTTCAGGTCGAGCAGGACCGGCGAGCTGGCCACGTCGTAGCCCCAGCGGTCGTGCGGAACCTGTTGGTAATGCCAGACGAGCTTGCCCGTCCGGAGATCGAGCGCGACGAGGGAGGACGTGTAGAGGTTGTCGCCCGGGCGCGAGCCGTCCGCCATTTGCGGAGACGGATTCCCGGTGCCGAAGATGAGCAGGTGGCGAGCGGCGTCCACCACCGGCGTGGCATAGATCGAACCCCCGCCGTACTTCCAGGCCTCGGTGTGCGCCGGCGCCGCGGCGCGCTCGGCGGCCACCTCGCGCTGCAGCGGCACTCCGTCGGGCGTGGCGACCCGGAACCGGCCTTCCCAGCCCGGTCCGGTCACATTCCACCGCCAGACCAGCCGACCGGTTCGCGCGTCGAATGCCGCCATGAGTCCCGGGCGCCCGTACTGCCCAGCCAGTCCCACGACGGCGAGTCCCTGGTCGGGATGCAGGCCGTACCCGACGCCCGCAATGCCGACAAATACTTTGCCGTCGTAGACGAGCGGCGCGGCACCGATGCCCACCCCGGTCGAGCCGGTGGCGCCGACGCGCGCGAGCGGATCGTCCTGCCTGAGCTGGCTCGTCGCCTCCGTCGTGCCATCGTATTCGGCGACCGTCACGTCCCACACGAGCGCGCCCGTCTTGGCGTCAAGCGCGAGCAGCCGCCCGTCCACCGTTCCGACGTAGACTCTGCCGCCCGACACCGCCACGCCGCGGTTCGCCGGGCCGCAGCACAGCTTCGTGGTTCGCGGAGTATGCGTGTACCGCCATCGCTCGCGCCCGGTCGCGGCGTCGAGCGCCACGACGCCGCTGAACGGCAACGAGACGAACATGACGCCGCCGACGACGATCGGAGTCGCCTGGAAGGTGGCCGTCACGCCGCTGTGGTAGGTCCACCGGGGAACCAGGTGTGCGATGGTGGCCGTGTCGATCGCTCGAAGCGCCGAGAAGCGCTGGCCGCCGAGATCATGACCGTGCAGCGGCCAGCCGGCGGGCGACTGCGCCGAGGCGATCGAGGCGAACAGCGCGGCGAACAGGCTTGCGTGAAGCGGGCGCATCGTCGGTCTCATTCCCCGAGGGACGTGTGTCACGCCGCGGCGCTGATCAGCCCTCGAGGTCACCCACGTGCTCGATAATGCGTCCCACCAGGCCGTACCGCAGGGCCGCTTCCGCGCTGAGCCAGAAGTTGCGGTGGGTGTCCTCCTCGATCCGCTCGAGCGGCTGCCCCGTCTCGCGCGCAAAGATCCGGTTCAAGCGGTCCCGCATCCGGAGGATCTCGCGGGCTTCGATGTCGATGTCGCTCGCCGTGCCGCCAGTGCCGCCGGCCGGCTGGTGCAGCAGGAAGCGGGTGTTCGGCAGGCAGAAGCGCTGCTCCCGCGGCACGGCGACGTAGATCAGCGCCCCCGCGCTCGCGACCCATCCGGTGCCGATTATGCGCACCCGCGGGCGGATGAAGCGCACCAGGTCGTGGATGGTGTCGCCCGCCTCCACGTGACCGCCCTGCGAGTTGAGAAAGATGGTGATCTCGGCATCGGAGTCAGCAGCGAGGGCCAGAAGCTGGCTGGAGACCGTCGCCGCGAGCTTCTGCGTGATCTCACCGCTGATGATGATGGTCCGGGCGCGAAGCAACCGCTCGCTGACCGGATCGTAGACGGGCGCCGGGGGGCTCTCGGGTTCGGGATGCTCCTGCATGATCTCTCCGTAAGTGAAGGCGATGCGTGAAGACTAACGGCACATCCCCGCCTTCGCCCGAGCCCTACTCGGGCCTGACGTAATACCCGGCGACCCGCCAGCGCCCATCCTTGTCCCTGGTCGGTGTCACCGTTTCGATGGCCGTCTTGCCGCCGCGCACCTTGGTCTGGTACTGCAGCACTACGTATTCGCCGGCCGGCGCATTGGGCAGGCTGGTCTGGACGGAGGCGCCGAGGAGCTGGCGGGCGCTGAACGGCTCGAACGGACCGCGGCCCTCCCGGACGGCGGCCTCCCAGGCGGAGCGGGTCACCGCGTCCCGGAAGATCCCGGCTGCACTGTCCCAGCTTTCCCCGTAGCGGCGCTGGTCCACCAGGCGGAGCCACGCGACCGCGACGTCCTGCGCTGCCGCCACGCTCTTCCCCGTGCTGTCCGGAGTCTGGGCAGTGACGGATGGGCCCGACGCAAGCACCAGGGCGGCGAACACCGCGATTCGCAGGCCCATGGAACGCCTCGGAGCTTCGAGCGGCTGCCCGCACGACTGAGTCAACCGGCGGGCCGTCGGAAGGCTGCCATGGCCGACGGCGTGAGCAGCAAGGAAACCGCCGAGCCCAGACATATGAGCGATGCCGTGAGCACAAGCTGAAACCTGCTCGGAGGAAGCCAGTATACGTCCCAACGCTCGACCACGAGGGTCGTCACCATGCCCACCAAGAGCCAAACGCCAGCCAGCACGAGCCCGAGGACCTGCGCCCACCGGGCCCGGTGCAGCAGGCCCCACGCAATCATGGCCGACCCCGCCAGGTGGAACGTGGCGTGCAGCCACCCGCGCGGCGCCGCCAATCCGGCTCCTGCAAGCACCGCTGTGGTGTTGATGAAGGTCATCACGCCATAGCCCATGAACAGCCCTGCCGCGAGCTTGACGCTGGCGGGGAGGGTCTCGCGATCAAGAGTCTCGGTCACCTTCCGCTCCTCTTCATTCTTCCTTCACCGCACGCGCCGTATCGTGTGTCGGAGGTAGCCATGTTCCCACGAGGTCTGTACCTGGTTTCCGCCGCCTTGCTCGCCGCGGCCCCTGTCTCGGCGCAGGTGAACCCTCGTCCGCTCCCCGCCGGAGTCACCGACAGCAGCATCGCGTGGGGTCGGCAGCTCTTTCACGGCTCCGCCAACTGCGCAGGCTGCCACGGACAGGAGGCCAGGGGGACCGATGAGGGCCCGGCGCTGTCCGGCGCGCTCTGGCTACACGGCCCCGGTACGTACGAGTGGCTCATCGAGCAGATCAAACTGGGGATTTCGGCCCACCGCACGTGGACCGGCAAGCCGATGCCGATGCGCGGCTGGTCAAACATGCCCGACGACGACGTACGCGCAGTGGCGGCCTATGTCTGGTCCATCACCCA
>DAIPLK010000040.1:0-19945 GCA_036769285.1 Gemmatimonadales bacterium | reverse complement strand
CCGCCAGCAGCACGAACACCGGCAGCAGCGAGATGAGCGCCAGGAGCGCCAGCGTCATGTTCGCGGCCCGATGCAGCCATTCCCATGACCCAGCTGGCAGTGAGCGGCCGACCCGGAGGACCGCCCTTGCGCGCGCGCGCAACCACGCCTGACGGCTGCGTCGCGCCCCGAGCGAGACGGCGAAGTGTCGTCGGCGGAATTCGGAAGAGGTAGTACCCATATTCTGGCTAGCTCGGAGCTCTGGTAGTGTCAGTCGAGAACAGTCGGTCGCTACCTTAACGGGTCCGGAGCGACTTCCCCGTGATGCTTCTCACCTTTCCCCGCCGGTTAGCCGGTCCGCCGCCGTGGAACCGGAGGCCGGGTGCGGGTCAGCAGCGGGTTCTGCAACTCGCCCAACCCGAAGCTGGCCAGCCATTGGCTGAACCGCGACCGCTCGACGGTCGGCTCGGCCGGCGGCTCCCCGGCGACCGGGGTGGTCACAGCCTCGTCGGGCGTTCCCTTGCCCGCCGGTGAAGACGAGTTCTGTCCGGGATGATAGGCCATGCAGATCCACATTCACGTAAGTGCTAGGTGTGCCGTGGGGTCGGGCGCAATTGGCTTCAAATTTGACGCCGCAATATCCGCCATCCATGCGCACAGCGCCCGCGCCTGCCTGCACCTGTCTAAGCCATTGCTCCATAGAACGTTAGCCATTATAGTTCGGTCGGGATGGTGCCGGGGCACCTCCCTGAGTCGTTGCTCCAGGGCCACACCGGTTCGAGTTCCAGCGCCACAACCTTCTCCCCATCGACTCCGTGGCGCGCGACCACGGAAACTGTGGCGCGGCTCCGGCCGTCCCGGGCTGGCCGACCTCGCATCCTGGGTTCAAACGTCACTGTTTGCATAGGATTGTCGATTCGCGGCGGGCCCGCACGAGTCCTGCATTCCAGGTCCAGGACTCCATCGCCGCCCCTCATACCCCGGCTGAACTCAATGGACACTCGAGACCAGGCGCTCGCCTCCCCGTCGGTGCTGATCGCGAACGATCAGGAATGGTCCGCGCGCGCGCTCGAGAGCATCCTCGGACCAAACGGCTACTCGGTCCTCCGGGCCTACACCGGGCAGCAGGCGCTCGACCGGGCCCGCACGTCCCAGCCCGACATCATCATCCTGGACGCGCAGATGCCGGACATCCACGGATTCGAGGTCTGCCGCACCTTGCGCAGCGATCCCCGGTTCAGCGCTACTACGCCGATCGTCATCACCACGTCGGGGCCCTCGGGACGCACCCAGCGGCTCGAGGCGTATCGTTGCGGGGCCTGGGAGTTCCTTGGCCAGCCGCTCGACGGTGAGGCCCTCCTGCTCAAGCTCGGCACTTTTCTCCAGTCCAAGCGGCAGGTGGACCTACTGCGCGATGAGATCCTCCTCGATCCCGGCACTGGGCTGTACAATATGCGCGGGCTCGCCCGCCGCGCGCGCGAGATCGGCTCGGACGCCCTGCGGCGGCGAGAGGCGCTCGCGTGCGTCGTGTTCGCACCCGAGAGTGAGCCGGAGACGGATGAGGACGCGCCGGACGACGATCTGCTGCGGCTGTCGGACCAGGTGGGAGCGGTGTTCCGGCAGGTCGGCCGCGGCTCCGACGCGATCGGCCGGCTCGGGCCGGCGGAGTTCGCGGTGATCGCCCCCGCCACCGGCGCCGACGGCGCGGTCCGGCTCGTCGGCCGGCTTGGCGGTGCCGTGGAAGCCACCCGTATTCCGGTCCGGGGCGGCGAGCGCTCGGTGCGGGTCAAGGCCGGCTATTGCGCCGTCCAGGACTTCGCCGAGTCCACCGTGGATGCCATCGAACTCTTGCTTCGTGCAACCACCGCGCTTCGCGACCTCAGGCAGGCAGGGGCCGAGGAGCGGGTCCGCGCCTTCGAGCAGGTGCCGCTCCAGTACCCCAGCTAGGCCCTTGAACCCACCTAAGTGTAGGCTCGGAACAACGCTATGTAGCGTGATCTGCGCTCATGGTTGTTGTGTTGGCGCGGCATTTGCTTGACATCCGCTGCAGCCTGTTGTACAAACGTTACTATTCCAGGTGCTCCGGAGGGGTCCCCCGCCTCCCTGGCGGTGCCGTGAGCGCACCCACAGACCGCGCTGCGGTCCTGCCCCAGGAGTCCAGGATGTCCAACCCGCTCGCCCACCAGGACCGGCCGGGCTCAGCGCCTGCGGACGCGGCATCCCGCGACCCGTTCTCCATTCCCAGTGAAGTCAAGGCGAGCATCCGCGTTCTGGTCGTCGACGACGAACGCACGCTGCGCGAGAGCTGCGCCAGCGTGCTCCAAATGGACGGCTATAACGTCACACTGGTCGGCCGCGGCGAGGAGGCGCTCGACACCGTCAAGCGCCGCAAGTTCGACATCATTCTCGTGGACCTGTACATGTCGCAGGTCTCGGGGCTCGAAATCCTCCAAGCCACGCTCCAGGCATTCAAGGACACGATCGTGGTGGTGATGACGGGGAACCCGAGCGTCACGAGCAGCATCGAAGCGCTCAGGGCTGGGGCCTGGGACTACCTGCCGAAGCCGTTCAGCGCCACCCACCTCCAGGTGCTGATCGGGCGCGCCTCGCACGCCGTCATGATGTCGCGCGAAGCGCAGGATCTCCGGGTTCAGCTCATGAAGCAGCACGGTCACAGCGACAAGATCGCCCTCATCGGCATCTCGCCGCTGTTCCGCCAGGCGGTGGAGTTGGCCCGCAAGGTGGCTGCGACCGATGCCTCGGTGTTCATCAGTGGCGAGAGCGGGACCGGGAAGGAGGTCATCGCCCAGTTCATTCACCAGAACAGCCGGCGCGCGGGGCGCGCCATGGTCCCGATCAATTGCGCAGCGCTGCCTGAGCCGTTGCTCGAGAGCGAAATGTTCGGCCACCGGAAAGGGGCGTTCACCGGCGCCGACCGGGACAAACCCGGCCTGCTCGAGACGGCCAACGGCGGCACGCTCTTCCTCGACGAGCTGACCGAAATGACCATGCCGCTCCAGGCCAAGCTGCTCCGGGTCATCCAGGATGGCGTGGTGCGCCGGGTCGGCAGCGAGCAGCAGGACGCGGTGGTGGACGTGCGCTTCATCTCCGCCACCAACCGGGAGCCCCAGGAGGCGGTGGACTCGGGCGTGTTGCGCGGGGACCTCTTCTACCGGCTCCGCGTGGTGCCGATCAAGCTGCCGCCGCTGCGCAAGCGGCTCGAGGACATCCCGCTGCTCGCCAACCACTTCCTCACCTTCTACTGGCAGCGCCACCGCCAGATGGGCGATCGGGTGCCGCGGCTCAGCGAAGCGAGCATCGGGTTCTTGCGTTCGCGTCCCTGGCGAGGCAACGTTCGGGAGCTCCAGAACGTCATCGAGCACGTGGCCGTGCTGGCCGAGCCCGATCAGATCATTCAGCCGAACGACATTCCGGTGTACGACGACGGCGCGGAATGGCCAGCCGACAGCGTGGTGACCTCCGCCGTGATGGATGAAGCGTACCACAGCGCGAAGGACCGCGTGGTGGCCCAATTCGAGAAGGAATACCTCACGCGGCTCGTCGCCCGCGCCGGCGGCAACATGTCCAAGGCCGCCCGCTTGGCGAGTATCGACCGCACCACGCTCTACCGCCTGATGGACAAGCACGCCTTCCACCGCGACGAGAGCCCGGGGTTGCCTGAGTGATACCCGAGACGGCCCTGCCCGGCACCACGAGCGGCGAGCGCCGTCGGGCGGCGGGGACTGCGCCGGTGCGGGTGTGGGATCCGGACGGCCCGGCCGGCGGCGCGATCGCACCCGAGCTGTGGGAGGCGCTGCGCGAGGCGGTGCTCTGGGCGCAATCCGAGTGGGAGCGCGCGGTCGAGCACTCCGCGGGGATGGAGGAGGTCACCGCCCACCTGGCGCTGCTGTGCACCGCGGTCCGCCGGCAGGCGAGCGGCCAGGATGCCGACCTCGCCGCGCTTCCGCGGAATGCACTGTCACGGCGTCTCGTCGGCCTCATCCGGGCCGCGTTCGTCGAGCGCGCCCAGGCCCTGCCCTCGCCTGAGCCAGGGCAGCTCCTCACGATGCTCGGTGCCATCGAGCAGGTGAGCCAGCGGCTCGAGGCCGACTGGTCTCAGCACTTCGCCGACCGGCTCTCCGGTCCCGACGGGCTCGAGCTGGTCGTCGAGGTGGCGCACGATCTCCGATCCCCCCTTACCTCCATCCTGTTCCTGGCCGAGACCCTGCAGCGGGCGCGGAGCGGGCCGGTGAACCCGGTGCAGGAGCGCCAGCTGGGCCTGATCTACAGCGCCGCCTTCGGCCTCAGCTCCGTGGCGAGTGACGTGATCGAGCTGGCGCGCGGCGGCGACCGCCTGGTGGATCTCGATCCGATTCCGTTTTCGGTGACGGACATTCTCGAGTCGGTCCGTGACATCGTCCAGCCGATCGCCGAAGAGAAGAGTCTGACGGTACGGCTGGCGACGCCGGAGGCGGATTTCCGGATCGGGCATCCCGTGGCTTTGAGCCGGGTGCTGCTCAACCTCACGACCAACGCCCTCAAGTTCACCGCCGAGGGATTCGTCGAGGTGATTGCCAGGGACACCGGTGCGCGCGCGGTGGAGTTCTCGGTGCGCGACACTGGCCGGGGCATCCCGCCGCAAGGCATGGCCACCCTGTACGAGCCGTTCCGCCGGCGCCAGAAGCCGGGCGAGTACGCCTTCTCGGGCTCGGGGCTGGGCCTTTCGATCTGCCGCAAGCTGGTCGAGGCGATGGGCTCCGCCCTCGAGGTCGAAACGGCGCCCGGCTTCGGGACCCGGTTCTACTTCGTCCTCGATCTCCCTCTGGCCGGCGAGCCCCAGTTCGGCTGAGCCCGCCCACTACCAGGGCCTCCCCATCTCGCATAAATTGTTCAGGCTGGCCACTTCCGGAACGTTCCCGCTCGCGCGCCCCGGCGACCCGGCCGACCTCGCGCGCAGCCGTCGATGCGACCGTTCCTCCCGGTGGCCTGCGAGCGACGACCCCTGGTGGGCTCCCGACCTCGCAATCTCCTCGTTGCCCTGCCGCTTCCCGGGTCCGGCCAGGCGCGTCGAGGGGGTCGCGCGGGGTGGAGGATCCCAGAACTGAGCGCTACTACGTGAACCGACCGTTGATCCGGCCCGCCCGGCACTTGAGCCAGCCTCCAGTGCACGCGCCGAACGCCGCCCTGCTCATCGATTTCGACAACGTCACCCTAGGCGTCCAGAAGGACCTGACCAAGGAGCTTCGGACTCTCCTCAACAGCGACATCATCAAGGGCAAGGTGGCGGTCCAGCGCGCCTACGCCGATTGGCGCCGTTATCCGCAGTACATCGTTCCACTCTCCGAGTCGTCAATCGATCTCATCTTCGCGCCGGCCTTCGGGTCGAGCAAGAAGAACGCGACCGACATCCGCCTCGCCATCGACGCCATCGAGCTGGTCTTTACGCGGCCCGAGATCGGGACCTTCATTCTGCTCTCCGGGGACAGCGACTTCTCCACGATGGTGATCAAGCTCAAGGAGTATGGGAAGTACGTCATCGGCGTGGGGATCCGCGAGAGCGCGAGCGACCTCCTCATCCAGAATTGCGACGAGTACTACTCGTACAACGACCTCGCCGGGCTCACCAAGGAAGTCGATACCCCCTCGACCCAGCGCGACCCGTGGGAGCTGGCCGGGGAGGCGGTGGCCCAGATGGCGCGCAACGGCGACGTCATGCGCTCGGACCGGCTGAAGCAGGTCATGCAGCAGATCGACCCCAACTTCGATGAGCGCAACGCGGGCTTCAACCGGTTCAGCAAGTTCGTCGTCGAGGCGGGTCAGCGAGGCGTCGTGCACGTCACCAAGCTCGACAACGGGCAGTACGAGGTGGCGCCGGCGGCGGGAGGGGTGCCGGCCGTCGTGGCCGCTCCGAGCCGGCCGGCACGAGATGGCGCCGAGGCACCGCGGGACGAGAACGGACGCCGGGGGCGCAGCCGCCGCGGCCGTGGGCGTGATCGGCCGGCCGCGCGCGGTGAGCGGGCGGAGGAGGGCGGTCGGGAAGGAGCGCGTGAAGCGGCGCCGGCCCGCGGGCGCGGCGCCGAGGGTGCACTGACCCTGGCGCGCGCGTTCCAGCTCCTGACCCAGGCGCTCGGCGAGCTGCGCGCCCCGGTGCCCCACGAGGCGCTCCGGCTCCGCATGGTCGCCCTCAACGGACGCGAGGATGCGCTGCTCGACGCCGGTCGATTCGCGCGGCTGCTGCGGCAGGCAAACGATGCCGAGGTCGCCGACGTGCGGAAGGTGGGCGAGGGTGAGTATGAGATCTCTCCGCACCGCACTTCGGTGGTCCCGGCCATCGCAGGACCTGTCGGCGGGGCGGGCGGCGCAGCGCCCGTGCCGGGCGGGCCAGAGGAGCCTGCCATCGCGGGAGCCGTGGCCGTGGCTGACCAGGGCAGCCGCGAAGACGGCCAGCGGCCGGGCCTCCGCTTCCGGCGGGGCTCGCGCGGTCCGCTTCGGCCCGGCGAGATCCCCCTGATCGGCGTAGTGCAGATCGAGGCCCCTGCCATAACCGAACCGTCCGCCGGTCCCGCGGCCCCCGACGCACCCCCGACGGGGCCGGTAGTCAAGAAACCGTCCCGTGGGCGCACGCCGAGGAAGAAGGCCACGGCCACGGCCGCGGCCGCGCCGCCGATGGACGCGGGCGCCGGGGCGACCCCGGCTGCCTCGAAACCCAAGCGACCGCGGCCGCGGCCGCGGGTGAGGAAGAAGGCCGAGTGAGCGCGACCCGACGGGCAGCCACGCTGCCCGTCTCGTTTTTCGCGCGCCCGGCGGAGCTCGTCGCTCGAGAGCTGTTGGGCGCGATCCTGATCTCCACGCTCGGCGAATGCCGGACCGCGGGTCGCATCGTGGAAACGGAGGCCTACCTCGGGTACGACGATCCCGCGTCGCATGGCTACCGCCACCGACGCCACGCACGGAACGAGGCGCTCTTCGGCCCGCCCGGCACATGGTACGTCTATCGCTCCTATGGCATGCACTGGTGCGCCAATCTGGTCTGTCTCGCCCCGGGCCAGGCGAGCGCGGTGCTGCTCCGCGCGCTCGAGCCGGTCAGCGGACTCCCGGTGATGCGCGAGCGGCGCGGCGGGGTGCCGGATCGACAGCTGTGCTCGGGACCGGGGCGGCTCTGTCAGGCGCTCGCCATCACCCGCGAGCAGGACGGCCGGTCGATGCGTCGGTCGGGCATCACCGTCCACCCCCACGAGGGGTCGGCTCCGCCGCTGGCGCGGGCGACGCCGCGTATCGGCATCACCAAGGCCGCGGACTGGCCGCTCCGGTTCGTCATCGGAGGGTCGCCGTGGACCTCGAGGGCAGCGCGGCGAGAGAGCTGAGCCCTACGACCGCACGCGAAACGGGCAGTGGATCAGCCGATCCACTGCCCGTTCGCCCGTCGTGCCGTCGCACTGCCGCCAATCAATACCCGCCGCTGCGAACGCCCTCCCGCGCGCTGCCGAGCCCGATCCGGAGACCGCCGCTGAAGGTATGGGTCGGGCCGTCGAGCAGGCGGCCCACCGCCAGGAAGGTTCCGTCGCTGGTGGTGACCGACTTGGTGGAGGGGCTGGTCGTGATCTGATACTGCCCGAACGCCATGAACCGGCCGACCTGGAACTGCACACCTCCGACGAAGCTCCCGAAGCCGAAGGAGCCGAGCTCCGCGGCGTCGCTCTGGAAGGCGAGCGGACTGCCGGGCGTCGGGTTCACCACGTGGAGGATGCCGTAGCCGACGCCGAGGTAGGGCTGCGCGGCGGCCCGGATCGGGAAGGCCATCAGCATCGCGGAATACTTGCGGATGTCGTTGAAGGTCACGGCCTGCACGCCGTTGCCGTCCGTGTAGGAGCTCGTTTCGTCGGAGCCGACGCCCTCCTCGAACGAGAGCATGAGTCCGGTCCGTTTGGCGACGATGAGCGCCTGACCGCCGAAGGTCGGGATGGCCGACCGGTCCTGGGTCGGCGTCTTGAAGAACATCGCGCCGCCTTGCCCGCCGATGTACCACTGGAAGTTGCCGTTCCCGGGCTGCTGGGCCGCCAGATCGGACCTGCCCAGACACAGGATCAGCGCTGCGGCCGGGATGCTTCGGATGAGCATGCGCATCACAGACTACCTCCGTAAGGTGTCCGCGCCAGGCGGGTCCTGGCGGCTACCGCTTCCCCAGTCGGCACGGTACGTCAAAATGCGGGATGTTGCCGGAATTCGCGGGATCGGGGAGGGAGCGGTGACCCAGCTAACTGCATGCTGCGTAGCAGCTTATAAAAGCCGTCGCCGGGCCGTCCCCACCCGTCGGAAGGGGTGGAGGTGCAAGGTCGGGGCCAAGGGGGAAGGCGCGAAGGACGGCCGTCAGATCAGACGCAGCTGCCGGCCCACCTTGCGGAATGCCGCCAGGGCCTGGTCCAGGTCGTCGCGCGTATGCGCCGCCGAGATCTGGCAGCGCACCCGCGCCTGCCCGTGCGGCACGACCGGATAGCCGAAGCCCGTCACGAACACCCCTTCCGCCAGCAGCAGATCACTCAGCTTGATCGCGGCGGCGGTTTCGCCGAGGATGACCGGGATGATCGGCGTCTCGCCGGGGAGCGGCTTGAAGCCGAGCTCCAGGAGACGTTCACGGAAGTAGCGCGCGTTGGCCCGAAGCATCGCCACGCGCTCGGGGTGGGCCTCCAGGAACTCGACGCTCGCGAGGGCGCTCGCCGCCACCGTCGGTGGCAGGGCATTGGAGAACAGCTGCGGGCGTGCGCGCTGGGTGAGGTAGTCGCAGACGGCGGCCGACCCGGCCACGAAGCCGCCCGCCGCGCCGCCAAGCGCCTTCCCCAAGGTGGACGTGATGATGTCGATCTCGCCCAGCAGCCCGAAGTGCTCCGCGGTGCCGCGGCCGTGCTCGCCCAGGACGCCGGTGGCGTGAGAGTCGTCAACCACGAGCACCGCATCGTGCGTCCGGCAGAGCTCCACCAGGTCGGGCAGCCTGGCAATCGAGCCCTCCATCGAGAAGATGCCGTCGGTGATCACCATCTTGAACCGGCGGTCCCGTGCGGCCGAAAGCTTCTCCGCGAGGTCGCCCAGGTCCGCGTGCTTGTACACGGCGGTCTGGCACCTGGTGATCGCCTTCGCAAGCCGGGTGGCGTCGATGATCGAGGCATGGTTGAGCTGGTCGCTGATGACGAGATCCTGCTCGCCCAACAGGGTGGCGGGCAGCGCCTCGTTGGCGTTCCAGGCACTCACGAAGCTGAGGGAGGCGCCGGTGCCGACGAGCCGGGCACAGGCGGCCTCGAGGGACCGGTGCACGGTGTACGTGCCGCAGATGAACCGCACCGACGCCGTCCCTGCGCCCCAGCGGTCGAGCGCCGTCTTCCCGGCGGCGATCACCTCGGGCTGGTTGCTGAGCCCGAGATAGTTGTTGGAGGACAGGATGATGACCTCGCCCCGGCCCTCCATCCTCACCCGCGCGGCCTGCGGGCTGTCGAGGTAATTGAGCCGCTTGTAGACGCCGTCGCGGATGAACTGCTCGAGTTCGGCCTCGAGCCGCTGGTCGAAGGGGGTGCTCATGCGCCGATCTCCAGGATCACCTTGCCGGCTTGGCCGTCCTTGATGACCTGGATGGCCTCGGCGATCGATTCGAGCGGGAAGCGGTGGGTGATGACGGGACGGGGGTCGAGCTGCCCCGCGCGGAGGAATCGCCGCATCTGGTGCCAGGTCTCGTACATCTTCCGGCCGGTGACGCCGTAGAGCGTGAGGCCCTTGAAGATGACGTCACGGGCGAAGTCCACTTCAGTGGTGCGGCTCGGGGTGCCCAGCAGATTGACCCGGCCGCCGAGTCGAGCGGCCGCGAACGCCTGTGCATGCCCGCTCGGATGGCCGCTCATCTCGCAGACGAGATCCACGCCGTCGCCGCCGGTCAACTCCCGGACCCGGGCGAGCACGTCGTCGGCGCTGGGGTTGAGCGTGACATGCGCCCCCATCCGGTGCGCCAGCTCGAGACGCATCGGGTTGTATTCGCTGGCCACGACGAGCGACGCGCCGGCCGCTCGCGCGACACCGACGGCGAAGCAGCCGATCGGGCCGCAGCCGAGCACGAGCACGGTGCTGCCGGGGACGTTCGCCTCGAGCACCGTGTGCACGGCATTCCCCAGCGGGTCCATGATGGCGCCGACCTCCGTCGGGATGCCGTCGAGTCGCATGACGTTGGAGGCGGGCATCGCGATGTACTCCGCGAAGGCGCCGTCCCGGTCCACGCCGATGATCTGGGTCCGCTGGCAGAGATGGGCCGCGCCGAGGCGGCACTGCAGGCAGTGCCCGCAAACGATATGACCCTCTGCGGTGACCAGATCCCCCACCGCCAGCAGATCGGCCGCCTCCGCCTCCCGGCCGAGCTCCACGATTTCGCCCGCGAATTCGTGGCCCACGACCACCGGCGGCCGGAGCCGGTTGCTCGCCCAGCTGTCCCATTCCCAGATGTGGAGGTCGGTGCCGCAGACGCCGGCGTGGCGCACCCGGATGAGGGCATCGCTGGGGCCACACTGGGGAACGGGGAGGTCCTGCAGGGCCATGCCGGGGCCCGGAGCTGCCTTGACGACTGCGCGCATCGAGCCTCGGGATGAAGACGCGCGGAATATAAGCCCGAGTCTCCCTGGGCAAGGCGAAGGGGCCATGTAACGGGTCATGGCCCCTTCACTCCGTTCAGGGTGACTCCTGGCGATGCCTTGGGGCCCGGCGGGTCACACTGCAGCGACCTCGTGCACCGGCTCGATCCGGACGGCGCTCACCTTGAATGCGGCGATGCGCGCGTAGGGGTCGAGCTGTGGATTGGTGAGGAGGTTGGCGGCCGCTTCGCGGAAGTGCATCGGGATGAAGATCTGGCCCCGCGCCTGCCGCTCGGACAGCCGCACGCCGATCAGGATGCTCCCGCGCCGGGAGGAGACCCGGACCATGTCGCCCTCCCCGACGCCCATGTCGAGGGCGTCGCGGGGGTTCATCTCCACGATCGGCACCGGCTCGCGCGAGTCGAGACCCTCCGAGCGGCGGGTCATGGTGCCGGTGTGCCAGTGGTACATTTGCCGGCCGGTGTTGAGAAAGAAGGGATAGTCGTCGCTCGGCAGTTCGTCGGGGGAAAGGAACTCGACGGGGACGAACTTGGCGCGGCCGTCTGACGTGGGGAAGCCGTCGGCGAAGAGGAACGAGCTTCCCTCGGAGTCGGGTGTCGGCACCGGGTACTGAATCGACCGACGGCGCTGCAGCAGCTCGTGGCTCACGCCACGCCACGACGGGGTGACGGCGGCGATCTCGCGCATCACATCCGCCGGTGTCCGCCATGGCGTCGGGAGGCCAAGCCGGTTGCTCAGCTCGATGAGGATGTCGAGGTCCCGTCGTGCTTGGCCCGGCGGGTCAAAGGCGGCCTCGGTGAGCTGGATATGTCGGTCGGTGTTGACGAAGGTGCCGGCCTTTTCGGCGAACGACGAGCCCGGCAGGACCACATCCGCCCAGCGCGCCGTCTCGGTGAGGAAGAGGTCCTGCACGGCGAGGAACTCGAGCCCGCGCACCCAGTGCTCCGCGTGCGCGATGTTCGGATCCGAGATCACGGGATTCTCGCCCATGATGAACATCCCCCGGATCGGGCTGCCCTCCTGCACGATCTCGGTCACCATCATGCCGCGCTCGAGGGCGAGCGACTCGGCGGGTACGCCCCACGCGGCGGCATACTCGGCGCGGTTGGCGGGATCGGTCACCGGGCGATAGTCGGTGTAGGCGAACGGGATCGCGCCCACGTCACTGGCGCCCTGGACGTTGTTCTGACCCCGGATCGGGATCATCGCCGCGCCCCACTTGCCGATCATCCCGCAGGCGAGCATGAGGTTCAGCAGGCTGGCGACGATGTCGGTGCCGGTGTTGTGCTGGGTGAGGCCCATCGCCCAGAGCGTCGAGGTCCGGGGGCCGCGCGCATACAACTCCGCGGCGCGCCGGATGACGTCCGCCGGGATCCCGGTGATCTTGGCCCCGACCTCGGGCGAGTAGCCCTGCACACTCCGCTTCACCGCCTCGAACTCGTGGGTCCGCGCGGCCACGAACTCCGTGTCGCATAGCCCGGCCTCGATGACGTGGTGCAGCATGGCGTTGTAGAGCGCCACGTCGGTGCCCGGCAGCATCTGAAGGTGGACATCGGCCAGCTCGGCCAGCTCGGTCCGCCGTACGTCCGCCACGATAAGCTTGGCGCCCTGGCTGACGGCCCGCTTGATGAGCGCGCCGAACACCGGATGGGTCTCCGTCGTGTTGGCGCCGGAGATGAAGATGACGTCGCATGCCTCCTCGAGCTCGCGCATCGAGCCGGACGCGGCCGAAGTGTTGAGCGCGCGGCTCATGGCGGCCACGGAGCTCGAGTGGCAGAGCCGGGTGCAGTGGTCCACGTTGTTGGTGCGGAAGGCCGCGCGGACCATGCGCATGAAGGCGTAGTTGTCCTCGTTGCTGCATTTGGCCGAGGAGAGCGCGGCGAGCGCCTTGGGCCCATGCGTGTCGCGGATCCGGAGCAGCTCCTGGGCGGTGAGGCTCAGCGCCTCGTCCCAGGTGGCCTCACGGAAGGCGCTGTACCATGCGGCCGGCGTGGCCACGCGGTCGCGCACGTCGTTGTCGTCGAGCATCGGGAGGCCGGTCTGCGGCGGCTTGCCGACGCTGCGGCGTGGGGGGCGCGGCTTGTCACGCTCGCCCATCTCCTCGATCGTGCGCCACGGCCCTTCGCGATGCCGGGGCCACTCGCCGGTCCACACCCACCTCTGTCCGTCGTGCGTCCATCCTTTTCGGATGAGCGGGACCATCAGCCGGTCCCGGTGCATCGGGAAGTCGTAGCCGAAGCGGCCCTTCACGCAGGTGGAGCCCTGGTTCGGCGTGTACTCCTCGATGGAGGGCGAGGTGACGCGCATGATCTCCCCGTCCTTCACATGGAGATCGAGCTGGCAGCCCACCCCGCAGTAGGGACAGACGGACCGGACGACCTTGTCGGGGTGGCGCACGGCGTCGGAGCCGAACCGCTGCTTGGGGATGAACTCGAAGATCGCGCCGGTCGGGCACACGCGGACGCACTCGCCACACCAGGTGCAGCCGGCATGGTCCGGGTCGCCATCGCCGCCGACAATGATCTGGGCATGCTCGCCGCGCAGGCTTACGTCGAGCACCCCGACCTCCTGGATGTCCTCGCAGGCCCGGACGCAGCGGGTGCAGAGGATGCAGGTGCTCATGTCGTGCTGGATCATGACGTCGCCCGGCCGCTCGTCGCCCTTGCGGAGCGGCAGCTCGTGGTACTCGCGCACCGGGACGTCGTACTGCACCACATAGCGCTCGAACTCGTTCCGCGGTCGCGCCCGCCCGCCGTTCGACAGGTGCTCGCCGGGATAGCGCTCGAGCAGGAAGCTCAGCACCCCGCGCCGGTTCTCCACCGCCGGCTCCGACTCGGTCTCCACGACCATGCCGTCGGCCGCCGCCGTGGCGCAGGCGGGCAGCAGCTTGCCCTGACCCTGGACCGAAACCAGGCAGATCCGGCAATTGCCGACGATCGGCAGCTTGGGGTACCAGCAAAGTGTGGGGATGTCGACACCTGCCGCCCTTGCCGCCTCGAGAATCGTGGCGCCGGGTTCGAAGGGGACGGGGGTGCCGTTCAGCGTGAGAGTCGGCATGCGGATCGAGTCTGCGGTAAATGAGGAGTGGTTCGATCGAGTTTAGACCTCTCCCTGGGTGGGGGCAAGGGCTACTCCTGAAATACAAACACCCCCGGACCGGGGTCCGGGGGCGTTTCGGGCGGCCCAGTGATCGGCCGGCCCTCGCAGCTCAGGCGGCGTGCTCGGTGGGGACGCGCTGATGCCAGTGATCGTCGGCGGCTTCCTCGTCGGCTGCCCACAGATAGGCCCAGAAGCGGACCGGCTTGGGAGCCGGGGCGCCGCTCTTGATCACGATACCGACGGCTGACGTGGGGGCGAGGAGTGGAGCCGAGCTCATGGTTGCAGTCCTTGCGATCCGGGTTGACGCTGGGAGCGCCCATGAGAAAGGCACCCCTCGTGCCGCGCCGGGGTGCCTCATGAAGTCCTTGAGAATCAACTAGATGGCAACCTGACTCCGCGACCGGTCGCGTCGTTATGACTCGGTCGATGGGCGCGATTCCGTGTCCGGTAGACACGCCGGCTTCGACAGGGCCAGTCCGTCCGGCCGGCGGCTGCCGGAGCGGCGGCGGCGGCGGCCGTCCTCCTCCACCGTCCATCCGTCGTACAGCACCAGGAACGCCTCCGGGGCGAGCGTCGGGCACGATGGCAGAACGATATGGATGCTACCCGGTCGACTGCGCTCCTGGAGCTGCGCCACGAATTGCTTCCGGCAGGTGGCGGTCAGATCGGTGAGCGCGCCGGGGTCGAGCACGACGAGGTCGAGGGCGTCGCCGATGTCCACGCATTGGGGGAGCGACGGGCCGGGCTGGGCGACATAGGCCTCGAACAGGCTGCCGAGCGCCTCCGCCGCCATTCGCGACTCGACGCGCTCCACGCATCCGAGATCGCAGGCGAGGAATGTGACTACGGCGTCGTGGGCGGCGAGGAGGTATGCAGCCGGCTCGGCCCCGCTGCCGACGACGAGGGTGGTGTCCCGCGGCTCGATCCGCGGCAGGAGCCGGGCGAGCGGGGAAGTGGGCTCGAGTCCCCAGTGGGTCGGCGTGCGCTGGGCCTCGCGGACCTTGAGGAACTGCTGCCGCCACCGCCTATACGGGCGAAGCGAGAGCCGCTTCATGATCAGCCGGTCCACCGACTCCAGCATCAGCACCTCGGTCAGCAAGAACTGGCCCTCGGCAGCCGTCTGCAGCTCGGCCGCCGCCTCGTCGCCGAGACGCAGCAGCTCGTCGCGGCTGATCGAGTTCTTGTAGTTTTCGATTCGCTCGAGGATGTACTCCTGATAGTACTGCTTGTCCGAGTAGGGAGAACGCCGACGCTGCCGCATCTCGCGCAGCTGCGCTGCGCTCAGCATGCGGCCTCGTCGAGGATGCCTCGAGAGGTCACTGCCGTGTCGTCGAAGGGGGCGGGGGGATCGTCATGGAGCATCGCTACAAACTCATCAGCGGGCGCAGCGGTGTCAACGCGAAGGAAGCCGGAAAGCCGGCGACGGGTCAGTCGGCTTGAAGTATGGCCCCCTTGAGGTAGCTGGTCTCCGGGACCGTCAGGACCTCGGGGTGGTCCTCGCCCTGGCCGAGGACCCGGCGCAGCAGGATGCGGCGGCCGCTGTCGGCGGCGGCGTCAGCCAGCATGGTCATGAAGTCGGGGAGCCGCACGTGGAATGAGCAGCTCGCCGTGAGGAGGACGCCACCGGGGGAGAGGCAGCGCATCGCCCGGAGATTGATTTCGCGGTAGCCTCGCAGGGCGGCGGGAACCGCGCCGCGGCTCTTGGCGAACGCCGGCGGGTCCAGGACGATCGTGTCGAACCGCTCGCGCTCACGCGCGAACGCCCGGAGCGTCTCGAAGGCATCACCCTCCCGCCACTCGATGTTGGTGATGGCGTTGAGCGCGGCGTTTGCGGCGCCACGCGCGAGCGCGTCGCGGCTCATGTCCAGGGCAAGGACGTGGCTCGCGCGGCCGGCCAGGTGGATGGCGAACGAGCCGTGATAGGCGAAGCAATCGAGCGCCCGGCCGCCGGGCGCGGCGAGAGCCCCGGCCAGGAGGCGATTGGGACGCTGGTCGAGGAAGGCACCGGTCTTCTGCCCGTCCCAGGGTGCGGCCAGATAGCGGACCTCACCCTCGCGCACCTCGATTTCCCTGGGTACACTGCCTCGCGCGAGGGTCACGGTCTCGTCGAGACCCTCGCGCCGGCGGGCGGCAGCGTCGTTCCGGAGCAGGATCCCCTCGGGCCGGAACAGCTCGCCGAGCGCGGTTACGATCTCGTCGCGCAGCGTCTCGAGGCCCGCCGAGAGGATCTGTACCACGAGCCAGCGGTCGTACCGGTCCACCACGAGCGAGGGGAGTCCGTCGCCCTCGCCATGGACCAGCCGGCAGGCGGTGGCGTCGATCCCCCTGCGCCGGCCCGCGCTGGCCGCCAGCCGCTCCCGCCACCAGGCGGCGTCCACCGGGCGATCGCTGCGCTCGAGCAGCCGGAGACGGATCTCGGACGCGGGAGAATGCAGCGCCTGGCCGACGAACCGTCCGCGGGGATCGTGCACCGGCACGAGCCCTGCCGGCGCCGGCCCGTCCACCACATCGCTGCGATAGATCCAGGGATGCCCCCGCACCCAGCGCTCGGCGCCGCGCGCGGTGACGCGCACCGGGGTCAAGTCCGATCCGGCCGGAGGACGGTGGCCCCGCGGAGATAGCAGTGCTTGATTTCCGCCCGGCCGCGCGTGGTGTAGGCGTGGATCAGAAGCCGGATGCACATGGGGAGGGAGCCCGGCACCGGGATCTCGGTGGCGTGGAGCAGGGCGACGATGTTCCAGCCGTACTCCTCCGCGGCGCGCGCCGGGAACGCGGCGTCGAGGTCGCGCGTGACGGTGAACAGCCCGCTCACGATGTCGTCCGGCGCGAGATCGTTGGCCTCGATCAGCGCGCGGAGCAGCTCGTCGGTGGCGGCGAGGATCTCGGACGCATCGTTGCGGCTCACCGTAGTGGCGCCGCGAATGCCCTGAAGGCGAGGCGCAGGGGTCATCATGGCAGATAATGTAGCGTCATTGGTTCGCCTCATGCTCGTCACCGACGACCGTCTCGTGTCGGGCCGCGACGTGGTGGCGCTCGCTCGTGCCGCCGCGGCCGGCGGCGCCAGCGCGGTGCAGCTTCGGCTCAAGGCGGCCACCGCGCGGGACCTGGTGGCGCTCGCGCGCGAGCTGGTGGCAACGCTCGCCGTTCCCGTGCTGGTGAACGACCGGCCGGACGTCGCCATCGCGGCGGGCGCGGCTGGAGTGCACCTCGGCCCCGATGACCTCCCCGTCGCGCTGGTACGCCGGATCGCCCCACCCGGCTTCGTGATCGGCGCGTCGGTCGGCTCCGCCGCCGAGGCCGCCGAGGCGGGCGAGGCCGACTACTGGGGCGTCGGGCCGTGGCGCGTCACCACCACCAAGGCCGATGCGGGCACCGGACTCGGCCCCGAAGGATTCGTGGGGATCGCGCGACTGGCGCATGGGAAACCGTGTGTTGCGATCGGCGCGGTGCGGCCGGTGGACGCGCCTCTCGTGCGCCACGCGGGCGGGTCGGGCGTTGCGGTCGCCTCGGGGATTCTCGGGGGCGACGACATCCAGGCATCCACCGCCGCGTATGCGGAGGCGTGGCGGCGCGGCGTCTCCGGCTGAGGGAACGTGGGCGGGCGGCTACCTGACCCGGCGGACTCTGGCGATGTTCCGGAGATGCTCGGCGTAGGTCTTCGCGAAGACGTGCCGTCCGTCGGGGCCAGCAACGAAATAGAGGTAGGGAACCTGGGCGGGATAGAGGGAGGCCTGCAGGCTCCGGTGGCTCGGTGAGTTGACCGGACCGGGCGGCAGGCCGGGGTGCAGGTAGGTGTTGTAGGGGGACGGGAACTGGTAGTCCTTCTCGAACAGGCGCGGCTTCCGCTTGCCGGTGACCAGAGCGATCGCATACTGGACGGTCGGATCGGCCTGCAGCGCCATGCCGATCCTGAGCCGGTTGTGGTACACGCCGGCGATGGTCTCGCGCTCGTCGTCGGCCCGCGCCTCGCCTTCGACTATCGAGGCCAAGGTGACGAGCTCGAGCTGGGTCATCCCGATCGAATCGAGCCTTGCGCTCCAGCCGGGCTCCCAACCCTCCTTGAATCCTTCCGCCATGATGCGCACCAGCTCGTCGCCCCGGATGACCATCGGCAGCGTGTAAGTCTCGGGGCGGAGAAACCCCTCGTACGACTTGACCGGGAAGCCGAGCAGGGCACTGGCGGCGGCCCCGTCCCTGGCGGCGGCGAGCATCGCGTCCTCGGCCACGCCGAGCCGCTCGGCCGCGAGCGCCGTGACCTCCGACAGCGTGAGCCCCTCGGGCACCGTAAACTTCTGCGAGACCGCCGCACCCCTGTTCAGCACGTCGAGCACCTTCCAGGGCGACGTGCCCGGCGGGAACTCGTAGATGCCGGCTTGGACCGACCGGTCGACGCCGCGCACGCGGGCCAGCAGCTTGAAGACACGGCGGTCGCCGATGATCCCGTGGGCCGCCAGGGTGTCGGTGACGGCAGCGAAGGTGGCGCCGGGCGGGAGGGTGACGCGCTCGGTCGCGTTGTTGGTGCCGGCGCAGGCGACGGAGAGCACGAGGAGCGGGGCCGCAGCCGTCGTCCTGAGCGAAGCGAACCTCACTGCTCCGTCCTCGTCGCCCTCTCCGCCCTCCTCGCCTCCATGAAGTGCTGCAGCACCACCGCCGCTGCGAGCGCATCCACCTCCTCGCGGCGGCCACGGGTGCTGCCACCCTGCTCCCGGATGGCAGCCAGCGCGCGCGCGGTGCTCATGCGCTCGTCCCACAACTCGACCGGGAGGCCGGTACGGCGCGTGATTGCCTCCGCCATCTGACGGGCAGCCGCGGCGCCCCGCTCCTCGGCACCTTCGCCTGACAGCGGCAGGCCGACGACCACGCCGACGGGGTGGTGCTGGGCGACCAGCTCCAGAAAGCGGGACATGGGGAACCGCTTGCCCGCGCGGCGGACGAGCGTGTCGAGGGGGGAGGCCAGAACCTGGGACTCGTCGCTCAGCGCGAGGCCGATGCGCACGTCGCCCCAATCCACGGCGATGAGCCGGCCGGCCCGGGGGAGCGCCACCGGCCCGCTGCCTACTGCGCCATCGTGGCGAAGAACTCCTTGTTGTTCTTGGTGCGCTTCATCCGCTCGAGCAGGAACTCGAGCGCTTCCACGGGCGGCATGTCCGCCAGGAAGTTGCGCAGGAGGTAGACCCGGTTGAGCTCGTCCTTGTCCATCAGGAGCTCTTCCTTGCGGGTCGAGGTGCGCTGGATGTCGATCGCGGGATAGATACGCCGGTCGGCCAGGCGGCGGTCGAGGACCAGCTCCATGTTGCCGGTGCCCTTGAACTCCTCGAAGATCACCTCGTCCATGCGGCTGCCGGTGTCGATCAGCGCCGTCGCGATGATCGTGAGACTGCCACCCTGGTCGATGTTGCGGGCGGCGCCGAAGAAGCGCTTCGGCTTCTGCAGCGCATTGGCGTCCACGCCGCCCGAGAGGATCTTGCCCGAATGCGGCACCACCACGTTGTGCGCCCGTGCCAGGCGGGTGATCGAGTCGAGCAGGATGACCACGTCCCGGCCGTGCTCGACCAGGCGCTTCGACTTCTCGATGACCATGTCCGCCACCTGGACGTGCCGGTCGGCCGGCTCGTCGAAGGTGGAGGAGATGACCTCCGCTTTGACGTTCTCCTCCATGTCCGTGACCTCTTCGGGCCGCTCGTCGATGAGCAGCACGATGAGCACGATCTCGGGATGGTTCTCGCTGATGGCGTTGGCGAGCTTCTGCATCAGGATCGTCTTGCCCGCCTTGGGCGGCGCCACGATCAGGCCGCGCTGGCCCTTGCCGATCGGCGAGAGGAGGTCCACCACGCGCATGCTCAGGTCGCCGTTCTTCCGCTCGAGGCGGATCCGCGAGTCCGGGTAGCGCGGCCGGAGGTTGTCGAAGGCGATCCGGTGCTTGGTCTTCTCCGGTTCGTCGAAGTTGACCTGCTCGACCTTGAGGAGCGCCAGGTATCGCTCCCCCTCCTTCGGCGGGCGGACCTGTCCCATGACCGTGTCGCCGGTCCGCAAGTCGAACCGTTTGATCTGGCTGGGGGAGACGTAGATGTCGTCGGGGCCGTACAGGTAGTTCCAATCCTGGCTGCGGAGGAAGCCATATCCCTCGGGCAGGATCTCCAGCACGCCCTCGCCCCGGATGACGGTGTCCGAGTCCAGGAGCGACTGCTCAATGCGGAAGATCAGGTCCTGCTTTCGGAGGCCGGAGTAGTTGGTGATGTTCAACT
>DAIPLK010000039.1:13457-20336 GCA_036769285.1 Gemmatimonadales bacterium | reverse complement strand
CGCTCGGCGGGATCTACACGGCGGTGTTGGAAGCGCCGGCCCCCGTAGTCTGCGTCGCCTGGGACATGCCCTTCGTGTCGGTGGCGCTCGTGCGGGCACTGGCGGCGGGGCTCACCGGCCACGATGCGGTCCTGCCGGAGAGCGCCGGCCGCCGGGGCCTCGAGCCGCTCTGCGCCGCCTACGGTCCCGCCTGCCGGGAGGCCATCGCCGCCACCCTCGACGCGGGCGACCTTCGCGCCATCGGCTTCCACCCGCTCATCTCTGTCGGTATCCTCCCTCTGTCCGAGGTCCGGGGCTTCGGCGATCCCGAGCTCCTGTTCTTCAACGTCAACACCGCGGACGATCTCGCACGCGCGGACGGGCTGTGGCGTCGACACGCATCCTCTCCATCATCGGCCGGAAGAACACCGGAAAGACCACGCTGACCGTGGCGCTCGCCAGCGAACTGGCGCGGCGCGGGCAGCGCGTGATGACGATCAAGCACGCGCATCATCCGGCCGACGTGGACCGGCCCGGCTCGGACAGCTGGCGCCACTTTCACGAGGGGCGCGCCGAGCGAGTGCTCATCGCGGCACCCGGTCTCAGGGTGCTGTTCGAGCGCACCCCCGACGAATACGACCCGGTGGCGCTGGCCCGGCGATATCTGGCCGACGCGGACATCGTGCTGACCGAGGGGTACAAGCGGGCACCGCTGCCCAAGATCGAGGTCTTCCGCCCGGCCGTGGCGGACGTCCCCATTTACGATCCCGCCTCCACCGAGGCCGACCGCTGGGCCGCTATCGTGACGGACGACCTCGACTTCACTGCCACCTGCCGGGTCATCCGGTTCCAGGACACGATGTGGCTCCAGTTGCTCGCCACCTTGACCCTGGAGCGTGCCCAGGCGATCGACCCGTGAGCGCGCCCCTGTCGGCCGCCGAGGCGGCGCACCGTATCCTCGCCGACGTGCGGCGCCAGCCGGCGCTGCGCGTGCCGCTCGACGATGCGCTCGACAGCGTGCTCGCCGAGGATGTCGTCAGCCCCATCGACATCCCTGCCTGGGCCAACTCCGCCATGGACGGCTACGCCGCCAGGGGGGACGACGTCCGAGGCGCGTCGGCGGAGCGGCCGGTGCGGCTGCGCGTGGTCGAACAGCTACCGGCGGGCGCGTTCCCCACCCGTGCCATTGGCCCCGGCGAGTCCGCCAGGATCTTCACGGGGGCGCCCCTCCCCGACGGCGCGGACACGGTCGTCCGGCAAGAGGACACCGATGAGGGCAGCGAGACCGTCACCATCGTGCGGGACCGCGATGTCGGCGTGAACATCCGCCGGCTGGGCGAGGACATCCGGCGGGGCGTGACCGTACTCACGGCCGGGACCGCGCTGGGACCCGCACCGCTCGGGGTGCTGGCGTCGCTGGCGGTGGCGCAGCCCCTCGTTTATCGGCGGCCTCGGGTGGCGATTCTCGGCAGCGGCGACGAGATCGTGGACGTGGACCGGCCCGAGGAGATCCTGAGCGGGCGGAAGATCGCAAGCAGCAACACGCACACCCTGGTCGCGCTGGTACGGCGCGCGGGGGGGGAGCCGGTGAACCTCGGCATCGCGCGCGACACCCCCGAGAGCCTGCGCGAGCATTTCGGACGCGCGCGCGACTGCGATCTGCTCGTCACCACGGCCGGCATCAGCGTCGGCGAGCACGACTATGTACGCTCGGTGCTCGAGGAGCTTGGCGCCGAGCTGCGGTTCTGGAAGCTGCGGATGCGACCGGGCGCTCCGGTGGGCTTCGGGCTACTCGGCGCGATTCCGTGGATCGGCCTGCCGGGAAATCCGGTCAGCACCATGGTGACGTTCGAGCTGTTCGTCCGCCCCGCGATCCGCAAGATGTGCGGCCACGCCCTGGCTTTCCGCCGCGGAGTCCGTGTCCGGATGGCGGAGCGAGTGGCTCTCAAGCCGAAGCTGCAGCACTTCCTCCGCGGCATCGTGCGCGAGGGTCCCGATGGTCCCGAAGCCCGACTCACCGGACCGCAGGGCTCCGGGATTCTCACCTCGATGGTGCTCGCCAACGCGCTGCTGGTCATCCCCGAGGGCCAGTTCGAGACCCCGGCCGGAAGTGTCGTCCAGACGCTACTGTTCGACGACCCGATCCACCAGGAGGCGCCCCCATTCTGACGGCCGCAAGTCGTTGCCCGGCGACGGCTTGACGACCGGCTGAGAGCCGGTTAGACTCATTCCCATTAGAAGGGGAGTAGCTCATCCGCCGACAGGCGGACGACTGGATCGTCAAGACTGTCCGGCTCGTTCGGGCACGGTCCAGCGGGGTCGGGGGAGACACGGTCTCCCGCGCATCAGAGCGAGACCTTCGTCCACGCGAAAGCGGAGCGGACGGGGTCTCGCTCTTTTTCATTAGGCCCCACCATCAGCAGGAGAGACAGAGGAGCATATGAACAACATCAAGACATTGGTCCTGATGGCCGGCCTGATGGGCCTGTTCCTGCTCGCGGGCCAGCTACTCGGGGGATCGCAGGGCCTCGTGCTCGCGCTGATCCTGGGCAGCGCCTTCAATTTCATCATGTACTTCTTCTCGGACCGCATCGTGCTCCGGATGTACGGCGCGCATGTCGTCACCGAGGAACAGGCACCTGAGCTCTACCGGATGGTGGACCGGCTGCGCCAGCGTGCCGGCCTGCCGATGCCCGCAGTGGCCATCGCCCCCCACGAGCAGCCGAACGCCTTCGCCACGGGTCGGAGCCCCGACCATGCGGTGGTGGCGGTCACGACGGGGATCATGAAGTACATGCCGCAGGAGGAGCTGGAAGGGGTCATCGCGCACGAGCTGGCGCACGTCAAGAACCGCGACATGCTCATCACGACGATGGCCGCGGGGATCGCGGGCGCCATCAGCAACCTGCCGTATCTGATCATGTTCGGCGGGGGGCGCAGCGACGAGGACGGCCATCCCTTCGCACAGATCGCGCTGCTGCTGCTGGCGCCGATCGGCGCCATGCTGATCCAGTTCGCCGTGTCGCGACAGCGCGAGTTCGAGGCGGACCGGGTCGGCGCCGAGATCCTGGGCCGCCCCATCCCGCTGGCCAACGCCCTCCGGCGCCTCGATGCGCTGGCCCATCGCATTCCGATGCAGGTGGCTCCGGCGGCCGCCCCCCTGGCGCAGGTGAACCCGCTCGCGGCGCATAGCGGCGGGCTCGCCGGTCTCTTCAGCACCCACCCGCCGACGGAGGAGCGGGTCGCGCGCTTGGAAGCGATGGCGGCAGGCCGGTAAGTGGGCCAACACGGGCTCGCCGTCTGGCTGGGCTTCACCGGCCTGGTCGTGGCCCTCCTGGTCATCGACCTGGGGGTGCTGAACCGCCGGTCGCACGTGTTGACGATGAAGGAGGCGATGAGCTGGAGTCTCGGGCTCATCGCCTTCGCGCTCCTGTTCGGGCTCTTCCTCTGGTGGCGGGAGGGGGCGCAGCATGCCCTCGAGTACTACACCGGCTACCTGATCGAGCTCTCGCTCAGCGTCGACAACCTCTTCGTCTTCATCCTGATCTTCAACTACTTCGGGGTGCCGTCAGAGGCGCAGCCGAAGGTGCTCAAATGGGGGATCCTGGGCGCGATCGTGATGCGGTTCATCATGATCGCCGTGGGGGCACTGCTGCTGTCCCGGTTCGAGTGGATCATCTACGTCTTCGGCGGGATCCTCATCCTGACCGGGCTCAAGATGCTAGTCCAGAAAGAGGCGCGGATCGAGCCGGAGAAGAACCCCATCGTCCGTCTGGCACGGCGGCTGCTCCCGGTCACCGACGGGTACGACGGCACGAGATTCTTCACCCGGGCCGGCACCGGCCGGCTGCTCGCCACGCCGCTGCTGCTGGTGGTGCTGGTCGTCGAGTGGTCCGACCTCGTGTTCGCCATCGACAGCATCCCCGCGATCTTCGCGGTGACCCGCGACCCGTTCCTGGTCTACAGCTCCAACGTCTTCGCCATCCTCGGGCTGCGCGCGCTCTTCTTCGTGCTGGCGGGGATGATGGACCGGTTCGCCTACCTCAAGCCCGGCGTGGCGCTGATCCTGGTATTCGTCGGCGGGAAGATGGTGCTGAGCGCCTGGGTGCACGTGCCGATCGTGGTCAGCCTCGGCGTCATCCTGTGCATGCTCGGCGGCGCGGTCGGGTTGTCGCTGGTCCGGAGTGCGCGGGACGCGCGGGCGGCAGCCTAGCGGCGAACGAGTCACCCTGAACGGAGTGAAGGGGGCATGAGTCTGGTCATGCCCCCTTCGCGTTGCTCAGGGTGACTCGAACGCTCCCTACGGCTCATCCCACACGTCGATCCCGCCCGCCACCGGCCGACGGTCGGGCGCCCGGGAAGGGTTGCTCCCGGGTCCTCACCGCCCATCTTCCGGGATGCCCCAACTCTCGCTGCTCTCGCGTCTGGGACTCGACCGCCCCGAGCTGCGGGCCTGGGCGATGTATGACTGGGCCGCGTCGTCGGTTCAGACCACCATCATGGTCGCGGTCTTTCCGATCTACTTCGTGAAGGTGGCAGGCGCCGGGATGCCCGAGAGCGCCGCCACGCAACGCCTGGCGACGATCAACTCGATCGCGCTCGTGATCATCGCGCTGCTGTCGCCGGTGCTCGGGGCGGTGTCCGACTACGGAGCGTCCAAAAAGCGCTTCACGGCCGGCTTCATGGCGCTCGGCATGTTCGCCACGGCGGCCCTGGCGATGGTGCACACCGGCGACTTCGAGCTCGGGTCGTGGCTCTTTATTCTGGTGCTGGTCGGCGTTGCAGGGAGCTTCGTGTTCTACGAGGCGCTGCTGCCCCACATCGCCCGCCCGGAGGAGATCGACCGGGTATCGACGGCGGGGTACGCGCTGGGATACGTGGGGGGCGGGCTGTTGCTCGCGCTGAACCTGGCGTGGATCCAGCGGCCCGGATGGTTCGGGCTCCCCAGCGGCCCCGGCCTCAGCGAAGCCGACGCGACCCTGCCCGTGCGGCTGGCCTTTGTCTCGGTGGCCATCTGGTGGCTGGGCTTCTCGCTGCCGCTCTTCCGCCGGGTTCCGGAGCCGCCAGCGCGGATGGAGGCGGGCGAGCACCGCGGAGAGAACCCGGTCCGAGTGGCCTTCGTCCGCCTGGGCGAAACGTTCCGCGAGCTGCGCGGCTACCGCCAGGCGTTTCTGATGCTCCTGGCCTTCCTGATTTACAACGACGGCATCCAGACCATCATCAAGATGGCGACCGCCTACGGGACCGAGATCGGGATCGAACGGAGCGCGCTGATCGGGGCGATCCTGCTGGTTCAGTTCGTGGGCATTCCCTGCTCGTTCCTCTTCGGCACTCTGGCCGGCCGGATCGGCGCGAAGCGCTCGATCTTTCTCGGTCTCCTCGCATACGCCGCGATCAGCATCCTCGGCTATTTCATGCGGACAGCGGCTCACTTCTATGTGCTGGCCGGTCTCGTGGGCATGGTTCAGGGCGGCACCCAGGCGCTGAGCCGGTCGCTCTTCGCGAGCATGATCCCGCCGCACAAGTCCGGCGAGTTCTTCGGCTTCTTCAGCATCTTCGAGAAGTTCGCCGGGATCTTCGGCCCGCTGATCTTCGCCGGCACGATCGCCGCCACCGGCTCGAGCCGGAACGCGATCCTGTCGGTCATCGGGTTCTTCGCGGTAGGCGCGCTGCTGCTGCTCTTCGTGAACGTGGACGCAGGCCAGCGGGCGGCGCAGGAGGCCCTCAGGGTGCCGGCCCGCAGTTCACCGTGAGCATGACCCGTACCGTCTTCCCCGCCACGACGGTGAACGGCTGCGGGTTGCCTCCGGCGAGCGCACAGCCCGCGGCCACGTCTTTGAGCGTGACGAGGTGCACGCCGGGCGTGAGCCCCGTGAACACCTCGGTCGCGTCGACCGCGATCACCCGGGTGCCGCCGCCGGCCACGGCGAGCTGGTAGCCATCGGGATCCACGGGCGCCCCGCTGGTGGCGACGACGATGAGGAAGCCGCTCGTCGTCGCGGGCGAACAGACGACCGCGAACGCTACGGTCGCCGTTCCATTCGATCCAACCACCACCGTGCGCGGGTTGGTGCCGTCCACCTCGCAGTTCTCGGCCAGGCCCGTCAGGAGGACGCTGTGGCTCCCCGGGCTCAGGTCGGCGAGTGTGACCGAGCCGCCGGCCGCGACGAACCGCGCCGTCCCACCGTCCACGCTGACGCTGAAGCCATCCGTGTCCACGTCGGCCCCGGTCGTGTTGACGGTCACCTCGATCCGGCCGTCGGAAGAGATGCTGATCACCGTCTCACCGCACCCGCCGGCCAGCACGACCGCGAGGAGCGGGGCGACGAGCCCGAGGCGTACGCACACGGGAACCTCCTGCCGCTGGAGCTACTTGCCGCGCGTTGGCGCTTTCCCTAACTTGCGCCTTGATCAATTGTACCTGGCTGGGGGCGCTTCCGCCTCTCTTCACCAACTGGAGCCCTGCCGCGCCCGTCGCCGGCGGGGCGCTTGCATTCATGGACGCACTCGCAGATCCATTCGAGCTCACGCGTGCGCTCGTGTCCCTCGAGACCCCCACCGGGTCCGAGGGGCCGGCGACGGATCTGCTCGACGCCGCGCTCCGGCGGGGTGGCTACCGGATTGTCCGGCAACCGGTCTCGCCGGGCCGGGACAACCTGCTCGCGTTCCGTGAATCGCCGGTCCTCGTGTTCTCGACCCACCTCGACTGCGTGCCGCCTTACGTGCCGCTCTCTGAGGACGCGGAGGCGATCCGCGGCCGCGGGAGCTGCGATGCCAAGGGGCTTGCAGCAGCGATGGTCGCGGCGGCGGAGCGGCTCGCGTCCCGAGGTGAGCGCCGGATCGGCCTCTTGTTCCTGGTCGGTGAGGAGAACGGCTCGGATGGTGCCCGCATGGCCGCCG
>DAIPLK010000039.1:11500-13357 GCA_036769285.1 Gemmatimonadales bacterium | reverse complement strand
CTCTTGTTCCTGGTCGGTGAGGAGAACGGCTCGGATGGTGCCCGCATGGCCGCCGAACTGGGGCCGCGCGGCCGGTACCTGGTAAACGGCGAGCCGACCGAGAACCGGCTCTCGATCGGGCAGAAGGGATCGTTGCGGGTGGATCTGCGCGCGGCAGGCCGTGCGGCGCACTCCGCCTACCCGGAGGAAGGCGAGAGCGCCGTGGCGGCGCTGCTCGACACGATCGAGCGGATCCGGCGGCTGCCGCTCCCGCGCGACCCGCTGCTCGGAGCCTCGACTCTCAACGTCGGGTTCATCCGGGGCGGCGTCGCGCCGAACGTGCTGGCCCCGGACGCGAGCGCGCAGATCCTGATCCGCACGGTCGAGCCGACCGAGCCGCTCAAGGCCGCGATCCACGCGCTGGTCGGGCCGGGGGTGTCGGTGGCGTTTCCGGTCGAGCTGCCGTGTCACAAGGGGGGCGCCGCCCCACCCGGCTGGGACACCACCGTCGTGAGCTTCGCGAGCGATCTCCCGTTCCTCACCAACTGGGGCGAGTGCTACCAGCTCGGGCCCGGCACGATCCGGGTCGCGCACACCGCCCAGGAGCACATCCGCAAGGCCGACCTGCTCCGCGGCGTGGACCTCTACGTCCGGTTGGCCACCGATCTTCTCGCCCGCGAGGCGTCATGACAGCGAAGATTCCGGTCAGCGTGCTTGGTGCCACCGGCACGGTGGGCCAGAAGTTCATCCACCTGCTCACCGACCATCCCTGGTTCGAGGTCGCGGCGGTGGCGGCGTCGTCGGTGAGCGCGGGCAACCGGTACGGCGACATCGTGCGCTGGCGCGAGCAGATCGCGCTGCCCGAGCGCATCGCGGCGCTCACCGTCCAGGAGTGCGCGCCGCCCCTGCCCGGCGCGATCGTGTTCAGCGCACTCGACGCCGACGTGGCCGGCCCGATCGAGCAGGCGTTCGCCGCGGCGGGGGCCCACGTGGTCACCAACACGCGGAATCACCGGATGGACGCGGACGTGCCGCTGCTCATTCCGGAAGCCAATCTCGACCACCTGGCGCTGGTGGACCGCCAGCGGGAGGGCCGAGGCTGGCCGGGCGCCATCCTCGCCAACCCCAACTGCTCGACGGCGGCGCTGGTGCTGGCCCTCGTGCCGCTGCACCGCGCCTTCGGGATCGAGAAGCTGTTCGTCTCCACGATGCAGGCGGTCTCGGGGGCGGGGTACCCCGGCGTACCGTCGCTCGACATCCTGGGCAACGTGGTGCCGTACATCGGCGGCGAAGAGGAGAAGATGGAGGGGGAGAGCCGGAAGATCCTCGGCACCCTCGGCCCGAACGGGGTGGTGCCGGCGAGCTTCGCCGTCAGCGCGCACACCAACCGGGTCGCCACGATCGACGGCCACCTGATGACGGTCTCGGCGGGCTTCCGGAAGCGCGTCACGGCGGACGAGGCGGTCGTCGTGCTGCGCGATTTCCGCGCCAACCCGCGCGTGGCCTGCCTGCCGTCCTCGCCCACACCGCCGGTCGAGGTGGACATGCGGGTAGATCGGCCCCAGCCCCGGCTCGACCTCGACCGCGGCCGTGGCATGGCGGTGACGGTGGGCCGGGTGCGCGCCTGCCCCATCCTCGACCTCAGGCTCGCGCTGCTCGGGCACAACACCATCCGGGGCGCCGCGGGCCAGGCGGTCCAGATCGCCGAGCTGCTGGTGGCGGAAGGCCGGGTGGACCGGCCCACATGATCATCGCCAAGTTCGGCGGGACGTCGGTGGCCGACGCGGCCGCCATTGGTCGGTTGATCGGAATCGTCCGCTCGCGCATAGGGGATCGGCCGGTGGTCGTGGTCAGCGCGCTCGCCAAGGTGACCGACGC
>DAIPLK010000039.1:0-11400 GCA_036769285.1 Gemmatimonadales bacterium | reverse complement strand
CTGCAGACGCTCACCGCTCGCGCGCGGGGGTGCCTGAAGCCGCTGGTCGAAACCGGGCGCATACCGGTCACTCAGGGGTTCATCGGCGCCACGGCGGACGGGACCCCGACGACGCTCGGACGCGGCGGGTCCGACTTCACCGCGGCGCTTCTGGGGGCCGCGCTCGAGGTCGAGCGGGTCGAGATCTGGACGGACGTGAACGGACTCATGACCGCCGACCCGCGCATCGTCCCCTCGGCCCGGACACTCCGGGCCGCGAGCTACGAGGAGGCGGCCGAGCTGGCAACCTTCGGGGCCAAGGTGCTCCACCCGGCCACCGCGCAGCCGCTGGTGCGTGCCGGCATACCCATCGTCGTCCTCAACTCCACCCGCCCCGACGAGCCCGGAACCATCATCGAACCCTCGGCCGAGCTGGAGCGGATGGGCGATTCCCCCGTGCGGTCGATCAGCTGGAAACGGGGCATCACCGTGGTGAACATTCGGGCGCCCCGCATGCTCGGCGCCTACGGATTCCTGCGCGCGATGTTCGAGGTGTTCGAGCGCCATGAGGTCGTGGTGGACGTGCTCGCGAGCAGCGAGGTGAGCGTCTCGCTGACGGTCGAGGACCGGACCCGCCTCGATGCGGTCGTGCGCGACCTCGCCGACCTGGGCGACGTCCGGGTCGAGCATCATCGCGCGATCATCGCGGTCGTCGGCATCGGGATCCGCTCGACCCCGGGGCTCGCCGCCCGCCTCTTCCGTGCAGTGCAGCCCGCCAACGTCGAGGTCATCTCCCAGGGCGCGTCGGCGATCAACATGACGTTCGTCGTGCAGGAGCGGGACGGTCCGGACGTGGTCCGGCGTCTCCATCAGGAGTTCTTCGGGACATGCTGAGGCGCCTATGGTGACCGTCCAGCGAAGCATGCGCATCGTGATCGTGGGAGACGGGAAGATGGGCCGCGCGGTGGCGGCGCTGGCGCGAGGGCGCGGCCACACGCTGCATGCGGTGATCGGCGGCGCGGAGAACGCCGGGGGCCGGGCGCTCACGGCCGAGCGGCTGGCGGGGGCGGAGGTGGCGGTCGAATTCACCCGGCCGGAGGCGGTGGTGGCGAACCTCGAGCGGCTCGTCGAGGCAGGGATCCCGACGGTCACGGGAACCACCGGATGGCAGGACGATCTTTCCCGCGTAGCCGAGCTGGTCGAGCGGCGCGGGGGCGCGCTGCTCCACGCAGCCAACTTCTCGCTGGGAGTGCACCTGTTCCTGCGAGCCGCGCACGACCTGGCCCACCGGTTCGCCGCGCGTGCGGGGTTCGACGCCTTTATACTGGAAGAGCACCACGCTGCGAAGCTCGACGCGCCGTCCGGCACCGCGCGCCAGCTGCAGGCGCGGATGCGTGAGGCCGACGACGCCCGCCCGTTCCCGATCACGTCGGTGCGCGCGGGCGCCACGCCGGGCACTCACCTCGTGGCGTACGACGGGCCCTACGAGCGGGTGACGCTCGCCCATGAGGCCCGCAGTCGTGACGGCTTTGCCGCCGGCGCGCTCGCCGCTGCCGAGTGGCTGCCCGGCCACCCGGGCGTGCACACGGTGGAGGACATGCTGTTCGGGGAGGGTGGATGACGCGCTTCCAGGGGTGCGGCACCGCGCTGGTCACCCCGTTCACCGACGGCGGCGAGCTCGACCTTCCCGCCCTCCGCAGCCTGGTCGAGTGGCAGATCGCCGAGGGGATCGACTTCCTCGTCCCCTGCGGCTCCACCGGCGAAGCGCAGACCCTCGATGAGGGCGAGCGGGACCAGGTGGTGGCCACGGTGGTGGAAACGGCGGCGGGGCGGGTGCCGGTGATGGCCGGCGCGACCAGCAACGACACCCGCCGCGCGGTAGACGAGACCAAGCGCATGTGTGCCCTCGGTGTGGACGCCATCCTGAGCGCCACCCCGTACTACAACAAGCCCACGCAGGACGGCCTCTGCCGCCACTTCCTGGCGGTGGCCGAAGCGTCGACGCGGCCGGTCTGTCTGTACAACGTCCCTGGGCGGACGGCCGTGAATCTCCTCCCGCCTACCGTGCGGCAGCTGGCCGGGCACCCGAACGTATTGGGGATCAAGGAAGCCAGCGGCGACCTGCGGCAGATCATGGAGATCATCCGCCACCGACCGCCGGGCTTTGCCGTGCTGTCGGGCGACGACTGGCTGGCGTTCGCCGTGGTCGCAGCCGGCGGTGACGGGCTCATCTCGGTCACGTCGAACGAGGTGCCAGGGCCGATGACCGCGCTGGTCCACCTGGCGAGCGCCGGCGACCTCGCCGCCGCGCGCGAGGCCCAGTACCGGCTGCTCCCGCTGATGGACGCGAACTTCCTCGAGACCAACCCCTCGCCGGTGAAAGCCGGGCTGGCCGCCATGGGCAAGATCCGGAACGTGCTGCGCCTGCCGCTCGTGCCGGTCGGCCCCGCGACGGGCGACGCGCTCCGAGCCGCGCTCCAGGCCGCGGGCGTGCATGTCCGCTGAGGTGACGGCCGCGCTCCGGCGCGCGCTCGAGCGCTTCAGCGGGCCGGTGCCGCCCGAAGACGAGGCAGCGGCACGGGCCGCGTTCCTCAAGCTCAAGGCTGCGCTCAACACGGGAACCGTGCGCGCCGCCGAGCGCGCCGCCGACGGGCGATGGCACGCCAACGCCTGGGTGAAGGCCGGGATCCTGCTCGGCTTCCGCCTCGGCCGCGTGCAGCCGGCGGCCACCGGTGGGCCCTTCCCGTTCTACGACAAGGACACCTACCCGCTCCGGCGGATCGGCCCCGACGACGGTGTCCGCATCGTGCCCGGCGGCTCGGCCATCAGGGACGGCTGCTACGTGGCCCCGGGCGTCGTGTGCATGCCGCCGATGTACATCAACGTCGGCGCGTATGTCGGCGAAGGCACCATGATCGACTCGCATGCGCTGGTCGGCTCGTGCGCACAGATCGGGCGCCGGGTGCACTTGTCCGCCGCCGCACAGATCGGCGGAGTGCTCGAGCCGGCGGGAGCGCTCCCCGTGATCATCGAGGACGAGGTGCTGGTGGGCGGCAATTGCGGGGTCTACGAAGGAACCATCGTGCGCGAGCGCGCGGTGCTCGCCCCCGGCACGCTGCTCACCGGAGGCACGGCGGTGTTCGACCTGGTGCATGACCGGGTCTACCGCCGCGACGGCGATCGGCCGCTCGAGATCCCCGCGGGCGCGGTCGTCGTCCCGGGCACGCGCCCGGTGCGCTCGGGGCCGGGTCACAGCGCCGGGATCGGGCTCTACACGCCGATCATCGTGAAGTATCGAGATGAGAAGACCGAGATGTCGGTGCGGCTGGAAGAACTGCTGCGGTAGCCCCGTGACCTCCCACACCCACTACCTCTGGTTCGAGACCAAGCGCCGCCAGGAAATCATCGACATCACCGATGAGGTCGAGCAGCAGGTGAAGGCCAGCCGGGTTCGCGAGGGCCTGGTCCTCGTCTCGGCGATGCACATCAGCGCCTCGGTCTTCGTCAACGATCACGAGTCCGGTCTCTGGCACGATATCCTGCAGTGGCTGGAGGGAACCATCGCGCCCTGGGACCCGTCGCGGTACCGCCACAACGAGACCGGCGAGGACAATGCGGCCGCCCACCTCCGGAGCCTCACCGTCGGGCATGAGGTGATCGTCCCGGTCACGGCCGGTCGGCTCGACCTAGGCCCGTGGCAGCGGGTGTTCTATGGCGAATGGGATGGTCAGCGCCGGAAACGGGTGATCGTCAAGGTGCTTGGCGAGACCTGAGCTTGCCCGGCCTCAGCGCCCGGACCTTCGCGGCCACCCGTCGTCCGCTTTCCTTCACGCTCGCCTCCAGCACCTGATCCCCTGGCGTCGAGCCCAGCGTCCAGCGGGCCTCGGCACGCCCGGCAGCGTCGGTGCGGACTCGGGCCGGTGTCACCCTTCCCGCCCGGGCCGTGAAGGCCACCGGCACGCCGGGGACGGCATTGCCGTACACGTCCGTCACGACGCACGCGACAGCCTGTGCCAGCGGCCGACCTGCCATTGCCGAGGCCGGAATGCCGTCGAGCGTCGCTTTGGCGGGTGACCCGGGCCGCGCCTGAGCCGTGAGCTCGAGCGGGCGCTCGATTCCGGCCACCGAGGCGCTGAGCCGTTGAGACCCTGCCGCCGATCCGAGCGTCCAGATCACGGAGGCCCGGCCCGTTGAATCGGTGATGGGCACGCGCTCGCTCACCGAACCGCTCGCCGGCCGTACGACCACCGGCACCCCGGGCACGGGATTGCCTGCGCCGTCGGCCACGCGGAACTCGACCGCGGCCCGGAGCCGCCGACCCACCTCGCCTCGCAGCGAGGTAGTACGAGGCGCGGCGAGCGAGGCGGCCGGGCCCGGGAGGGCGGTCGCACCGACGGTGAACCGCGGCACGGCCCGCGAACCGCCCACCTGCAGGTACGCCTGCTGCGGCCCGGATCGAGGGCCGAGCGTCCAGCGCGCGCGGGCTTCACCGATCGAATCGGTGCGAGGCCCCTCCGCGATGATTACCCCGCCGCCATCGGCCGTCCAACTCACCGGGACGTCGGTGACCGGTGAGCCCGCCGAATCGACGACGCGAACCGCCACCGGGGCCTGCAGCGCCTGGCCGACGCTGCCGGTGAGCACCCCGCCGGGCGACATGATCCGAGTGTTCTCCGGCAGCGGGTCTGCATCGGCCACGACCGAGGTGGCGATCGAGGTGTCGCCCTCGACAGCGAGCACGATCCGATGCCGGCCCGGACGGGACCCGATCGTCCATGCGGCTTCCACGATCCCGCCGGCATCCGTCGTGTCGCTCTCGCGATCCACACGGCCCGAGGCCTCGGCCAGGCTGAACCGCACGGGAACACCTGGCAGCGGCCGTCCGCCGCGGGAGACGATCTGTACCTTGACCGTGCCGGAGAGACGGTGCCCCGCCGGCGCATGCTGGTTGTCGCCGGCAAGCAGCGTGATCGTGGCTGGAACGGGGTATACCTCGAGCGGGAGTTCGGCGGTGAGATCGCCGCCGGTGGCGATGAGAACGACGCGGCCGGCCATGATGGCGGTCAGCCGGGCCGCACTGTCGATCGCGGCAACCGACGGATCGGCGGAGCGCCATGTGACGCTCTGCCCGGGGACCGGGTGGCGACGTGCGTCCACTACCCGGGCGACCAGTCTGGTCGTGCTGCCTTCGGCCAGCCGCGGCAGGCTGTCGCCGAAGATCCGGATGGCCGCGGGACGCGGCCGGACGAGGATGCGCGACTGCGCGATACGACCGCCCGCGGCGGCGACGATCGTGGTCGCGCCCGGGCCCTGGACCGCCACTGTGCCGGCGCTGTCCACCGACGCCACGGAGCTGTCCATACTGCTCCACCCCACGCTCACCCCAGGCAGTACCCCGCCATGGCCGTCAGTGATGGTCGTGGCGAGCTGGATCGTGTCGCCGATCGACCAGGCGGTGTCTGCGGCGGGGGCGACGCCGATCCAGCGCACCTGCTGGGCACCGGTGATCGACCGCACCGAGGATAGGATCGAGACGAGCGCGGCACCCGCTGATAGCGACCCCGCGCCCCACTTCCAGGCCCGGACGATCCACGTCTGCCCGGGGGCGACGGCGCCCGCATCCCGTCTCAAAGAAGCCACCGCGTGCGCCTAGCGCATCCAGTCGCAGAGCGGGATGCCCTCCTCGCCCGCCATCTCCCGGTCGCCGTCGGTACGCGGGGCCTCGATGCCTTCGAGCGAGCCCACGAAGACGACACAGCTCCGGCCGGGCTGGCCGCGGTAGGCGGCCTTGCCCTGCCAGCCGGTGGCGCTCGCGCGAAGGATGTCCACTCGCACGCCCACGTCGGGCCGGAGCCCGAGCTGCTCGACGGAGGCGGCATACACGCCGTTAGCGGCGCGATAGCGCTCCTGCGCGGTGGTGGCCGCTCGCAGCGCTCCCTTCAGCACCGACGCCGGCGTGGCCTGCCAGGTGGCGGAGACCGCGCTTTGCGCGCCTACCGAGCCGGCGCCGCCGAGCGTCACGGCGGAGAGCAGTACGACGGTGAGTGAAACCCTGCGGGCACACATGCATCCTCCCGGCGATGGCGAAGTTGATGGCGGGCAGAGGTTAACTGATTGTGCGAACCGGGGAGTCGGGGCGCAATCCGCAGGAAGCGGACACCGTCCAATCCGTTGGCGGCGCGGAGTGCTATTCCTGAGACCAGAGGGAACTGCTTGGGAAGATTCAGCTTAGAGGGTGCAACAATCAGCAGGTATGCACCGTCGCCGGCGCCAGTCGCCTCGGCTCACATCGCGCGGTACTTGGGTCCGCTCCCGCCCTCCCGCGGCGTCCAGCGCGGGCCGAGCACGTCAGTGGCCTTGCAATCGACGCAGTTGGGCGCGTTCACCCGCAGTTCGTCCCCGACCCGCTCGTAGACCCCGGCCGGACAGAGGTGCGAGTAGAAATCGGCCACCGCACCCGTCACGTTCTCGCCGACGACGAGATGGGATGGGATGGTATCGCGTGTCGCGTTGCCGGACTTGAACACCGCGTCCACCTTGCTGAACGTCAGCGCCCCATCGGGCATGAATGGCTGCGCGGGAGACGTCGTGCGCGGCGCCTTCGCGTCCTCCGCCATGGCGATCCTGCCGCCGGGGAAGCGGCCGGCGGTCAGGCTCATCAGGCCCGCCTTCACCCCACCCACGTAGAGCCCGTCCTTGAACGCCAGCCGCATGTTCCGCGTGCGCCACATGTCGGCAACGATATAACTCTCGTCCACCATCCGATCGTACGCCGTCAACGCGGCCTCGGAGACGTCTTCGCCCTTGAGGGCCGCGAACGTCGCGCGTGCCGCGTACATCCCCGACTGCATGGCGTAGTGGATGCCCTTCAGGGACGGTACGTCCACGAAGCCCACCGTGTCGCCGGCGAAGAGCACCCCGTCGCCGCTCCGGCGCCCGGGCAGCGCATAGTAGCCGCCCTCCGGGATCGTCTTGGCGCCCCATTCGAGCAACTGGCCGCCCTCGAGCTGCCGGCGGAAGAGGGGATGGAGCTTCATGCGTTGCAGCAGCTCGTGGACGTCGAGGCGCGCGTCGTGGTAGTCGAGCCCGACGACCAGCCCGACCGCCACCTGGGTGGCGCCGAGCGGGTACATGAAGCTCCCACCGAAGGCGTCGGTCGGCAGCGGCCAGCCGAGCGTGTGGATGACGGCGTCGAGCGGGCGCTTCACCTCCCACAGCTCCTTGACGCCGAGCGCGAACAGTTGTGGATTCGGCGAGCCGACTCGCTGCCACTCCCGCCACGCTTGTCCGAGCAGCCCTCGCGTCCCTTCTGCGACGACCGTCACCCGAGCGGTGAGATCCGTCGGCTCCGCATAGTTGGCCCCCGGACGCCGGTCCCGGTCGAGCCCCGTCGGTGTGGTGCGGACGCCGCGCACTGCGTTGCCTTCCACCAGCAGCGCATCCGCTGGGAAACCGGCAAAGAGGTTCACCCCCAGGCCCTCGGCGCGCTCGCCGAGCCAGCGGACCATTTCGCAGATCGACGCGGTGTAGAATCCGGTGTTGTGCATCGTCGGCGGCGTCGGGATCCGCTGCGCCCGGCGGCGGGTCATGAAGTAGACCGCCTCCTCGGGGACGGGCTGGCGGAACGGGAAGTCGGCCAGCTGAAGCTCGGGGAACAGCTCGCGGAACGCGCGAGGATTCACGACGGCGCCGGAGAGATTGTGCTCGCCCAGGCTGCCGGCCTTCTCGAGCACGCCGATGCTGAGGTCCGGCATGCCGCCGCCCCCTTCCTGGTCGCGCTTGACCAGCCGTGCCAGCTCGATGGCGCAGGCGAGCCCCGCGGGACCGGCCCCGACGATGAGCACGTCCAGCTCGATCGCCTCGGCGCTCGGCGGGTCGCGCAGGATGAGGCGGTCGAGCGGGAGTGGCGGCTGGTGACGGATCGGAAGGATCGTGGACACGACGGCTCCTGGACATGAAGGGTCGCGACGGCTGGGCAGAATATACACCGGCCCGCTGCCCTGCTAACTTCGCTTCATGGACCTCCACAAGGCAGCGCGAGACCCATGGGTCTGGGGCCAGATCGCGCTCATCGGACTGGTCGCGGTGCTCGCGCCCCTGCTCCCCCGCTACGTCAATCTTGGCCAGGCCGACTACGCCATCAACCGCATCGATCCAGTGTGGATCCGTGTGCTAGGCGCCGCCCTCGCGCTCGCTGGCGTGGGACTCTCGGCGTGGGGAGCCCAGTCGCTCGGGCCCAGCCTCACGCCGGGCACGGAGCCGCTCCCCGGCGCGCCACTGGTTACCGCCGGCGCCTACGCCCACCTGCGTCATCCCATCTACGCGGGGATCGTGCTCGTGCTGGCCGGCTATACGATGGCCTGGAGCAACTGGACGCTGGCGCTCCTGGTAGGCGTGGTGTCGCTCCAGTACTTCGACGCAAAGGCACGGGCGGAGGAGCGCTGGCTGGCCGAGCGGTATCCGGCCTACCAGCGGTATGCGGCACAGGTGAGGCGGAGGCTGCTCTGACGGACTCCCTGTACCTCGCCACGCTCCGGGCTTACGCTTCTCCGCCATGACTCCGGCCGGCATCCCGGGCTTTCGCCCCGTCCCCTTTACCGGGGTCATCTACGTCATGGCGGAGGCCGCCCGGCGCGGGTTCCGCTACGGCCACCCGGAATGGTGCAACCTGGGGCAGGGGCAGCCGGAAACCGGACCGCTCCCCGGCGCGCCGCCGCGCGTGCACCGGGTGGAAATCGGCGTGGACGACCAGGAGTACGCGCCGATACCCGGAATCTGGGAGCTGCGCCGTGCGGTGGCCGAGCTGTACAACGAGCTGTACCGGAAGGGGAAGCGCTCGAAGTACACGGAGAAGAACGTCTGCATCTGCGGTGGCGGCCGCGCGTCCCTCACCCGCGCCGTCGCGGCGCTCGGCGAGGTGAATCTCGGGCACTTTCTCCCGGACTACACCGCCTACGAGGAGCTGCTTGACATCTTTAAGCTGTTCACCTCCATCCCGATCCTGCTCGAGGGCAGAACCGGGTACCGTTTCGGCCTGGACGAGCTCGAGCGCGAAATCACCGGCCGCGGCCTCTCGGCGCTGCTGCTTTCGAATCCCTGCAATCCGACGGGCAAAGTCATCCAGGGCGATGAGCTGGCGGGCTGGGTCGCTCTGGCGCGGCGCGTGGGGTGCTCGCTCCTGCTGGATGAGTTCTACTCGCACTACATCTGGGCCGACACGGCAGATGGCTCGGGGATGGTGAGCGCGGCGAGGCACGTCGAGCACGTGGACCAGGACCCGGTCGTCATCTTCGACGGGCTGACGAAGAACTGGCGCTACCCCGGCTGGCGTACCACCTGGATCGTGGCCCCGCAGCAGGTGATCGAGGCGGTGTCGAGCAGCGGCTCCTTCCTCGACGGGGGCGGAAGCAAGCCGCTCCAGCGCTCGGCCGTGCCCCTGCTCGAGCCGTCGCTCGTGCGCGCCGAGACGGCCGCGATCCGCAACGCCTTCCTGAAGAAGCGGCGCATCCTGGGCGAAGGGCTGCTGGCCGCCGGCGTGCGATTCGATCTGGAGCCCGAGGGGACCTTCTACTGGTGGGGCGACGTGTCGGGGTTGCCGCAATCGATCAACACTGGGATGACGTTCTTCCAGCACGCGCTCGAGCGCCAGGTGATCTGCGTGCCGGGGGAGTTCTTCGACGTGAACCCGGGCAAGCGGCGGAGCGGACGTCCCTCGCGCTTCCGAAACTACGTGAGGTTCTCGTTCGGGCCGGACGAGCAGGCGGTGGTCGAGGGAGTTGAGCGCATCCAGACGATGGTGCGGGAGGCAGGGGAGTCATCCTGAGGGTGACGCGCGCTGAAGAAACTTCACGAGCGCTGGGTTCACGACCTCGGGCCGCTCGTAGTGAGAGGCGTGTCCGGCCCGGTCCACCGGGAGAAACTCCGCCGACGGCATCGCCGCGAGCGCCCGCTCGTGATGTGCGAACGGCGTGATCCGGTCCTCCCGACCCCACACGATCAGCACCGGCTTCGAGCTGGCGCCGATGCGCCGGTAGAGGCCCGGCACCTCCGGCGGCATCGCCCGGCGGGTCGAGAGCAGCGCCCGTCCCGTGCCTCGAAACCGCGCCTGGATAAGCACCCGCCCATGGAAGTCCGGCGGCGCCAGCTTCGGGTCGGTCAGCATTCCGAGCGCACGGTCGGCGATGGCCCCCGGCCCGGCGTGCCACTGGAGGTATTCCCCGACGCCGGGCAGCAGAGCCAGGCGGCTCGGTCGCATGGTGGACGCGTGGAAGCCGGCGGGATCGACCAGCACCAGCCGGCGCACGTGCGCGGGATGCTGGTCGGCGTACTGGGCACAGATCTGGGCGCCCATCGAGAAGCCGATCAGATCGACCGGCCATCCAAGGGCAAGCACGCCGAGGAGATCGCCCAGCTGCCGTTCGTAGAGGGCGGGGCCATAGGCGCCGCGCAGGCGGTCGGAATAGCCCCGGCCGAATAGGTCGTAGGCGACCACGCGGCACCCCGCCGCGGCCAAGGCCGGCGCGGTGCGCTCCCAGACGAAGAGCGGCGTCGAGAAGCCGTGCACCAGCACGACGGCCGGCCCCCCAGGGGGACCGGCCGTCTGGTAGTGCGTAATGCCGTCGGTCAGCCGGGTGAACTGTCCCGGAGCGGTGGCACGGGCCGCGTCGTCGAGGACCGCGGTCTCGCCGCCGGGGCCGAGACCGAGCCGAACGGCTATTGGCTCCCCCGCACCTTCCGCACTTCGTCGGTGAGCCGGGGTACGATCTCGAACAGATCGCCGATGATGCCGTAGTCGGCCGTCTTGAAGATCGGCGCGTCCTTGTCCTTGTTGATCGCGACGATCGTCTTCGCGGTCCGCATGCCGGCCAGGTGCTGGATGGCCCCCGAAATGCCGACCGCAATGTAGAGCCCCGGACTCACGGTCTTTCCCGTCTGCCCCACCTGCGCGCCATGGTCACGCCAGCCCGCGTCCACCACCGCGCGGCTGGCACCGACGGCAGCGTTGCCGAACGCGGCGGCGAGCTCCTCGAGCAGCCGGAAGTTGGCCGCCTCCTTGAGCCCGCGGCCCCCGGAGATGACGATCGGCGCCTCACTCACGTCAAGGGCGGCCTGGGCCGGGGCCTTGATCTCCTTCACCGTCACCCGCGCGACGAACGCCGGCGCTTCGATCGCGGCCATCTCGCCTGCCCGCCCGGATTCCACGGCCGGGAACGTGTTCGGCCGGATCGACACGATCGCCGGCGAGGCGGTGAGGCGCGCGCGCTGGAGCGCCTTGCCGCCATACACGGGACGAGTGACCGTCACGCCACCGCCCTCGGCCGCGAGGGCGGTGACGTCGGTGGCACAGGCCACCTTGAGCCGCGCCGCGACCCGCGGCGCCAGGTCCCGGCCCGTGGCGGTGGCGCCGAACACGATGGCGGT